>NZ_CP141048.1:3486875-3815000 GCF_034627025.1 Microvirga lotononidis | reverse complement strand
ACAGGGAGGCCAAGGTCCCTGTTCCCGTCACCGCCGCGAAACTGGGCAGGCCCGTGCCGGCAACCTATGCCAGGGCGCGGCTGATCGGCACTCTCGTCCAGCCTCACCAGACCTGGGATGAAGCCAGCGTCGCGCGCTTGCGCGAACTCGTTTCGGCCGATCCGCCGCTGACCGACAAGCTGATCGCCGCCGAGCTCGGCCGAACCGTGACCCAGATCCGCTGGAAGATGCAGGATCTCGGCCTGATCGGCGTGCGCGATCTCTCCAAGCTGGCGAAGATCACCGCTGCCGGAATGGCGCGCCCCAAAGCGCCCCAGGCCCAAGCTTCGAAACCGGCGGCCGCGACGCCTCCCGCGCAGAAGCCGGTCCGGCTTCCCACGCCGGAACGCCATCCCCCCATCGCCCGAGCTGAGATGCCTGCTCCGACGGCGGTGCCTGTCGCAAGGAAAGTGCTGCCGTCGATCGACGTTCAGGCGGCGATCGTTCAAGCCATCAAGGTTCTCGAAGCATCGATGGCGGATCATCTGAAGACCATGGTCGCAGAGACAGAAGCGGGAATGATCCGCGCCGCGAGAGCCGCCATCGCCGAGAAGGGTCGCATCGATCAGCGGCTCGTCATCCGGGTCAAGCGTTCGGCAGAGGCCGCGGCCCGTCGCGACGCGGAGGCGAAGAAGGCCGAAGCGGAAACCAGGCAGCGGCAAATGGAAACCTGGAAAGCAGAGGCCGAAGCCAAGCGGCAGGGTGCCGAAGCGGCACGTCATGCCCGTGAGGAAGCGGCCCGCCGGGTTCAGGAAGAGAAGGCCCGGGCGGAGAAGGTTCGCCAGGAAAAAGCTCGCGAAGAGAAGGCGCTCCGCGAAAGGGTCCAGGCCGCAGCTCCCAGGCCCGCCCAAAAACCCAAGGAGCCGGAGAAGAAAGCCGTCCTGCCCACCGTTCAGGGCATGTCGCGGGTCGCGCCTCTCCGCCCTGCCCCGCAGCCCGTCGCGCCTGCCGTCCCGAAGATCGTCGTCACCGAGGCTCCCGCCGCTCCTCGGGCCGAGGAGCCCGACACGACCGGAGGACAGACCTCTGGCCGCGGCGGCTGGAAATCCGTCCGCCGGGATCCTGCGCGCGCGCTTGCACAGGCCAAGGCGAAGGCAAAGCCCGCCAATCGCGCAGATGCGATCGACCTCGCCCAAGCTGCGCAGGCGGCCATCGAGCGCTTCATTGCGGAGCGCGGCGTGACGAAGTCCGAATCGAGCGGCATTCAGGCTGTCGTGTCTCGTCTTCAGGCACGGGGCTACATCGTGGTGCGCGACGAGACCGGCTGGACCATCGACCAGCGCCATCGCGTGGGCAGCGAAGCCGAGTTGTTCGCCTTCGCGGAAGCGCGGGGCATCACATTGAGCGTGGCCGCCTGATCGCCGGTGCCCTCGCACCGGCATGCAACATATCGTGAGGCAAGGCAGGTCCACTTTTCCTCACGATGCGCTATCTCCATGATCCGCTCCGAAACGGCAGCGGATCATGGAGATGAAGATGGAAAAGCGTCGGCTCGGCCGCTCGGACTTGATGGTTTCTCCCCTGTGCCTCGGCGGCAATGTCTTCGGCTGGACGGCCGATGAGGCGACGTCGTTCAAGGTGCTCGACGCCTATGTCGATGCCGGCCTCAATTTCATCGACACGGCCGACGTGTATTCCACCTGGGTGCCCGGCCACACAGGCGGCGAGTCGGAGACCATCATCGGCAAATGGATGAAGGCTCGCGGTAACCGCGACAAGCTCGTGATCGCCACCAAGGTCGGCTCCGAGATGGCGCCGGATCGGAAAGGCCTGTCGAAGAACTATATCCGGTCCGCCGTGGAGGATTCGCTCCGCCGCCTCCAGACCGACACCATCGATCTCTATCAATCCCATCGGGACGACCTCGACACGCCGCAGCAGGAGACGCTCCAGGCTTACGAAGAGCTGATCCGTGCCGGAAAAGTGCGAGCCATCGGGGCGTCGAATTTCACGGCCGCCCGGCTGAAAGAGGCGCTCGCGATCAGCGCTGATCTCGGACTGCCGCGCTACGAGAGCCTGCAGCCGAAATACAATCTGTCCGACCGCGCGGAATACGAAGCCGAGCTGGAGCCGCTCTGCCGGAAAGAGGAGGTCGGCGTCATCCCCTATTACGGCCTCGCGAGCGGTTTCCTGACGGGCAAGTACAGGTCTGAAGCGGATTTCGGCAAGAGCGTGCGCGGCGGCCGCATGGCGGCCTATCTCGATGATCGCGGCCGGCGCATCTTGGCGGCCCTGGACGAGGTCTCAGCCCGGAAGAATGCAACGCCGGCCCGGATCGCGCTCGCCTGGCTGATGGCGCGGCCGGGGCTCACGGCCCCGATCGCGAGCGCCACGAGCGTGGAACAGGTTCGGGACCTCGTTCAGGCAACGCAGGTGCGCCTCGGAGACGAGGACATAGCGGAACTCGACCGAGCCAGCAGCCCTGCCTGAGCGGGCGATTTCGCTTTGAGGCATGGCATTTTTGCATAGCAGCCTTCCGTTGCGTCAAATGGAGGGCTGCTTATCTCGTACCAACCTGTGCTTTCGATAATTCCACAGGATGAAACGAGGTTTTCGATGAGTGCCGACGCCAATGCTTTGTTCCAGCCCTTGACCCTGGGCGACCTGACCCTGCCCAACCGCCTGGTCATGGCCCCCCTCACCCGGAACCGGGCGGCGGAAGGGGATGTGGCTCGCGATATCACGGCGACCTATTACGCCCAGCGCGCCAGCGCGGGCCTCCTGATCTCGGAAGGCTCGCAGATCTCTCACCAGGGCCAGGGCTATCTGCGCACGCCCGGCATCTATTCACCCGAGCAGGTGGCGCATTGGCGCAAGGTGACCGATGCTGTCCATAAGGCCGGCGGCCGGATCTTCATCCAGCTCTGGCATGTGGGACGGGTCTCGCACACGTCGCTCCAGCCCGGCGGCGGCGCACCCGTCGGCCCCTCGCCCATCCGCGCGCAAACGAAGACATTCCTCGAAGAGGGCTTCGCGGACGTGTCCGAGCCGCGCGCGCTCGACCTCTCGGAGATTCCCGGAATCCTGCGGGATTACGAGACGGCCGCCCGCAACGCCAAGGAGGCAGGTTTCGACGGCGTCGAGATCCATGCGGCGAACGGCTATCTGCTCGACCAGTTCATGAAGGACGGCTCCAACAAGCGCACCGATGCCTATGGCGGCTCCATCGAGAACCGGGCCCGCCTGACCATCGAAGCGGCTGAAGCCGTGCTGAAGGTCTGGGACAAGGGCCGCGTGGGCATCCGCCTCTCCCCGGCCAAGGTGAACGATGCGGAGGATTCGAATCCGCAGGCCCTGTTCAGCCATGTGGTGGAGAAGCTCGACGGCCTGGGTCTTGCCTATATCCACGTCATCGAAGGCGCCACCCAGGGCGACCGTAACGCCGTGGCCGTGGATTACGAGGGGCTGCGCCGCTCATTTCGTGGAGCCTACATCGCCAATAACGGCTATGGCCGCGAGATGGCGGCCGAAGCCGTTTCCAACGGCCGCGCCGACCTGGTGGCGTTCGGCCGCCTGTTCATCGCCAATCCGGACCTTGTCGAGCGCTTCCGGCTCAATGCGCCTCTCAACGAGCCGGACCGCGCCACGTTCTACGGCGGCAGCACCGAGGGCTACACGGATTATCCGGCTCTCGAAGAAGCCGCCTGAGCGTCAGCAGCCCTGGCAGATTCCCCGCTTGACCCGCTTATCCGCATCCTCGAGGAGCTTCTCCTCGCGGGAGCTGGGGGCGACGGTCGAAGTCTCGCCCGGTTGCAGGCGGTTGCCGCCTGCAACCGTTCCCGTGGTGCGGGGACCCGTCTGGGAGCCGCCGGAGCCTGCGGCGGTTCCTCCCGTGCTGCCTTCGTTGCCGGGAGGCGGGACCGTACCCGTCGTCGCCCGACTGCCGGTTCCCGTATTCCCCATCGAGCCGCCCATGCGGCTGGAGGCGTTGCCGGGATCGGCGCTCCCTTGGGCGCCTTGGCCGGGTGGCCGGATGGTCGACGCTCCGGGCTGAGTGGCGCCGCTCGGCGCTGCCGAGGAGCCCGTGGACGGTGAAGCCGACGAGCCGCCGCCGGAAGCGCCGCCCGCGCCCCCTCCGCTGGAGCCCCCCGAACCGCCCGAGGAACCCTGCGCCCATGCCGCACCGGCGATCAGGCAGCCCGCGAGCAATGCGGTCGAAATGGTGAAGTGACGCATCGGCTTCTCCCTTCGGGTCGCTGTTTCACGTCAACTCCAAGCAAACTCATCAGGCTTGGCGACCGTTCCGCCAAATTGTCAGGCTCACCGGCCCTGCGGGATCGAGGATCCGGCGCGGTTCCGGCTTCAAGCCCTGTGCAGCCAGAACGGTTTCAGCGCTCACCCCCGCCCGGCAGCCGGAGAAGACGGGGACGCCGTCGGGAATGGAGGTTCCCTGGGCTCGGGTCAGGTGAAAGGCGTCGTAGCCGATGGCGAGGAAGAGGTCGAAGACCCGCCGCCCGCCGGGCACCGCCACGCGGCCGCCATCCGGCAGGACCGTTCGGATGGCTTGGTCCCAGGCAAGCGCCTCGGGATTCCACCACCAGCCGTCCGGCCGCCGCTCGAGGCCAGGCGAGGACGAGGACAGGATCACCCGCAGCCGGCCCTTGGGGTTCGGGTTGGCCTCATGACCCAGGCGGCCGAGCACCGTCACGGCCGACCGGTTGAGCTCGGCCTGGAAATAGGCCCAGTCGGCGTCGTTGCGGAGCACATCGGGCGTCCGCCCGGAGGCGTCGGCGATGCAGTCGTTGTCCGACACGATGGCATAGCCGTGAATCTCAATCCTGGACAAAGACCGGTCCTTTTCGCGATGAGTGAACGATGGCGGCTCGCATCAGGATGCCGAGCACCAATGCATTGAGCATATGCCACAGAAAATGCGTGCCCGCAGGCATGGCCGCACAAACCGCCTCGTCGATGGAGCGGACGTACAACGACAGCGCAAACACGCCCGCCGCCACGAGAAGCGCCAGACCCGCCGCTTTGGCTTGTGAAAGCCGGCAGGCAACTCCTACGGCGAGCAGCGCCAGCGCAGCCGGGATATAGCCGACCGAGCCGTTCAGCGTCACGCCGGGAAGGACGCTGAACCAGAGACGATCGAAGGACAGGTTGAAGAGCAGGAACAACCCTGTCGCGGCCGTGGCGGCAGCCCATCCAAGGCTCAGATATCGTCGCATGGCTAACAGGAAATAGCTGTAGATGAAGACGGCAATGGGCAACACGTCCGCCAGCAGCGACCAGCGGTTCGCGAATGTGTGAAACAGGAAACTGCCCGTCCCGACGACGAAGGTGACGGCGATCAGCCAGAGAGAGGGCCAGTCCCGCGCGCCGGCCCGCCGCCAGAGCAGGAAGGCATAAAAAGCCGCCGCGATGAAGGCCGCATTAGTCGCGGCGTTGAGCGGCTCCGCCCAAAATCCAGGGCCTAGCCGCTCGCAATAGCTGTCGATGGGCGTGAGCCATGAGCCGGGCATGAGGTGCAACCGTGGGGATGGCGACGAGTTCAATCTTGCCAGCCGAAGACGAACATCCGATGAAACTGGCAGGACGAAAGAGCGAGAGTGACACGATGCGCATTGCCACCTGGAACGTGAACTCCATCAAGCAGAGGCTGGATCACCTCGCCACTTTCGTGAAGAGCGCGGAACCGGACGTGCTCTGCCTCCAGGAGCTGAAGTGCGTGGACGAGGCCTTTCCGCGCGCGGAAGTCGAGGCGCTCGGCTACAACGTCGCCACGCATGGCCAGAAGGCTTATAACGGCGTCGCCATCCTGTCCAAGCGCCCGCTCGAGGATGTGCGCCGCGGCCTGCCGGGCGACGAGAGCGACGAGCAGGCCCGTTACCTGGAAGGCGTGATCTCGACCTCACACGGCGCCGTGCGTGTGGCCTCCATCTATCTGCCCAACGGCAATCCCATCGGCACGCCGAAATTCGACTACAAGCTCGCGTGGATGGACCGCCTCCGCGCCCATGCGAAGAATCTCCTCCTGCTCGAGGAGCCCCTCGTTCTGTGCGGCGACTACAACGTCATCCCCGAACCCAAGGACGCCATGGATCCGGCGGCCTGGACCAAAGACGCCCTGTTCCAGCCGGAGAGCCGAGCCAAGTTCCGGGAACTGGTCAATCTCGGCTTCCTCGATGCCGTGCGCGCCTGCAACGACCAGCCCGGCCTCTACTCGTTCTGGGATTATCAGGCTGGCGCCTTCCAACGGAACAACGGCATCCGCATCGACCACCTGCTGCTCTCGGCCCAGGCGCAGGACAAGCTCAGGACGGCCTCGATCCGGAAGGAAGTCCGCGGCTGGGACAAGCCCTCGGACCACGTGCCGGTGATGGTCGATCTGGATATCGAGTAACTACTGCCCGATTCCGTGAAGCGCTGCGTTCTACGAATCGAGATCACCGGCACGAGGCCGGTGATGATGTCGAGGAAATCCGTCCGCCCGGTTTACCGGCGCGACTGGATGTATTGCTCCAGCAGAGCCAGGGCGAGCTTGCGGTCGCTCTCGTCCGCAGCCGCGAAGGCGTCGTCGTAGAGGGAGACGATCCACTGATCCTTGGGGGCGTCGGTGGAGGCTTCCCGTGCCAGGGTGAGCCACATGAGGCCCTTGGCCCGCTGGCGCGGAACGCCCTGCCCCGTCATCAGCAGATGCCCCAGCAGCGCCTGGGACGCGGTGTGGCCCTTCTCGGCCGCCAGGTTGAACCAGCGCGCCGCATGGCGCGCGTCCTTCCGGACACCCGTACCCTCGAGGTAGAGACGGGCGAGGTTGTACTGCGCGTTTGAGTCGCTGAAATACGTCGCCGCGTAGCTGAACATCTCGACGGCCCGGGTCGGATTGGCCGCCACATAGCTGTCCTTGATGCCGTCCAGGAAATAGCCGCCGAGCGCCACGAAGGCGCTGGAGACCACCGATGCGTTGGGAGAATCGGGGCTCTCGTCCGCATGCTGGTCGGCAAGCTGGGAGAAATACTCGAACGCCTTCAGGTCGTCGTGCTCGACGCCGTCGCCGTCCGCATACATGCGCCCAAGCTTCCACAACGCAAGCGAGTGCCCCTGGCCCGCCGCATATTCGAGCGCGTGCACGGCCCCGATCTTGTCGCCCGCATAATAGTCGCGCATGCCGCTGCGCAGGGCATCACGGGCGGAGCCGTACTTGATGCCCGGAGCGAGGGCCGGCGACAGGGCAGGCGTGAGCGGTTGCGGGCGCGGCGCGGCATCCAGCGCATAGGCGGCGCCTGCGCCGAGGGTAGCCACCCACAACGTGGCCGCGATGAGTTTAAACGTCCGCATAGGTTTCTTTTTCTGCGGCTCCGCCGGGATGGGTCACAGCCCCGTCCCGTGCCGGACCCACGGTTTGCGAATATTTCCAGAGATAGCCCGAGGTGGCGTTCGTCTCCCGCGGCTTCCATTCGGAACGGCGCTTCGCCAATTCCTCGTCCGAAAGCTCCACGTCGATCGTGCCCGTGACGGCGTCGATGGCGATGATGTCGCCGTCCTTGATCAGCCCGATCGGCCCGCCGACCGCCGCTTCCGGGCCCACATGCCCGATGCAGAAGCCACGGGTCGCGCCGGAGAAGCGCCCATCGGTGATGAGAGCCACCTTGTCGCCCATGCCCTGGCCGTAGAGCGCTGCCGTGGTGGAGAGCATCTCCCGCATGCCGGGACCGCCGCGCGGCCCCTCGTAGCGGATCACCAGGACCTCGCCTTCCTTGTACTGGCGCGTGGAGACGGCTTCGAAACAGGCTTCCTCGCCGTCGAAGCATCGCGCAGGGCCGCGGAACGTCTGCTTCTCAGCCGGCATGCCGGCCACCTTCACGATGGCCCCTTCGGGAGCGAGATTGCCCTTCAGCCCGACGACGCCACCGGTGGGAGTGATGGGCCTGTCGGCCGGATAGACCACGTCCTGATCGTCGTTCCATTTCACGGAAGCGAGATTCTCGGCCATGGTGCGCCCCGTTACGGTCATGCAGTCCCCGTGCATGTAGCCGTGGTCGAGGAGCGTCTTCATGAGCAGCGGAATGCCGCCGACCTCGAACAGGTCCTTGGCGACGTAGCGCCCGCCCGGCTTCAGGTCGGCGATGTACGGCGTGCGCTTGAAGATCTCGGCCACGTCGAACAGGTCGAACTTGATTCCCGCCTCATGCGCGATGGCGGGAAGATGCAGAGCCGCGTTGGTCGAGCCGCCGGAGGCCGCCACCACCGTCGCGGCGTTCTCCAGGGACTTGCGGGTCACGATATCGCGCGGACGGATGTTCCTGGCGATCAGGTCCATGATCTGCTCGCCGGCAGCGGCGCAGAACCGGTCGCGGATCTCGTAAGGCGCCGGAGCGCCCGCCGAATACGGCAGCGCGATTCCCATCGCCTCGGAAACGGTCGCCATGGTGTTGGCGGTGAATTGCGCACCGCAGGCGCCGGCCGACGGACAGGCGACCTGCTCGAGCTCGGTGAGATCCTCATCCGACATCTCGCCGACCGAGTACTTGCCGACGGCCTCGAAGAGATCCTGAACGGTCACCTGACGGCCACGGAAGGAGCCCGGAAGAATCGAACCGCCATAGATGAAGATCGACGGCACGTTGAGGCGCACCATGGCCATCATCATGCCCGGCAGGGACTTGTCGCAGCCCGCCATGCCCACGAGCGCGTCATAGGAATGGCCGCGCATGGTCAGCTCGACAGAATCGGCAATGACCTCGCGGGACGGGAGCGACGCCTTCATGCCCTGGTGGCCCATGGCGATGCCGTCGGTGACCGTGATGGTGCAGAACTCGCGCGGCGTACCGTTGGCAGCAGCCACGCCCTTCTTCACGGCCTGGGCCTGGCGCATGAGGGAGATGTTGCATGGAGCCGCCTCGTTCCAGCAGGTCGCGACGCCGACGAGCGGCTGGGCGATCTGCTCCTTGGTCAGTCCCATGGCATAGAGATACGAGCGATGCGGCGCGCGAGCGGGCCCCTCCGTCACGTGACGGCTCGGCAGCTTCGACTTGTCGATCAACCGCGCATCCATGGTCCGCACTCTTCTTCCAACCGGTTCTCACGAGGAGCTCCAAGCCCGTTGGAACTCCCGTGATCTGCCATGTGCTACGCCACCGATGCAATGACCCTTAGGAAGGATCAATTGAACAGCCTTAACCTGAATTCTGCCCCAGGCGTCGTTACGTAAAGCTTTGGTTTTGAAGCACTTTAACCTGCATCAGGAGTAGCGCTCCGTTTATGGCGGGATCGCGGCGGAGCTTGGGCCAAGAGAGGCAGGATGTTGAAGGTTTGAAGGTGTTGCTCCACCGCAACATTTTTGGGACAGGATTCCCCTTGCCGACAAAGGATCGAGCCCTACGAAGGCGCGTTTCGGGTATGGCTATGCTCGTTTCAATGTCCCGGTTTCTCGGAGGAGAACCAGACGTCGTCGTAGACCGCGACGGCGCTGGAATCAGGCGCGCGCGTGCTCCCGATCCAGATGGATCGGACCGCGGCCAGATCGGCTTCGGTGGGCAGGCGTCCGCGGGAGATTCGTTCGGTCGTTCCGCTGCAGGAGATGAAACCGACGTTCATCAGCGATTGCACGCTGAACCCGCCTGCTCGCCGTGTCACCAGGAGCGCCGGCCCCCAACCCTTATGCGGTTGCCATGGGAAGATCAGACGCCCGCCCGGATTGAGCGCCCGGAGCCATTCGACATCCGGCGCAAGAACACCCGCGTTGACGTAGACGATATCGGCCTTCGGCAGAGCCCGGCCGAAGGCGGACGCGGCATGGACGGTCACGTTGGCATAGGAGCTCAGATTCCGCGCCGCCTGAGCCGCAAGGTCGGCCTCGTATTCGAAGGCTTCGACGCGTCCGTCAGGCTGGACCAGCAGCGCCAGGATGGCAGTATAATAGCCCGTCCCTGCGCCCACGTGGATCACCGCCTCGCCCGGTCGCGGACGGGCCGCATCGATCCAGGCGGCATGAAGGGCCGGCTCGCCGTTGTTGATGCCGCGCTCGGGATCGATGGCGACGAGGACATTGTCGTAGATGTCGGCGATTTCGGAGGTCCGGACCGCAACGCCCATGCTGATGGCGGTCCAGGGCGGAGGCGGCAAGAACGCTTCTCGCGGAACGCTCTCGAAGGCCAGTTCGATGCGCCCGTCGCGGACCTCCGCCAGCCGGGCGATCTGCCTGGCATAGGCACGACGATAATGGTCGGATCCTTCCTGCGGCATGTTTTGAAAGCGCCTTGAGCCCGCAAGAGTTCCACGCCGTGGAAAGGCGGGCCGGCTACATCCTGAACACGCCGGACGTCTTCTCGGAAACAAGAATGTTCACATTCGCCGAGAAGGCCAGCGCCAGCGCGCGTCCACGAGGGCAAGATGTCTCGAACATTCTATGGATGGGACGAGGCATAATAGGACGAGACGTCCTCCTCGTACATGTCGACGATCAGTGCTTTGTTTGAAGGCCGTTCATTGTTCAGCGCTCAGTCCTTGCTCAGGCTCCGATGTTGTGGTCGCGCATGATGACGAATTCACGCGTCGCCCATCACCACATAGGAAGCGGAACTTGGGGATGCGCTGAACGGGACGCAGGGGATAATAAGGGCGATACGAACCTTTTCGGACTTCGGAGTAATGAGGTCCTGGAGTGAGCCGCAAGGGGCCGCATGCCGCAATGCTCATGGCGAGCAACCCAAGGAGCGGCAGCCGTCCAAGGAGATTACTACCAATCTTCAACCCAGCCCTCAATATTGTAACTTAATTACATTCTAAATACGCCGAAATTGGTAGGAGGTAAAGGTGCATTCAACGCCGCGGAGAAGGCTAAGGCGAGCACGCGCCGCGTCTCGGACGGCAGGATGATGCCGTCGTCCCACAGGCGGGCCGTGGCGTAATAGGGCGAGCCTTCCTTCTCGTA
Source organism: Microvirga lotononidis (assembly GCF_034627025.1). NCBI lineage: Bacteria > Pseudomonadati > Pseudomonadota > Alphaproteobacteria > Hyphomicrobiales > Methylobacteriaceae > Microvirga > Microvirga lotononidis. The sequence goes on along the minus strand of NZ_CP141048.1, from coordinate 3,804,085 downwards.
CTTGTCGCGGATCGGCGCCTTGAAGGTCTCCTCCTCGTCCGCGCTCCAGGCATTGCCTTCGGCCTCGATGTTGTCGCGCCTAACGGTAGCGAGAACGCTCGCCGCCTGCTCGCCGCCCATCACCGAGATGCGCGAATTCGGCCAGGTGAAAAGGAAGCGAGGGGAATAGGCGCGCCCGCACATGCCATAATTGCCGGCGCCGAACGAGCCACCGACCAGCAGCGTGACTTTCGGCACCTGGGCGCAGGCGACCGCCGTGACGAGCTTCGCGCCGTCCTTGGCGATGCCTCCCGCCTCGTACTGGCGCCCGACCATGAAGCCGGAGATGTTCTGCAGGAAGAGCAGCGGGATCCGCCGCTGGCAGCACAGCTCGATGAAATGCGCGCCTTTCTGGGCGCTTTCCGAGAACAGGATGCCGTTATTGCCGATGATGCCGACCGGCATGCCCCAGAGCCGTGCGAAGCCCGTGACGAGGGTCGTGCCGTAGAGGCGCTTGAACTCGTCGAACTCGGAGCCGTCGACCAGACGGGCGATCACCTCGCGGATGTCGTATTGCTTCTTGAGATCGGTCGGCACGATCGCGTCGAGATCGTCGATGGAGTATTTCGGCTCCACCGGTTCGGCGATGTCGATATCGATGCTCTTGCGCGTGTTCAACGTTCCGACGATGCGCCGCACGATGGCGAGCGCGTGAACGTCGTCGGTGGCGTAATGATCCGCCACGCCGGAGAGGCGGGCATGGACATCGGCGCCGCCGAGATCCTCGGCCGAGACCACCTCGCCGGTCGCCGCCTTCACCAGGGGCGGCCCGCCGAGGAAGATCGTGCCCTGGCGGCGCACGATGATCGTCTCGTCCGACATGGCCGGCACATAGGCGCCGCCTGCCGTGCAGGAGCCCATGACGCAGGCGATCTGCGGGATGCCGAGCGAGGACAGGGTTGCCTGGTTGTAGAAGATGCGCCCGAAATGCTCCCGGTCCGGGAAGACGTCCGTCTGATGGGGCAGGTTCGCGCCGCCGGAATCCACCAGATAGATGCAGGGCAGACGGTTCTCGCGCGCCACTTCCTGGGCGCGCAGGTGCTTCTTCACCGTCATCGGGTAATAGGTGCCGCCCTTGATCGTCGAATCGTTGCAGACGATCATCACCTCACGGCCTTCGACGCGCCCGATGCCCGTGATGATGCCGGCACCATGGATCGCGTCCTCATACATGCCGTGAGCGGCAAGCGAGCCGAGTTCCAGGAATGGCGCACCCGGATCGAGAAGCCGCATCACGCGCTCGCGCGGCAGGAGCTTGCCGCGGGCGAGGTGCCGCTCCCGCGCCTTGGCGGGGCCGCCCTGCGCCACTTCCTGCCGCTTGGCCTGGAGTTCATCGGCGAGTTCGGCCCAGGCGGCACGGTTCGCCCGCGCGGAATCCGATGTCAGATCGGCGGAGGTGGCGATGACGGGCACGGCGGCTTTCTCCCTCGTTCTTGGCGGCGGCTCCTTCACGGCAGAAACCGGAGGGCCGTCCACGTCAGTACCTAGAACCAGGGAGCCGATGCAACCGGGATCGGCGGCCTCCCGCGTCAGCCTTTCGCACGAATGACGGTTTCCTGGCGCACGACGCCCGAGCCGCAGCGATAGGCGATGCCGCGCACGAGCGACCAGTCATGGGACACCTGCTGCATGTAGAGGTGCGTGCCGCCGAGGGCGACGGTCGCCTGGAGCATGTCTTCGGTGGCGTACCCGAAGGTCGAGTTTCCGAGGGTCGTGCCGAAACCGATATAGAGCGGCCGGGCCGTCCCGGGCGTCGTCGGGGTCACGGGGCTGACCTCTCCCAGACGGGCGCAGACCCGCACGTCCGCCGGCGAATCCACGATCTTGACGAGTTCCGTCGGCTCGGGCCGGTAGGCACAGGCCGAGGCAGCCAGGGCGACGAGGGAAGCGAGTAAGACACGTTGCATGGAAGTTCCGCCAATGATCAGCCGTTTGCTTCAGCTTAGAGCATGAAGCGGCCTTGGGGAGAAGCCTTGCCGTATCCTTTGTGAAAAACCTAGACGTCGTGGCTCAAGAGCAACGGTATCTCCGCCCTCTCGGTCGGCCCGAAGACCTCCTCGAAAGCCCTGCGCATCGCCGCATCCACCTCCGGCATGGTCACCAGGATGCCGAGGTCGACGAGGCTCGTGACCCCGTGCTGGGTCACGCCGCAGGGGACGATGCCGGTGAAATGCGAGAGATCGGGCTCCACGTTGAGGCTGATTCCGTGAAAGGTCGCCCAGCGGCGGACGCGGATGCCGATGGCGGCGATCTTGTCCTCCGCGGCCTCCCCCTTGTCGGGGCGCCGAACCCAAACGCCGACCCGGTCCTCGCGCCTCTCGCCACGGATGTTGAAGGAATCCAGCGTCGCGATGAGCCAAGCCTCGAGCGCCGTGACGTAGCGGCGGAGATCGGGGGCGCGGCGCTTGAGGTCGAGCATGACATAGGCAACCCGCTGGCCGGGCCCATGATAGGTGTATTGCCCTCCCCGGCCCGTCTGGTGAACCGGGAATCGGTCCGGATCCACGAGATCCTCCGCCTTGGCCGACGTCCCGGCCGTATAGAGCGGCGGATGCTCCACCAGCCACACCAGCTCCCGCGCCTCGCTGGCCGCGATCGCCTCGGCCCTGGCTTCCATGAAAGCGACGGCCTCGTCGTAGGCGACGAGGCCGTCGGAGATGGCCCATTCCACCGGAGGGGAGCCGCTCTCGGGCTGGAATTGAACGGCCAGGCTGTCTCGCAGGTTCGACACCGATTCACCTTGAAACTTGGCGGCGGGCAGAGCGGAATTGCTCTGGCCCGAAAGAGCGGGAGGCACTCCCGCGGCGCCGCGGAACTCGCGCTTATATAGGCATTGCAACTGCTTATCGCCTATACCGTGGCCGGCAGGCGAGGCATTCGCTCACGTCAATTTGCGGATCCGTTGCGGAAGGGGTTGCAGCCCCCCGGTCGATCTGCTAGAGCGGCCTCCTCTTCAGGAGAAACCCACTCCTGGAACCGAGTTCGCGGTCATGGCGGAATTGGTAGACGCACTACCTTGAGGTGGTAGCGGGGAGACCCGTGGAGGTTCGAGTCCTCTTGACCGCACCAACTTTGGCGCTCAGGCGCCGAAGACGAAAAGGCCCCTTGCGGGGCCTTTTTTGTTGACCGTTCCTGCGATCCAGGGGCCTGGGCCAAGCGTTCAAGCGCCCGGATCGATCCGGCAGAGAAGATTGCCAAGCGATTCTCCGAGAAAGTCTTTTGGGCGCATTGCATGGGCTCGTCCCCGCACCTAAAAGGCGGGCAACCCACCTTCAGAGGACGGCTGATGCTGGAAGTCGAAGACAAGACGCCGCTCCCGAAGTCCGATGAGCCCGCAACCGAAGCCCTGGCCTTCAGGGACGAGGAGGGCGAGCTCAATCCGGAATTCCTGGCCGCCGCCGCCGATGCCATCGAGGCCTCGGAAGCCGACCGCCTGCAGCAACTCGTCGAAGGCTTCCACGAATCCGAGCTCGGCGATCTGCTCGAAGCGCTCGAGCCGGATCAGCGCCCTCGCCTCATCGAGCTCCTCGGCCGGTCCTTCGACTTCGCCGCCCTGACCGAGGTGGACGAGGCGGTCCGCGAGGAGATCCTCGAAGAACTCGAAACCTCGACCGTCGCCGAGGGTGTCCGCGACCTCGATTCCGACGACGCCGTCACGATTCTCGAAAGCCTTCCCGAAGAGGAGAAGGCGGAGGTCCTCGAGCAGCTTCCGGCCATCGAGCGCGTCGCGCTCCAGCGCTCCCTCGATTATCCCGAGGACAGCGCCGGACGGCGCATGCAGACCGAGTTCATCGCCGTGCCGCCGTTCTGGACGGTGGGACAGACGATCGACTTCATGCGTGAGACGGCGGATCTGCCGGAAACCTTCTACGAGATCTTCGTCATCGATCCGGCGGGCCACCTGCTCGGAGCGGTGGCCCTGGACCGGCTCCTGCGGTCGAAGCGTCCGGTCACGATCCAGGAGATCATGGACGACGAGCCCGACCGGGTGAAGGCGACCGAGCACCAGGAGGAAGTGGCGCGCCTGTTCGAGCGCTACAACCTGGTATCCGCGGCCGTGGTGGATGAAGCGGGCCGCCTCGTCGGTGCCATCCTCGTCGACGACATCGTCGACGTGCTCGAAGAGGAAGCCGACGCCGACATCAAGCAACTCGGCGGCGTGAAATCCGACGAAGAGCTGTCGGACACGGTGCTCTATACCCAGAGAAGCCGCTTCCCCTGGCTTTTCGCCAATATGTGCACCGCCTTCCTGGCCGCCGGCGTGATCCGCGTCTTCGAGGAATCCCTGGAGCGGATGGTGGCGCTCGCCATCCTCATGCCCATCGTCGCCTCCATGGGCGGCAATGCCGGCACCCAGACCATGACGGTGGCCGTCCGGGCCCTCGCCACCCGCGAACTCGGCCGCGCCAATGCCTGGCGCATCATCCGCCGCGAGGCAGCGGTCGGCATTCTCAACGGGCTGGTCTTCGCCGTGATCCTGGGAACGGTCGCAAGCGTGTGGTTCCAGTCGCCCCAGATCGGCCTCGTAATCGGCCTTGCACTCATCTCGGTCCTGCTCTTCGCGGCGCTCGGCGGCATCTTCGTCCCCCTGACGCTCAACCGGTTCGGCGTCGACCCTGCCGTTTCGTCCGGTCCCTTCGTCACGAGCATCACGGACATCGTCGGCTTCTTCTCCTTTTTAGGTATCGCAACGGTCTGGTTTCGCCTGTAGTCTCGCTTCGCGCCGCGCTCGTAAGGGCCTGTTAACGCTCTTCGGGCATCTCTGGTGCGGTCCCGTTTTGCGTACAATACAGTTGAACCGATGAAGACTCGCCGCCGCTCCCCCAGCCGCTCCAAGTGTTCCGGCCTGACGACCTTCGTACGGGCTGCCCGGTTCAGCGCGCTCGCTGTAATCGCCTTGGGTCTCGCCTCCTGCGCCATCATGCCCTCGTCGAGCCGCTATCCGACGAAGGGCGACGTCAGGCCTCACGAAGGCGTCGCAACGGCCCACCAGCTCCCCATTCACGGGGTCGACATCTCCAAATGGCAGGGCGACGTCGACTGGGCGTCGATGCGCCAAGCCGGCACCCAATTCGCCTTCATCAAGGCGACCGAGGGCGGCGACCACATCGACAGCAAGTTCCATGAGAACTGGCGCGAGGCCAAGCGGGCGGGCGTGCCGCGCGGCGCCTACCACTTCGTCTACTGGTGCCGCCCCGCGCACGAGCAGGCGGCCTGGTTCAAGAGGAACGTGCCCGCGGACCCGGATGCCCTCCCCCCGGTTCTCGACGTGGAATGGAACGGACAGTCGGTGAACTGCCCCAGGAAGGTTCCGCGCGAGCAGGCGCTCGCCATGATCGACGTGATGCTGCGCGAAATGGAAGCCCATACCGGCAAGCGTCCGATCATCTACACCGACATCACCTTCCATAAGGAAATCCTGGAAGGCGAGTTCAACGATTACCCCTACTGGATCCGCAGCACGGCCGCCGAGCCGCATGTGCGCTACAACAATCGCCGCTGGACCTTCTGGCAGTTCACGACCACGGGCCGCGTTCCCGGCGTGAAGGGCGACGTGGACCGCAACACGTTCTACGGCACGGAAAACCAATGGCGCATGTTCGTCCAAAGCGCCTGCGATCCGCGCGACCATGGCCGCCTGAGGACGCAGGGCGTCTGCCGCGACATGGATCCCGTCCAAACGGCGAGCATCCCCGAATAGACGGATCTCCCCAATCGACCGATCAGGCTCCCTCACCCAACGTGAGGGAGCTTTTTCTTTATCGCGTACGACCAATTGCCGGTTCGCGGGCCGGCCCCACCTCTCCTTTTCAGACGATGCGGCCTTGATAAGGGCAGCATTGCTGACCAAAATGGCCGTTCAGAAGAGCGTTCCATCGCCGTCCGCGACCATGGGCAGGCGAATGGAACCGGGAGGGACAGATGCTGCAGAATGTCGCCAAGGGCTTCAATTTCGATCTCGGCGAGACGGCCGATGCCATCCGCGAGACCGTTCGCGACTTCGCCCAGGAAAAGATCGCGCCGCGCGCCGAGGAGATCGACCGGACGAACCAGTTCCCGCGCGATCTCTGGCCCCAGATGGGCGATCTCGGCCTGCACGGCATTACGGTCGAGGAAGAATATGGCGGAGCCGGGCTCGGCTATCTCGAACACGTGATCGCCATGGAGGAAATCTCACGCGCCTCCGCGTCGGTCGGCCTGTCCTACGGCGCCCATTCCAACCTCTGCGTCAACCAGATCCGCCGCAACGGCAACGAGGACCAGAAGCGCCGCTACCTGCCGCAGCTGATCTCCGGCGAGCATCTCGGGGCGCTTGCCATGTCCGAACCGGGCTCCGGCTCCGACGTGGTGTCCATGCGCACCCGCGCCGAGAAACGCGGTGACCACTACGTCCTCAACGGCAATAAGATGTGGATCACCAACGGCCCCACGGCCGACACCCTGGTGGTCTATGCCAAGACCGATCCGGCCGCAGGCCCGCGCGGCATCACGGCTTTCCTGATCGAGAAGGACTTCAAGGGCTTCTCGACCCATCAGAAACTCGACAAGCTCGGGATGCGTGGCTCGGACACCTGCGAGCTGGTGTTCGAGGATTGCGAGGTGCCGGAGGAGAACGTGCTCGGTCAGGTCGGCCGGGGCGTGAACGTGCTCATGTCCGGCCTCGATTACGAGCGCGCCGTGCTGGCCGCAGGCTCCACGGGCATCATGCAGGCCTGCATGGACGTGGTCCTGCCCTACATCCACGAGCGCAAGCAGTTTGGGCAGGCCATCGGCGAGTTCCAGCTCGTGCAGGGCAAGGTCGCCGACATGTACGTGACCATGAATGCCGCGAAAGCCTATGTCTACGCGGTCGCCAAGGCTTGCGACCGAGGCGAGACCACCAGGGAGGATGCAGCCGGCGCCATTCTCTACGCGGCGGAGAACGCCACCAAGATGGCCCTCGACGCGATCCAGCTCCTTGGCGGCAACGGCTATATCAACGACTATCCGACGGGTCGCCTGCTGCGCGACGCCAAGCTCTACGAAATCGGCGCCGGCACGAGCGAGATCCGCCGCATGCTGATCGGACGCGAGCTGTACGCCAAGACGGCCTAATCCGTCGGGCGTGAACTCAGATCCAGGATCGACGCCCTTGCGCACCGTGCGGCCCTCCGGGTCCGCACGAGGCGCTCTTCCAAGAGTGGAGCATCGGATCGATCCCAGAAGTGCAAGTCCACTTTTTGGTCCGATGCTCTCATCGTTTGTTCTTTCGCATCTTTCCACGCAAAACCGGTTCCCGCTTTTGCGTTCGATGCTCTAGGCGTCCTTCCTGATCTTGTAGAGCTGGAACCCGCGCCCGTTATGCACGATCTTCAGAAGATCGGGCGCGGGGTTGGACGTCTCGTCCGAATCGGTGCCGAGCACGATCAAATAATCATAGAATTCTGTCCATCGATCCCAGTAACGGGGGCCCTCGGCCGAGCCTTCCTCTTCCTCCGCCGCTACGATGATCTGGCTGATGCGGGGCGTGTCGCCGTCCTCAGTATCCACGTGCCCGCTGTATTCGGGTCGCGCGCGAAGGATCTGCTTTCCGGGCACGACGAACAGGCGTGAGACGAGAGCCGAACGCTCGATCACCGCAAGGGTCGGCGCATGAGACAGGGCGGCGTCAACGGCTCCCTCTGCAGGATCGTCAGCCTGGGTGACGAGAAGGCGCGCCCCCAAGGGCATGAGGCGCAGCGAGCTTTTCAGCTCCTGAAGCGGCTGCGAGATGGCCACCCAATGGGCTGAAACGTCGACGACGCGAAAGGCGATCGCGACAAGGCAGACAGCGAAGAAGGCATTGTGGTTCTCAAGCCTCTTCAGATCGACGGAGATGAAACCGAGCGTCATGAAGAAGATGCCCACAACGATGCGCTGATCGGCCATCCAGGACCCGAAGGCCATGCGCGGCATGGCGAGAAAGGCCAGCGTCAGCACCCCGGCCACGATCAGGCCGGCCGGATGAAAGCTCACCAGACCTCGTTTGACGGCGATTCCGATGGCAATGGCGATCAGCATCAGGAACGGGATATCGGTGATGTCCGAATAGACCGAGAGGAACAGCGTGACGGCCTCGAACTTGCCCTGAGACTCCCAGATGATGTCGTGTGAAAGCCCCCATGTCGGGCTGGTGACGAGGAAGTAGAGGAAAGGCAGGAAAGGTACGCCGAGTGCCAGGGCACTCCTGAGAAGAGGAGCCGGCTTCCAGGCCTTCTGCGTCCAGAGCCGCCAGAATTCGAAACTGGCAATGCCGAGTCCATAGAGGCCGAGGGCCGACAAGTGGCAGACATACAGAACCGTGCAGAAGGCGAGGCTTGCCAAGGCGCGGATGACCACCGGCTTCCCGCATAGCCTGATCCAGACGGAAAGGCCCAGCACCGCAGCCCCCACGCCGAACAGATAGTTCATCAGGCCCGTGAACAGAAAGCCGTTATAGACGAACAGCCCGCCCACAAGGGGCCAGGCCGACCAGCGCCCGTCGAGCGTGCGGTGGAGCAGCATCGGCCCCAGGAGCATCAGGAGCAGCGTCAGACCCACGAAGATACGCCCGGCGGTATAGACCCCGAAGAATGGCACCAGAGGCGGGACGATCAGGTCCATGATGAGGTTGGGAATCGGCGCCCAGGCCACCTCGTAGAACCGGGACAGGGACTCGTTGCCCGGGATGCCTGCGAGCGCCTGCATCCGCGCCAGGTGGTTGGGATAATCCTCCAGCGGCGGCACGACCGTGTAGAACAGGGGCAGCAGGATCAGAGCCGTCACGAGCAATGTCTGCTTGAGGACGACCCAGGGCCGCTCGATGCTCCTGTCGAGAGAAGCGGAAGCCAACCGGCCACGATTTTGGAATTCAGACATCCCTGTCCCCGCATCCGCTTCGTTCATGGACGGCGCGAATCCCGTCATTATCGGACGGCATAAGAGCCTGCGCCCGTTCCAGGTCAACCTCATCTTTCAGAGGGGCTCAGTGAGAAAGGCCGAGGATCCGGGCGATGCGACACTTCGCTCAGATCGTCCACATATCCCCGGCCATGGCAAGCGGTGAAAAGCCAGGGCGCCTTTGCAAAATACCAGCCGGACATGGCAGCCATCCCCTGTCGCGATCGACCCGTCGTGGCCGATGAACGATGGGAGCTTCGTGAAATCCTCCCTCATCAGGGCCCAAGGCACATTCTCGACAGATTCCGCGCGCCGAATCCGAAACATTGATGCACGCCTTTGCACGGTCTAATGGTGGCATTCAAAGCTGGTGGCCGTTATGAGTACCTACCCCAACGTCAGGAAACCCTCATGACACTCGACAAGACGATCGCCGACGCGCTGCGTGCTGCCTCCACCGCCACGATCACCACCGTGCTGCTGAAGAAGGGCGTCCGCCGCTGCTGGATGAAGGGGCCGATGCCCGCCTTCAATGCCACGGAAAAAATGGTCGGCCGCGCCTTCACCCTGCGCTTCGTGCCGGCCCGCGAGGATCTGGCGACGCCGGAATCCTGGGCCTCCCCGCGCTCCACCCGCGCGGCCATCGAGGACATGCCCGAAGGCTGCATCGCGGTAGTCGACTCCATGGGCGTCACCGATGCGGGCATCTTCGGCGACATCCTCACCGCCCGCATGCAGAAGCGCGGCGTGGCGGCCCTCATCACGGACGGCGCCGTGCGCGATGCGGCCGGCGTCGAAGGCACGAATCTTCCGGTCTGGTGCGCGGGCGTGGCCGCTCCGCCGTCCGTCGCGGGCCTCACCTTCGTCGGCTGGCAGGAGCCCATCGGCTGTGGTGGCGTCGCCATCTTTCCCAATGACGTGATCGTGGCCGACCGCGATGGGGTCGTAGTGATCCCCGCCGCCATGGTGGAAGAAGTCGCCAAGGCTGCCGTCGAGCAGGAGCGCTACGAGCTCTGGGTCATGCGCGAGGTGGAGAAGGGCGTACCCCTCCCCGGCCTGTATCCGCCGAACGCGGAAACCAAGGCCCGCTACGAAGCCGAGTCGAACAGGTCATAAGTCAGCAGGAGCCCGCGCGTCCCTGCTGGATGGACTCAGCACGTCATGGCCGGCCTCAGGCCGGCCATCCCGATGTGCGAGGCTCGGCATCTTCAGAAGCGGATTCACGGGCAGAAGGTCGGTGATGACGGAAATCGATTTCCGGACTGCTTCTGAGAAAGAGGTTTGAGGCATCGAAAGTAGAGGGTGGCGGGTGTTCTATTACGTCTCGAAGATCGCGTGGTTTTTCGCTACGCCCTCCAATCTTCTAATCAGCCTCATTCTGCTGGGGTTGATCCTGGCTCTCTTCAAGCGCTTCCGGCATCACGGCATCGGCCTGAGCCTCATTTTCACGCTGGCGACCGTCGCTTTGGGGCTCCTCCCCATCGCCAGTTACATCCTGCTCCCGCTGGAAGAGCGCTTCCCGCCCTTCCGCGATGACGGGAAGCCGGTCGACGGCATCATCCTGCTTGGCGGTTCCGTGGAGGCGGCGGATTCGGCTTCACGCGGCATGATCGTCGCCAATGAATCGGCCGAGCGGGTGCTCGACACGATCCAACTCGCCCACCGCTATCCAGGTGCCCGGATCCTGATCTCGGGCGGAGGCGGCACGGTCTTCGGGGACGGCACGGCGGAGGCCCCCATCATTGCGGCCTATTTCAAGAGCATCGGGATCGACCCGGCGCGCATGATCATCGAGGATCGCTCGCGCACGACGTACGAAAACGCAGCATATTCCATCGAACTCGCCAAGCCCCGCGAGGGCGAGCGCTGGCTGCTCGTCACTTCGGCGTGGCATATGCCGCGTGCAATCGGCGTCTTCGAAAAGGTTGGGTTCTCTGTCGTCGCCTATCCGGTGGACTTCCGCACATCCGGCGGCTCCGGGATCAACCGCCCCTTTGCCTTCATCTCGGAAGGCCTGCGGCGACTCGACATTGCGACGAAGGAATGGGCTGGACTGATCGCCTATTATTTCGCCGGCCGCACGGTGGGGCTGCTGCCCTATCCTGGCGGGTCCGGGATCGGCGACAGGGCCAACCGATAGGTTCCGCGAAAATCGTCGGGATCGACCGGACGGCCCTTGCGGAGGATGACGATGCGGCCCTCCTTCATGAGGCGCACCGCCACCTTTCGGACCGGCTGCATCAAGGGCCCCCAGCCCTCCGGCTGATTGCCTCCGATCGCCTGCGCCACATCGGCCGGGCCGATGGTCCTACCGGGGCCACGCTCTTCGAGAAGAGACAGCATGGCCGCCTCGAGTTCTTCGGGAGTCGCGTTCTTAGACATCGGGTGACCTCAGGGCTGCATCGTGGGCATCGGACAGGAACTGGCGCCGCCACATGACGAGCAGGACGCCGGCCGTCGCTCCGATGAAGAGATAGGCGCTCACGAACCAACCGAGATAGGCGAGAGAGAAGAAGAAGGCCCGTTGTCCACGGTTGAAATGCTTGCCGGCCACCGCATTCATCGCGGCAGCCTGCCGGGCGACCGCCAGCGCCTCCTCCCGGCTGTTATCCTTCAGCACTGGAACGGCCCCGACGATGATCGCCATGTAGTTGAACAGACGATACGACCAGGCGAATTTGAAAAAGGCATAGACGAAGATCACGGCGAGCCCGATCACCTTCACGTCCCAGCCCAGCCGGGTCGGCGGCTCTCCGAACGGGAGGTCGGCAAAGAGCGGCAACACGGAATCCGCCGAGCGCAGGAGAGCCAGCACGCCTCCGATGGCGATCAGGGACGTCGAGGCGAAGAACGCGGTGCCGTTCATGAGCGAGGCCATGATGGTGGTGTCGACGATCCGGTTTTCCCGCACCACCATCTGCTCCATCCACCGGTAGCGGTACTGGTTCATGATCCTATTGAGGCTACTCTGTCCGGCAGGCGTCAGTTCGAGCATGGCATGATATCCGAACCAGGCGACCAGAAAAAAAGCCAGCGCCCCAAAATCGAGTTTGGTGAAACCCAGCACCCTTCGTCTCCCGTTGACTCCGCTGCCATCTTGCCCAGTTTGTGCAAAGCCTCAATGGGGAGCGAACCTTCATGTCCCAGACCATCACCCGCGGCTACAAGGCATTGCTCGACGAAGCCAATGCGAAGATCAAGACCCTGCCTGTCGCCGAGGCGATGGCCTTGCATGGCCGCGACGACGTGGTGTTCGTGGATCTGCGCGATCCGCGCGAACTCGAACGCGAAGGCCGCGTTCCGGGGGCGGTGCATTGCCCGCGCGGCATGCTGGAATTCTGGATCGATCCGGAAAGCCCCTATCACAAGCCTGTCTTCGCCCAGGACAAGACCTTCGTGTTCTTCTGCGCCGCCGGCTGGCGCTCGGCGCTTTCCACGGCAACGGCGCAGGATATGGGGCTGAACCCGGTCGCCCATGTGGAGGGAGGCTTCACCGCCTGGAAGAACGCGGGAGGCCCCGTCGAGGCAGGCGCTCCGGGGAAGGGTTAGGCCGTTTCCCGAATCTCGAACCGGCTCGAAAAATCGTGATCGGGATCACCCTGGTCGAGAATTTCGACCTTCTCCACGCGCGAGCCGCCGGGTCCCTCGTGACAGGCCTTCAGCATCACCTTGACGAGGTCTTCCGGCCCCGAGAATACCGCCTCGACCGTGCCGTCCCGCCGGTTGCGGACCCAGCCTTTGAGCCCGTGCAATTGCGCCTGATGCTGCGTCCAGGCGCGGAAGCTCACGCCTTGGACGCGTCCGTGAATCAGTACGTGTGCGGTTCGATGTGCCGTCATCATGCCCTATCGTACACTCGGCAGGCGCGGTGTGGCGCCGGCCATTATTCCATCCAGCGTCTGGATAATGCGCCCTGCCCTCCGCAGATCCAGGCTAGGCAGGATTTCCTGGTCTTCGCCTGCCCTCACCGGGATTTGCGGATCGTTCCCGACGGTGCTCCCCAAAGGGGGCGAACTTTAGGAGCTTGAGGAACCGGAGCGGCGATCTGGGTTCTGGGCAGCCACATACCGAGGCTGCGTACATATTCCTCGGGCAGGCCCGCATGCCGGGCCGCCTCCACCACGCCCTCCATGTAGCCCGGCAGCGGCGTTCCCGGCTTGGCGCTCCGCCCGACATAGACCACGGCCCGGCGCGGCCCACGCTCCGTTACGATAGGTTGAATGACTTTGGTGTAGAGGCCGGTCGAGAGGCTCTCATAACGGTCGAGGGCAGGCACGTCCGCCAAGGCGAGGTCCCAGACCATGCCCCAGACCGCGCGCTGCGGATCCCGTACCACCGAGGCATAGCCCTCCTCGAAGATGATGAAGCGATGCCGCATGAGCCGCCCGATGCCGACCGGCTTGGAAGCGGGGCAGCGTTCGAGCATGGCGGCCTGGTCCATATTGGACCCGTAGGCGAAATAGAGGGGCATGGCTCAGGGGCCCTTTGCTTTGCCGGTCTCGTCAGGCGCTTGTGGCCAGCTCCCCTACGCCATCACCGCCCTTTTCCCGGTGATCCCGATCCGAGAAGCGTTGCGCCTCACTAGATCGGGATGGCCCGGACAAGCCCGGCCATGACGTATGGGTTCATATCTTCCGAGAGGGAGTACCGACCGAATGTGACCGCCTTATGCGAATTCCATGATCACCGCATCGACCGCCAGGCTGTCGCCTTCCTTGGCGTGGATCTTGGAGATGGTGCCGTCGCGCTCGGCGCGCAGAACGTTTTCCATCTTCATGGCTTCCACGATGCAGAGCGGTTCGCCCGCCTTGATGTCCTGGCCGACGCTCACGCTGATCGCCTTCACCAGCCCCGGCATCGGGCAGAGCAGCTGCTTGCCGCTGTCAGCCTCCAGCCGTTCCGGCATCAGGGCGGCGAGTTCCGCCTCGCGCCGCGTATAGACCCGCACCTCGGCCGAAGCGCCCGCGTGGGACAGCACGACACCGTTGAGGATCGGCCGCACCTGGACGGCCACCGGCTCGCCGCCGACCGTGCCGGTCCAAACCGGCTCGCCAGGCATCCAGCCCGACACGATGGGCCAGGCCTGACCGCCGATCACGACCGCGAAGCCGCCCTCGATGTCCTCGATCACGACCTCGTGCCGTTCCCGGCCCAGGAGCACCACCCGCTCCCGGTCGAACTGCACGCTGGAGACGGACCGCATCTGGCCCGAGATGTGCCGCTTGCGCTCGTTGAGCAGGTGATCGATGGCGGCTCCTACGGCCGCCATCCGGAGCGCCACCTCACCCTCCGGTGCAGGCGCCTTGAACCCTTGCGGGAACTCCTCGGCGATGAAGCCGGTGGAGAGCTTGCCCGATTGCCAGCGCGGGTGCTGCATCAGGGCCGAGAGGAACGGGATATTGTGGCGGATCCCTTCGATGGCGAACGCATCGAGCGCCGTCGCCTGCGCCTCGATGGCCTGGAGGCGGGTCGGGGCGTGGGTGACGAGCTTGGCGATCATCGGATCGTAATAGATCGAGATCTCGCCGCCTTCGTAGACGCCCGTGTCGTTACGTACCGTGATGCCGCCATGCCTCTCGCCTTCCTGCGGCGGGCGGTAGGTCACGAGACGGCCGGTGGAGGGCAGGAAATTGCGGACGGGATCCTCCGCATAGATGCGGCTTTCGACCGACCAGCCCGTGAGCTTCACGTCCGATTGCGTCAGCCTCAAGGGCTCGCCGGCGGCGACGCGGATCATCTCTTCCACGAGGTCGATGCCGGTGATCATCTCGGTCACCGGATGCTCGACCTGCAGGCGGGTGTTCATCTCGAGGAAGTAGAACGACTTGTCCTGGCCGGCCACGAACTCCACCGTGCCGGCGGAATCGTAGCCTACGGCCTTGGCCAGCGCCACGGCCTGCTCGCCCATGAGGCGGCGGGTCTTCTCGTCGAGGAGCGGCGACGGCGCCTCCTCGATGACCTTCTGGTTGCGGCGCTGGATCGAGCATTCGCGCTCGCCGAGATAGATCACGTTGCCGTGCTTGTCGCCGAGCACCTGGATCTCGATATGGCGCGGATCGGTGATGAACTTCTCGACGAAGACCCGGTCGTCGCCGAAGGAGGAGGCCGCCTCCGACTTGGCGCGGGCGAAGCCCTCGGCAACCTCGTCGGCCGAGTAGGCGATGCGCATGCCCTTGCCGCCGCCGCCGGCCGAAGCCTTGATCATGACCGGATAGCCGATCTCGTCCGCGATCTTGATCGCCTGCTCGGGTCCCTCGATCACACCGAGATAACCCGGAACGGTCGAAACCCTGGCGGCCGCGGCCGCCTTCTTCGACTCGATCTTGTCGCCCATGGCCGCGATGGCGCCGGGGTTCGGTCCGATGAACACGATCCCGGCTTCGGCCAGCGCCTTGGGGAAGGCTTCGCGCTCGGAGAGGAAGCCGTAACCGGGGTGGACCGCCTGCGCGCCGGTCGCCTTGCAGGCCTCGATGATCTTCTCGATCACAAGATAGGACTGGGCTGCGGTCGCCGGGCCGAGATGAACGGCCTCGTCGGCCATCTCCACGTGCAGGGCATCCCGGTCGGCATCGGAATAGACCGCCACGGTCTTGATGCCCATACGCCGGGCGGTCTTGATGACCCGGCACGCGATCTCGCCCCGGTTCGCAATCAGGATCTTGTCGAACATGAACCCTCGAACGCTCCACCCAACCAAAACTTAGAGCCTCGTGCGGAAAAGTGGATCCGGTTTTCCGCCGCGAACGATGCTCCAACCAAGAGAAGAAGCATCGGATGAATCCCAAAAGTGGGTTCCACTTTTGGGTCCGATGCTCTCGCCCCACCTCCGTTACTGCACATCCGTGCCTTGGGGAAGCGGGGCTTCGTCAGCATTTAGCGTTAGACGGCAAAACCACTTCAGGGAGCCCGGTCCGATCCCGTTCTCCTGTCGCCCACCCTTGGTCTCATCCGACACCAGGGGTGGCAACGAAGAGTGGGCGCCCGTCCCGTCAGACGACTATTTCACCTCGGTCTCGTAGATGTAGAGCGTGGACTTATCGTCCTCGGGCATGAAGTAGCCGCGGATTCCGGCATCGCTCGCTTCCGTCCAGACCGGATTGTGGGTCATGTCCATGCCGGAGGCGGTCCAGAGCAGGATCGGCGTCTGGAAGACCGGGCGGCCATCCGTCAGGCTGACGAGGTCGAGCCCGCCAAGGCGAAACGGCATCGCCTCGGGGGTAATCCGCATCTCGGTCACGCCAGAGCACAGCATGCGGCTTTTGCCGGCATACTTGCAGTCCTGGTAATCGAGGTAATGCGAGGTGTTGAGGGTCCTGAGCTTCTCGGGGGACTCGCTCGCATTGGTCGGCTTTCCGCTGTCGTCGAGAGACCAGCGGTAGAAGCGGCGCGAGCCCCAGCTGACCCCGTGCAGGGTCTTGTCGTCGATGTTGTGCACCACGCCGCCCACATGGTCGGCGAAGCGGAACATCTCCTCGGCCTTCATGGTTTCCGGATCGACCCGATAGACGATGGAGCGGCTGTTCGGCCTGTACTCGGCCACGGGAACCCAGATGTATTTCCCGTCGTAGTCGATCCCGCCCGGATGATAGATTGCACCCTCGCCGAGAGTGATGTCGGCGATGAGATTGCCCTTCATATCGATCTTGAACAGGTGACCGACTCCAGCCCCCGTGTCACGGTCGTAACCGTCCACCGGCTGCGGGAAGCGTTTGGTCGGCTGCTGGATCTCGACCGATGACACGAACAGCGTGTCGCCGATCTTCACCATGCCCTGCGGGTGATGGGTCAGGAAGTTGATCGGAACGGCCTCGACGGGCTTCCACTGCGTGCCGCGAGACAGTTTCGTCACGCGCTCCGCCAGGACATCACGGTCGGGCTCCGACGCCATGAGAGACGTGTGCGCAGCCCCAAGGCAGAACATCGTCAGAATCGCAGTCAGGCAACGTCTCGAAAAGCAGTCCATCGCGTTCCTCCACGAGTGTCGATCCGCTTCTTGAACAATGAAGCACGGATAAATCCTCACGGGGTCAATTCCCGTTCGGGTCCGATGCTCTTAGCGAGCGGGTGATGTCACTTTAGTGTCGCGCGTGGCGTCTTCGCAAATCCGCCCCGTCTCTCGCATCATGCTTGTCCTTATTGCATTGACGACAGCATCCTGAATGTGGCTCCGACAAAACGTGAGCGCTCCGACGGCAGGTGATGAAACATTAAACTAACGATGTTACATATCGCATCAGGATTGGAGCGGCACTGATGCGTAATGCCTTGATTTTCTTCGCCTATATTCTTGCAGTGCCTGCTTGCTTCCTTGGACTTCTTCTCGTTGCGATGTGGCTATCGATCGATTCGCACGAATTCGGTCCCTGGAATCCCAAGTACCTCTTCCTCATCCACGGAACCACGGTCGGGAATCTGGGACTGGTGGACCCTATTGCCGGCAGCCTCGGCTATATGGGAGAAGGACGAGACGGCACGGCTCCCGCCTATGCCTATGTGACGTTCACGACCAAAGCCCGGCCGGAAGACGTTATCGCAACCTACGAAGCGCGCTGCCGGGCCATTGGGCTCGCCGTTCAACGACAGTCGTCCAATCAGCAGAAACTCGGATTGACGTGCGAACGGGACGGAGCCGAAGTCGGTGTAACCGCGTCTCGACTCGAAGATGTCACGGAGGTGAACATAAACGGTTGGGAGTTCAATTAAGGGATCCGGATTCACCCAATCGAAGGGCAGAGCCCAACAACCGACGCTTACCCCTCCAATTCCTCCCGCAGCATCTCGAGTTCCAGCCAGCGCTCCTCGGCCGTATGCAACTCCGTCTGGAGCTGGGTCAGCGCATCCATGGCCTTCTGGAAGCGGGCCGGATCTCGGGAATAGAGTTCGGGATCGGCCAGGATCTCCTGCACCTTGGCGATCTTGGCTTCCATCTCTTCCATGCGCTTCGGCAGGGTCTTCAAGTCGTGCTGCTCGTTGAAGCCGAGCTTGCGCTTCGAGGCGGGAGCGGGCTGGGATGCCGGCTTCTCTACGATCCTGGGCTTTGCCTCCTTCTCGACCACGCGGGCCTGAACGCCGCGGCCGCGCTGGGCCACCATATCCGTGTAGCCGCCCGCATACTCGATCCAGCGCCCCTCGCCCTCTGAGACCAGGACGGAACTGACAGTCCGGTCGAGGAAGTCGCGGTCGTGGCTGACGAGGATCACGGTGCCGGAATAATCCTGGATCATCTCTTCGAGGAGATCGAGGGTTTCAAGATCGAGATCGTTGGTGGGCTCGTCGAGCACCAGCAGGTTGGAGGGCTGGGCCAGGGCCCGGGCCAGCATGAGGCGGTTGCGCTCGCCGCCCGAGAGCACGCCGACGGGAGTGCGGGCCTGCTCCGGCGAGAACAGGAAGTCCTTCATGTAGCCGATGACATGCTTGGTCTGGCCGCCGATGGTGACGGATTCCCCGCGCCCGCCGGTCAAGGTCTCCGCCACAGTGGCGTCGGGGTCGAGGCTCGCGCGGCGTTGGTCGAGGGTGACCATCTGGAGGTTGGAGCCAAGCCGCACCCGCCCCTCGTCCGGCTCCAGGGTACCGGTGAGCAGGTTGATAAGGGTCGTCTTACCCGCGCCGTTCGGCCCGATGATACCGAGGCGGTCGCCCCGCAGGACGCGCAAGGACAGGTTCGACACGATGGGACGGTCACCATACGCCTTCGAGATGCCCTCCGCCTCGACCACGAGGGTGCCGGACTGCTCGGCCTCGGCGAGACTCATATTGACCGTCCCGACGGCGCGCTGGCGGTCCCTGTATTGCTGGCGCATGGTGTGGAGGTTGCCGAGCCGGCGCACGTTGCGCTTGCGCCGAGCAGTGACTCCGTAGCGCAGCCAGTCTGCCTCGGCTACGAGCTTGCGGCCCAGCTTGTGGTGCTCGGCTTCTTCCTGCTCCAGGACCTGATCCCGCCATTCCTCGAAATGCGCAAAGCCACGATCCATGCGACGGGTCCTGCCCCGGTCGAGCCAGACAGTGGCCTGGGACAGGCTCTCCAGGAAGCGCCGGTCGTGGCTGATCAGCACGAGGGCGGACCGGAGGCTCTTCAGCTCGCCTTCCAGCCACTCGATCACCGGCAGGTCGAGATGGTTCGTCGGCTCGTCCAGGAGGAGGATGTCGGGCTGGGGGGCCAGCACATGGGCCAGAGCCGCGCGGCGCGCCTCACCGCCGGAGAGATCGGCGGGCTTCTCCTCCCCGGTCAACCCCAGCTGTTCCACCAGATAGCGCGCACGGTAGAGGTCGTCGCCCGGCCCGAGGCCTGCCTCCACATAGGCGAGCGTCGTGGGATAGGCCGAGAGATCGGGCTCCTGGGCCAGGTAGCGCACGGTCGCCCCCGGCTGGACGAAGCGCTTGCCGCGGTCCGCCTCGATGAGACCTGCGGCGATTTTGAGCAGGGTCGACTTGCCCGAGCCGTTGCGGCCCACGAGGCAGGCCCGCTCGCCCGGGGAGACGGACAGCTCGGCGCTCTCGATCAGCGGCGTGCCGCCGAAGGTGAGAGCAATATCCTGAAGGAGAAGAAGAGGAGGAAGCGCCATTCCCGCTCACCTGACACCTCTTCGTCGCAGATGCAAGAGCGGCTCCGTCCTATACAGCATCGGCCCCGAGAGCGGGGGGCGCTTTTGAGATCGATCCGATGCTTACCTTAGGGCACACACATCATTCGCGCGCAAAACCGGGGCCACTTTCCCGCTCGATGCGCTAGAAGGGTGGACGGTCGGTGCAGTTTATGGTCCCCTTCGCATGTTAAGCTGAGCGTTTGCATGACACTGACGAAGCGTCTGCTACTTCTTGCTGTGATCTCGGTTCTTCCGGCGATCGTCATCTGGACTTACACGGAAGTCTCGCTGCGCCGCGCGCGGGAAGCCGAGGTGAACGACCTCGCCATCAGGCAGGCACAACTGGTGGACGCAGAAATCGAGCGGATCTTCGACGGCATCCACAGCCTGCTGCTCGCCGTGGACGAGTCCCCGTCCATCCGCTCCTTCGATACGGCAGCGTGCAGCTCCTACATGAAGGCCATTCAAGGAAAAGTGCCCTACGTGCTGTCCTTCGTGGCCATGGACATCAGTGGGCACATTCGCTGCCGCCCGACCGGGACGATCGACACGCGGCATTATTTTTCCGACCGGTCCTACTTCCATCGCGCCTTGGGAGACAAGGGTCTGGTCGTCGGCGACTATACTCCTGTCTTCGAGGAAGGCGACCTCACTCCCCACCCTGTCCTGCCCCTCGCCCTGCCGATCTGGAACGACCGGGGCGACGTGGTCGGCGTCCTGGCGGCGGCGCTCGATCTCACCTGGCTTGGCCAGAAGCTGAAGGAGCGCACAGTCCCGGGTGACGGCTCCCTGACGGTCGCCGACCGGAGAGGTATCGTCCTTGTGCAGAATCCGAACCCGGAGCGCTTGGTCGGAAAGCTCCTGCCTCCGGAATACCTGCGTCAGGCCAAGGCCAGGGATCCGGGAACCGCGGAGACCACCAGCCTCGACGGCGCCCATCGCATCATCGGCTACATCCCGATCGCAACGCCGCCCCACGACATCTATATCAATGTGGGTCTGTCGACGAAAACCGCTTTCGCATCCATCAACCAGGCGGCAAGGCGCGGCTTCATGCTGATCGGGGCCGCGCTCGTGCTGGCCCTCTCTCTGTCGGCTCTCCTCAGCCGCGCCTTCATCACCAAGCCTTTCGAGCTCGTGACGGACGGCATCCGCGCATGGCGGCAGGGCGACTATCGGGCGCGCATCGACTTGCCGGGCAAATCCGGGGAGTTCGGCATTCTGGCGCGGGCCTTCAACGACCTGATGGACGATGTGGCCGAACGGCAGAAAGCCCTTCAGGCCAGCGAGGAGCGCGCGCGCCTCGCTCTGGAAGCGGGGCATATGGGAACCTGGTGGTTCGACCCCAACAAGAATGTCGGCGGCTGGTCCACGCAGGCTTCGACGATGCTTGGGCTGTCTCACACGTCCGAGGTGATGGACAGCCGATACTGGCTGGAGATCATCCATCCCGAGGACCTGGATCGGGTCCTCCAGAAATGGCAGGACAGCGTCAGGAACCATGGAGATTACCAGGACGAATATCGGATCCGACTCCCCAACGGCAGCCTGCGCTGGATCAATTCGAAGGGCCGGGTTTTCTACGACATTCAGAAAAGACCTGCCTATTTCATCGGCATCTTCCAGGACATCACGGAACAGAAACACGCCGAGGAGCAGCAGCGCTTCTTCCTCGACGAGCTGAATCACCGGGTGAAGAACACCCTGACCACCGTGCAGTCCATCGCGTCCCAGACCCTGCGCACGACGGAGTCTCCCTCCCAGTTCAAGGACGCCTTCGAGGGCCGACTGCTCGCGTTGTCGAAGACGCACAACCTGCTGACCCGCAAATCATGGCGCGAGGCGGAGTTGCGGGACGTGGCGGAGCAGGAGCTGGCTCCCTATCGCAAGCCGGGTGACGAGCGGGTCACGCTGACAGGTCCCGATGTGAGGCTCCCGGCGCGCTATGCCATCAACCTGGGTTTGGTCCTGCACGAGCTGGTGACCAACGCGGCCAAATACGGGGCGCTCTCGACCAATACGGGACTTCTCGACGTGACCTGGTCGATCGCCGAGAACGACGACCGCCCGGATCAATTGCACATCTGCTGGTCCGAAAGCGGCGGCCCTCCCGTCGAGGCGCCGAAACGTCAGGGCTTCGGCTCGCGCCTGATCCGCCGCAGCATCGAGGGCGAGCTCGGCGGTTTCATGGTGCTCAATTTCGCGGAGGGCGGCGTCTCGTACGACATCACCGTGCCGCTGGCGCATACCTCTAGCGCAGCAGCATAGACAGGAGGCGGTTCATGCGGCCGCCATAGGGCGGTTTCGTCATGCCGGCCCCGTTGAGGCGGGATTGACGGAATACGGACCTCGCATGACTGAAGGTCCGGAACCCCGCCTCGCCGTGATAGGCGCCCATGCCGCTCGAACCCACGCCGCCGAAGGGCAGTTCCTCCTGCACGCAATGGAGGAGCGTATCGTTAACGGTCACGCCGCCGGAGATGGTCCGCTCCAGGATGCGGTCGATCGTCCTGCTGTCGTGGCTGAATGGATAGAGCGCCAATGGATGCGGCTGCTCTGTGACGAAGCGGCAGGCCTCGTCGAGGTCGTCATAGGTCACCACCGGCAGCACGGGGCCGAAGATCTCCTCGCTCATGACGAGGGCGTGGTCCGGAACGTCCGTCAAGACCACGGGCGACATCCTGCGCCGTGATCGGTCGAACGTCTCTCCGACCGGATTGATCTCGTGCACACGGGCACCGCAGGATCGGGCATCCGCGACCAGATTCCGAAGGCGCTTGTAATGCTGCTCGTTGATGATCGACGTGTAATCTGGATTGTCCGCAAGCGTCGGATAGAGCCGAGCCACCGCATCGCGGAAGGACGCCACGAATGCATCCTTCATACCACGCGGCACGAGCACGTAGTCGGGCGCGATACAGGTCTGCCCCGCGTTGAACAGCTTACCCACGGCGATCCGCTCGGCCGCTTTGTCGACGGGATAACCCGCCGTCACCAGAGCGGGAGACTTGCCTCCCAGCTCCAGCGTCACCGGCACGAGATTGTCGGCAGCCGCCTGCATGACCTGGCGCCCGACTGCGGTGGAGCCGGTAAAGAACAGATGGTCGAGCTTCAGGCGCGCGAAAGCCCTCGCTACATCCGGCCCGCCCTGCACCACGGCCACCTCCGCAGGGTCGAATACCTCGCCGATGACCTGTTCCAGCAGGGCGGAGGTGCGCGACGTGATCTCGGACGGCTTGATCATGACACGGTTGCCCGCCGCCAGTGCCCCCGCGAGCGGGGAAAGCGTGAGTTGAACCGGGTAGTTCCAAGGGCTGACGATGCCGACGACGCCGAGAGGCTGATAATGCACTCGGCCTTGGCCCGGCTGGAACATGAGCGCGATTGGCCGACGCCGCGGCTTCATCCAAGCGCGGAAATGTTTCCGCGCATGACGCAAGGCGGCTATCACCGGGTAAATGTCGGCAAGTTTCGTCTCATGGATGGAGCGATGGCCGAAATCGGCCGCGATGGCACTGGCAAAGTCATCGGCGTGCCGCAGGACGGCGTTCGCGAGTTCATCGAGACCCTCGGCCCGCCGCTCGGGCGTGACGGGGCCGTGCTCGGCCAGGGCGAAGCGCTGCGCGTCGAGGCTGGCCTGCAACCAGTCCTTCACTGGGTTCGGAACGACTTCATGCACGTGGCCGGGTCTCTCCTGATGAGTGTGATGATATGGCGGAGCCGGCACCATTCTCAACATGATGTCCGACACGACGGATTGACGAAGCGTCATAGATCGCAAGGATGAGCCCCAGGCGTTCCCGCAGGAGCATGATGTTGAGCCCTCCCTCCCCCGTGCTGTCGATCCAGAACCTGTCCATCGGACTTCCCGCCCTCGCCGACCGGCAGCACGCGATCAAGGACCTGTCGCTCTCCATCAACCCCGGCGAGACCCTGTGCGTGGTGGGCGAATCCGGGTCCGGCAAGTCCATGACCGCCATGGCGACCATCGGCCTCCTGCCCCCAGGCGTCGCGGTGCTGTCCGGTTCGATCACCCTGGGTGGGCGCGAACTCCTGACCCTCGACGAGGATGGCTGGTGCGACGTGCGCGGCCGGGAGGTCGGCACCGTGTTCCAGGAGCCGATGACGTCCCTCAACCCGGTGATGCGAGTAGCGGACCAGATCGCGGAAGCGTTCCGGGCTCATGGCCTTCTCAGCCCCGCGGAGCGTGACCGGCGTGTGCTCGACCTCCTCGCCGAGGTCAATCTGCCGAACCCCGAACTGATCGCGAAGGCCTATCCGCACGAACTTTCGGGCGGCCAGCGGCAGCGGGTAATGATCGCCATGGCGCTTGCGCTCGAGCCGAAGCTCCTGATCGCCGACGAGCCGACGACGGCTCTCGACGTCACGACCCAGGCGCAGGTCCTGAAGCTCATCGACAACCTGCGCCGCAAGAAGGGCACGGCGGTGCTCTTCATCACCCACGATTTCGGTGTCGTGGCAGAGATCGCCGACCGGGTTGCCGTACTCCAGCAGGGTGAACTCGTCGAGCAAGGCCCCGCCGAGGAGGTCCTGACCCGCCCTCAGCACCCTTATACGAAACGTCTCCTAGCGGCCGTGCCCTCGCTGACGCCGCCCGTGCCGAAGCAGCTCGCCGGACAGCCCGTCACCCTGAAGGTCGACGGGCTGACGAAGACTTACGGAGGACGCGGCTTCTTCCGCAAAAGCCGCGAAGTCCAGGCCGCCGACGCGGTGAGCTTCGACATCCGGCGCGGCGAAACCCTGGGGCTCGTGGGCGAATCCGGCTCGGGCAAGTCGACCGTGGGGCGCTGCGTGCTGCGCCTGATCGAGCCCGACGGCGGCGCGATCGAGATCGGGGATCTGGACTTTAGCGGTCTGTCCCAGCGTGAACTGCGCCCATATAGGCGCCGAATTCAGATGGTGTTCCAGGACCCCTTTGCGTCCCTCAACCCACGACGCACGGTCGGACGCATCATCGCCGAGGGCCCGGTCACGCAAGGAGAAAACCCGGCCAAGGCCCTGGAGGAGGCGCGCATTCTCCTGGAGAAGGTCGGCCTACCCGCCAAGGCTGTCGAGCGCTATCCGCATGAGTTCTCCGGCGGCCAGCGCCAGCGCATCGGCATCGCCCGGGCGCTCGCCATGAAGCCCAACGTGCTGGTGGCCGACGAGGCCGTCTCGGCCCTCGACGTGTCCGTTCAGGCGGAGATTCTCAAGCTGATCCGGGGCCTTCAGGACGAACTCGGCCTTGCCATTCTCTTCATCACCCACGATCTGCGGGTCGCCGCACAGATCTGCGACCGCGTGGCAGTTATGCAAAAAGGCCGGATTGTGGAAATGGCCGAAACCGCGCAACTCTTCGCGCATCCGCGGGCCGCGTATACGCGCCAGCTCCTGGCCGCCGTGCCGGGCATGAACAAGATGATTTAGGGAGACGATATCCGTGAACGATCAGGTCAGCGCGACCCTCGCGCCCAACATGGTGTTCCAGAACCTCATCGGCGGCCAGGAGCGTCCGGCATCGGACGGCATGACCCTCGACGTGCTCTCGCCGGTCGACGGTTCGCTCCTCGCCCGAATCGCGGCCGGAACGACCCAGGACATCGACGAGGCCGTGAAGGCCGCCCGCGCGGCCTTCGAGGGCGCCTGGGGCGAGCTGACGGCAACGGAGCGCGGACGCCTGCTCATGAAGCTCGCGACCGCCGTCGAGGCCCGTGCGGACGAACTCGCCATCCTGGAGAGCCGCGACAACGGCAAGCCCCTGCGCCAGTCGCGGGCCGACGCCATTGCCCTCGCCCGCTACTTCGAGTTCTACGGCAGCGCCGCCGACAAGCTGCATGGGGACGTCATCCCTTACCTCAACACCCATTTCATCGGCGTCGAGCGGGTGCCGCACGGGGTCACCGGCCATATCGTGCCGTGGAACTACCCGATGCAGATCTTCGGCCGCTCGGTCGGCGCGGCGCTAGCAGCCGGCAACGCGACCGTCGTGAAGCCGGCGGAAGACGCCTCGCTGACGATCCTGCGCGTCTCGGCTCTCGCCCGCGAAGTCGGCTTCCCGGACGGCGCACTCAACGTGGTGACGGGCCTCGGCCGTACGGCCGGCGCGGCGCTCGCCGCCCATTCCGGCATCGACTTCCTGTCCTTCACCGGCAGCCCCGAGACCGGCACGGCCGTCCAGACCGCGGCAGCCCGGAACCATGTGGGCGTCACCCTTGAACTCGGCGGCAAGTCGGCCCAGGTCGTCTTCGACGATGCGGACCTCGAGCGCGCGCTGCCGACCCTCGTCAACGCCATCATTCAAAACGGCGGCCAGACCTGCTCGGCCGGCAGCCGTCTGCTGATCCAGCGAGGCATCTTCCAGGACGTGGTCGATGCGGTCGCCGAGCGTTTCCGGACGCTCCGGGCCGGGCATCCCGAGCACGAGCCCGATCTGGGACCGATGATCAACCAGGCCCAGCAGCGCCGCGTCCTCGGCTACCTGGAGCGGGGCCGCAACGAAGGCCTCAACGTCGTCGGGGAAGGCGTGGTGGCGCTCGATGCGCCGGCCGGCGGCTACTACGTGGCTCCTGCCTTCCTGGCTCCTGTGCCGCACGAGAGCATCCTGTCCCAGGAAGAGGTCTTCGGCCCGGTTCTGGTGGCAACGCCCTTCGACGACGAGGCCGAAGCTACCCGGCTCGCCAATGGCACGCCCTACGGCCTTGCCGCAGGCGTGTGGACCCGCGACGCCATGCGTTCGACCCGCGTTGCCCGCTCCATCCGGGCGGGACAGGTTTTCGTGAACTGTTACGGCGCCGGCGGCGGAATCGAGCTGCCCTTCGGCGGCTTCGGCCGCTCGGGCCACGGCCGCGAGAAAGGCTTCGAGGGTCTGGTCGAGTTCACGACGACCAAGACGCTCGTCATCGCGCACGGATAGGCGGATACGGCTGATCCCTCCTAGGTCATCACCGGCCTTGTGCCGGTGATCTCGATGGATTGAAGCGACGCGCCTCGTCGCTCGGGATGGCCGGGACAAGCCCGGCCATGACGTCGTGAAACGGTTCGTCCGCTTCGTTACCCCCAGAAACGGGGAAAAGCACATATTGAAAGGGAAGAAACATGAATCGCCTTGAAGGCAAGGTGGCGCTGGTCACGGGCGCCGGATCCGGATTCGGTCTGGGCATCGCGGAAACCTTCGCCCGCGAGGGCGCAAAGGTCGCCATCGTCGACATCAACGAAGGAGCCGCCAAGGCTGCCGCGGAGAAGATCGGCTCGTCCGCCATCGGCCTCGCCGCCGACGTGTCCAAGGCCGTCGACGTGAACGCCGCCGTGGAGAAGACCGTCGCGGCCTTCGGCAAGCTCGACATCGTCGTCAACAACGCGGGCATCAGCCATCGGAACCGACCGATGCTGGAGGTGGAGGAAGACGAGTTCGACCGCGTCTTCGCGGTCAACGTGAAATCGATCTATCTCTTCGCCAAGGCCGCCGTTCCGCTGATGCAGAAGCAGGGCGGCGGCGCGATCATCAATGTCGGCTCGACGGCAGGCCTGCGCCCCCGCCCCGGCCTCACCTGGTACAACAGCACCAAGGGCGCCGTGCACACCATGACGAAGTCCATGGCCGTGGAACTGGCCCCCAACAAGATCCGCGTCTGCGCCCTTGCGCCCGTAGCCGGCGAGACGCCGCTCCTCGCCACCTTCATGGGCGAGGACACGCCCCAGAAGCGCGAGCTGTTCGTCAACTCGATCCCGCTCGGCCGCTTCTCCACGCCGCAGGACATCGCCAACGCGGCGCTCTACCTCGCTTCGGACGAAGCTAGCATGATCACCGGCGTGGTGCTGGAAGTCGACGGCGGACGCTGTATTTGAGGCGGGTCATAACCCTCTAGTGTTCACTGGCCTTGTACCGGTGGGACGACGTGGGGAAGCGCGGCGCTTCGCACAATCCGGATGGCCGGGACAGGCCCGGCCATGACGGTGTTGGGCGTCCCGGCATTCCGCCGCCGGGGAGGCCACGGCGATCTGGCTAGGCCTTCCACTCGAACGTCAGCGGCGCTTCCTTGAAGGCGAAGCGGTCCAGATGGGATGCGACGACGCTCTTCATCCGCTGAAGCGTCTCGTCATCCTCGGCCTCCACGCTCACCGTCAAGGCATCTGGAGAAGCGATCATCGTGGCGACGGCGGCCGGGAACCGGACGATTCCCTCCTTCTCCGTGAGCTGAACGTCCAGCTTGTGGCTCCAGTGCTTGCAGAGCTGCTGGAGGTATCGGGCACCGTTCTCGGTGGGCACCCGTGCGGTCTCGAGAGCCATGTCAAACCCTTTCATTCCGCCGCTCGCCATGAAACAGCCGGTTCGGCGGATCTCTTCGATCCGATGCTTAAGTCTCAGCCACGCCGAAGTTAAGTGAAGAATCGGTAATGAGCATCTTCCATCCGGCGCGGTCCTGCGTAAGCTGAGGCCACCGCGACCTGTCGCCTCTTCCACTCGATGGAGTTCAAGCCCTGATGACGAAGCGCCTCCTGACTGCCGCTTTCCTTCTCACCGTCAGCGTCATCCCGGCCTTTGCCGCCAAAACCTCCCTCGTGGTGGGCATGCCCATCGAGCCGCCCGGCCTCGATCCGACCATCGCGGCTCCCGTGGCCATCCGCGAAGTGACCTGGGTCAACCTCTATGAAGGCCTCGTGCGCATCGACCGGACCGGCAAGGTCCAGCCGCTGCTGGCGAAGAGCTGGGAGATTTCGCCCGACGGGCTGACCTATACCTTCCATCTGCAGGAAGGGGTGAAGTTCCACGACGGCTCCGCCTTCGATTCGGCCGATGTGAAATTTGCCTTCGATCGTGCCCGCGACCCGAAGTCGACCAATGCGCAGAAGCAGATCTTCGCGCCCATCGCGTCCATTGAAACGCCTGATCCCACAACCGTGGTGATCAAGCTCAAGGAGACCTCGAGCAACTTCCTCTATTATCTCGGCTGGGGCGATGCGGTGATCGTGGCGCCCGAATCTGCGGCGAACAATGCCGCCAATCCGGTCGGCACCGGGCCCTTCAAGTTCAAGTCCTGGACGCGGGGCGACCGGGTGGAGCTCGTGCGCAACCCGGATTACTGGCAGAAGGACAAGATCAAGCTCGACAGCGTCACCTTCCGGTTCATCAGCGACGCGCAGGCCCAGGTGGCCGCGCTCAAGGCCGGCGACGTGGACGCCTTCCCCAATCTCGGCGCGCCCGAACTCTTCGCCGAGTTCCAGAAGGATTCGCGCTTCAAGGCGGTCGCCGGCAATACGGAGGGCGAGGTCGTCGCCGGCATGAACAATGCCAAGAAGCCCTTCGATGACGTGCGTGTGCGCCGCGCGCTCATGCACGCGGTGGACCGCAAGGCGCTGGTCGAGGGGGCCTATTCGGGCTTCGGACAACCCATCGGCAGCTTCTTCTCGCCCAATCATCCCGCCTTCGTGGACATGACGAGCGTCGTTCCCTACGATCCCGAGAAGGCCAAGGCTCTGCTGCAGGAAGCGGGTTACGGCAACGGCCTGTCGATCTCGATCAAGAGCCCGCAGATGGCCTATGCCAGCCGGTCGGCGGAGCTGCTCTCCGCGATGCTGTCCGAAGTCGGCGTCGATCTGAAGATCATTCCGACGGAATTCCCTGCGAAATGGATCGAGGAAGTGTTCAAGGCCAAGGACTACGACATGACCATCGTGGCCCATGCGGAACCACTCGACATCGATATCTTCGCTCGCGACAACTATTATTTCAATTACAAGAACGACGCGTTTAAGACGCTGGTCGCCGATGCCGCCAGGACCACGGACGAGAAGGCGCGATTCGCGAAATATGCGGAAGCGCAGAAGATCCTCGCCCAGGACGTTCCGGCCCTCTTCCTCTTCCAGCTGCCGAAACTCGGCGTCTGGAACGCGAAGGTGCAGGGCCTGTGGGAGAACTCGCCGATCCCATCGAACGACGTGACGGAGGTCTCGTGGACGGAGTGAGTTCGGGCGTTTCCTTGCACCAACTCCTGTAAAACCCTTCGCACGTCATGGCCGGGCTTGTCTCGGCCATCTCGATGGGAAGAACGCTTTGCTCTTCCGAACGGGACCACCGGCACGATCTCGGTGGCGACGCAAAGGGTCATGTTTGATCGGACCACCCATCGCCCTCACATCCAGAGGATGGGAACGGATAGAACCTGAATGATGCCGCGTCTCATCATCTCGCGCCTCGTCTCGCTTGCGGTTACCCTGCTGGCCGTCTCGCTGGCGATCTTTCTCATCCTGGAGGTGCTTCCGGGCGATCCGGCGGCCATCATGCTCGGCACGGCCGCCCGTGAGGACACGCTCGCGGCTCTGAGGCAGGAGCTCGGGCTCGATCAACCGGCGCTCCTGCGCTACATGCACTGGATCGGCGGGATCCTGCACGGCGATCTCGGGCAGTCGATCACCTACAAGATGCCGGTTTCGACGCTCGTGGCCGAGCGCATGAACGTGACGCTGCCGCTGAGCCTTCTCGCGATCCTCATTTCGACGGCACTCGCATTGCCGCTCGGCGTCGCGGCAGCGGCGCGGCGCGACGGGATCGTGGATCGTGCGGTTCTCGTATTCAGCCAGCTCGGCGTGGCGGTGCCGAACTTCTGGATCGGTCTTCTGTTCATTCTCTTCTTCTCGACCTGGCTCGGCTGGTTTCCCGCCGGCGGTTTTCCCGGCTGGAGCGCCGGCCTCTGGCCGGCCTTCCAGTCCCTCCTTCTCCCCGCGGTGGCGCTCGCCCTGCCGCAGGCGGCCGTGCTCACACGCGTCACGCGCTCGGCGACGCTCGAGGTGATCGGCGCAGACTTCGTGCGCACCGCCCGCGCCAAGGGCGTGGACAAGGGCGGCACCCTGCGCCGTCACGTGGTACCGAACGCGCTCATTCCGGTCACGACGATCCTCGGCCTGCAGCTCTCGTTCTTCTTCGGCGGTGCGATCCTCGTCGAGAACGTGTTCAATCTGCCGGGCCTCGGACGGCTCGCCTATCAGGCGCTCAACCAGCGCGACCTCGTGGTGATCAAGGACATCGTGCTGATCTTTTCCGGACTTGTGATCGTCGTGAACTTCATCGTCGATATCGGCTATGCCATCCTCGACCCGCGCCTGAGGGGCCGGTCATGAGCAAGCGGTCCCGCATCCCGCTGAATTCCGCCCTCGTCATCGGCGGCATCCTGACGTCGCTCTTGATCGTCACCGCCCTCGTGTCGCTCGTCTGGACGCCTGAGGTGCCGACGCGCGTGCGCGTCGCCATGCGCCTGAAGGCCCCGGGAGAACTCGGCATCCTCGGCACCGATCATTTCGGGCGCGACGTGGCCTCGCTTCTCATGGTCGGGGCTTGGAACTCGCTCGCCATCGCGTGGCCGGCTGTTCTCTTGGGGGCGGCCATCGGCACGGCCATCGGCTGCGCGGCGGCCGCCTGGAAGGGTATCGCCGACGAGATCGCCATGCGCGTCTCGGACGTCGTCTTCGCGTTCCCCGCCGTGCTTTCCGCCATCATGATCGGCGCCCTAGTGGGTTCCGGTCCGCTCGCGGCGATCCTGGCGATCGCGGTGTTCAACGTCCCCGTCTTCGCCCGCGTCACGCGCGGCGTCGCGCTTCAGGTCTGGACTCTCGACTACATCGCGGCGGCCCGCGCCATCGGCAAGCATCCGCTGCGGATCACCTGGGAAGATGTGATGCCGAACATCGCGGGCGCGCTGATCGTTCAGGTGACGATCCAGCTCGCGCTCGCCATCCTGACCGAAGCGGGCCTGAGCTATCTGGGCTTGGGCGTGCGCCCGCCCAATCCGAGCTGGGGCCGCATGCTGAGCGATGCGCAGACCTATCTCTCGCAGGCCCCTCACCTCGCCATCGCGCCGGGCATCGCCATTGCGCTGTCGGTGCTCGGGCTGAACCTGCTGGGCGATGGATTGCGCGACGCGCTCGATCCGACCTTGAAGGGACGTGGGGCGTCTTAGGAGCCTGTTGGGAAGGCGCGGCGCTCTTCCGATCGAGATGGCCGGGACAAGCCCGGCCATGACGTGCGAAGGATTTATGCCGCCTTCTTCATCGCCTGTTGCACCTCGCTCAGGATCTCGTAAGAGCGCAGGCGCTTGGAATGGTCGTAGATCGCGGCCGCGACCATTACTTCGTCGGCCCCCGTCTGGGCGATGAAGCCCTCCAGACCCTCCTGCACCGTCTTGGCCGAGCCCACGAAGGAGCAGGACAGCATGTTCATGGCCTGCGCCTTCTCGTGCGGCGACCAGTAGCTCTCGATATCGTCGATGGGCGGCTGGAGCTTGCCCCGGGTCCCGCGGAACAGGTTCGTGAAGGATTGCTGCGCCGAGGTGAAGAGTTGGCGCGCTTCCTCATCCGTGTCGGCGGCGATCACGTTCACGCCCACCATGGCATAAGGCCGGTCGAGCTGTGCCGAGGGCTGGAAGCGCTCGCGATAGACCTGGAGCGCCTGCATCAGGGCGCCGGGCGCGAAATGGGACGCGAAGGCGTAAGGCAGACCCAGCATGGCGGCAAGCTGCGCGCCGAACAGGCTGGAGCCGAGGATCCAGATCGGCACGCTGGAGCCCGCTCCCGGCACGGCCCGGATCACTTGGTCGGCCTGAACCGGTCCGAGAAGCGCCTGCAATTCGAGCACGTCCTGCGGGAAGGTGTCGGCTGATGTGGGGTCTCGGCGAAGCGCGCGCAGCGTGCGCTGATCCGTCCCCGGAGCCCGGCCGACGCCGAGATCGATGCGACCCGGATACAGCGCATCGAGGGTGCCGAACTGCTCTGCGATCACCAGGGGCGAGTGGTTCGGGAGCATGATGCCGCCCGCGCCGATCCGCATGGTCTTCGTGCCGCCGGCCACATGGGCGATCACGACGCTCGTCGCGGCACTCGCGATACCGACCATATTGTGATGCTCGGCGAGCCAATAGCGATTGTAGCCCCAGGCTTCAGCGTGCTGCGCCAGGTCGAGCGTGTTGCGCAAGGCATCGGAGGGCGTGAAGCCCTCTGGAACGGGCGCGAGATCGAGGACTGAAAAGGGAGGCATGAATCATCTTTCCGGTACGGTTCAAAGCCGAACAAGGGTTGCCATGAGATCATCATTCCATGGGCCGGATGCAACCCTGCAGCCTCCCGTTTGAGGCACACCAGCCCTGCAAAGAAAAACCCGGCGCTCGAGACGCCGGGTTCCTCACGAGCGTGATCGCTTCAGGCTTAGCCGCGGGTGCGGGCGCGGATCATGTAGGTGTCGAAGGCGTATTCGGCGACTTGGAACCAGAGATATTCCTCGTTGCGGAAGGCGCGAAGCGAGTCGATCATCTTCTTGAAATCCGCGTTCTGGGCGGAGATTTCCGCATAGACCTCGTTCGTCGCCTTGTAGGCGGCATCGAGGATCTCCTGCGAGAAGGGACGCAGCTGGGCGCCGGCGCCGACCAGGCTGCGCAGGGCGGCCGGGTTCTTGGCATCGTACTTGGCCAGCATATCCATGTTCGCGGCCATGCAGCCTGCCTGAAGGATCGCCTGATAGTTCTTCGGCAGGGATTCCCACTTGCCCTTGTTGAACAGGAAATGGAGCGTGAGGCCGCCTTCCCAGAAGCCCGGATAGTAATAGTAAGGCGCAACCTTCTGGAAGCCGAGCTTCTCGTCGTCATAGGGGCCGATCCACTCGGCGGCATCGATGGTGCCGCGCTCCAGGGACGGGTAGATGTCGCCGCCCGCCACCTGCTGCGGAATGACGCCGAGCTTCGCCATCACCTGACCGGCGATGCCGGCGATGCGCATCTTGAGGCCCTGGAGATCCTGAACGGTCTTGATCTCCTTGCGGAACCAGCCACCCATCTGGGTGCCCGTGTTGCCGCCCGGCAGAGCATAGAGGTTGTGCTTCGCCATGAACTCGTTGACGAGGCCGATGCCGCCACCGTGATACTGCCAGGCATTGAGCTGGCGGGCGTTCAGCGTGAACGGCACCGCAGCGGCGGCCGCGAAGGTCGGATCCTTGCCGACATAATAGTAGGCGGCCGTGTGGGCCATTTCGACCGTCCCGGCCGAGACGGCATCGGCCGCCTGGAAAGTGCCGACGATCTCACCCGCGGAGAAGGGCTGGATCTGGAATTTTCCTTCTGTGGCCTCGGACACGTACTTCGCCAGGAAGTCGGCTCCGCCATAGATGGTGTCGAGCGATTTCGGAAAGCCGGACGTCAGACGCCAGCGGATCTCCGGGTTGGATTGAGCGATGGCAGGCTTGGCAACCGCGCCGGCAGCGAGGCCTGCACCGGCGGTTGCGAGAAAATGGCGGCGTTTCATCGGAGCTCACTCCTGTTCGAGGGCTGTCGCACTTTGAGAAAGAGTCGGTAACAAGGGATGGTCGATCCCGAGTAAAGGTAGACTAAAGATGAAGCTCACATAGCTCCTGCTCGGTCAGCTGGGGCCTCCGGCGGCCCTCCTCCATGGCCATTTCAAACATAACTCGTTGATTTCCTGGGGATGTTGCGCCGCCCAAGCGGCAAGGCGCAACTCCGAACAAGATTTCAAAAACTCGGTAGGCATGAATTCAATGCAGGGACCACCTGCCAAGCTTGCATGGATGGCATGGCACGAGCGCCAAAACCTATGGATTGCCTCGGCTTCAGCCTTCCGACGCCACACTCGTCGCGCACGTCAGCATGATATAAAGTAAACGAAATTAATCATTCTTTTGATAGATAATACCCTCTTAGTAAATTGCGCGCACTTTGTAAAATTTACTTAAAAATGCATCAGTATAACTATATCATACCCCTTATGAGGCATGCGATTACTTTTCTCGGAACACAGATCTGCCACAATCTTTAATTGAGCTTTACCCAAGCAAGGGGAAGAGCCAAAGTGCTCTTATAGGCCGATGAACAAAACGCTTATTTTGCTTGGAGCTTCCATCGTCACGTTCGGGACGATATCCAGCGGCGCCGAAGCCCGGTTGGTCCGCTACGAGATCAACGGAAAGCACTACTCCTACAGCACGAACAACCGCGCCCAGATGGCCGAGGCGAAGAAGCGGATTGCGGCAGCCAAGGCTGCGGAAACCGCGAAAGCAAAGGCCGAGGCCGAAAGGGCCAAGAATCCGCTGGTCATGGCCTTCGGCTCGACAACGCAGAAGGAAGCCACAGAGGCCCATGAGCGGCTTGAGAAGATCCTGTCCGGACCGACAGAGTACATGGCGGTCTCGCAGCCGGCCCGCAACGCCGGCGACCCGGACAGAAAGGTCCAGGAGAAGCAGCCTGCGCAGGCTTCGGCCGCCAAGCCGCCTCAGCAGCCTATCGCGATCGTCCGCACGCCGGCCAAGCCGATCCTGGCGTCCGCCTCGACCGCTGTCGCATCCCTCGTGATTGCCGAGCCGGTCGACCCACAGCGCCGAACGAAGGTGAAGTCGGTTTCCTTCGATGTTCAGAGCGGGATCAAGACCACGATCATGATCGATGGCACCATCGAGGAAGAACCGTTCGACAGCAGCGCCCTCACCTTCCTCGCTCCGGAACCGGAGAAAGTGAGCAGCCTGACAGCCTTCGTGAACCAGCTGCGCAAGACCGCGCCCGAGGACACGACCGGGTCGATCAAAACCAGCGCCGCCGAGCCGGACAACACAAGCCTGATCCGACATCGCTAAGGCTGCGTGAGCGGCTTCAACCTAGTGCTGCAATGACGCCCGGCTCCAGGAGTGTGAGCCGGGCCCGCCCGCAATCGATCTCTGCACGAACCCCATAGGGCAACGTGGCCATCGGATCGGTGTGCCCGAAATCGCACTCAGCCAGAACGGGCAGATGCTGCAGGCCTGCCTCGGCGAGTGCGCGCACGACCATCTGCTCCTGCTCTCTCCTGTATGCCTCTTCCGTCTGCCCACCGGGGCGCCCGAGAACAATGCCGGAAAGGCGGGGCAGGATTCCCTGAGCGGCGAAGTTGCGCAGCCATCTCAGCACATGGCTCGCCGAGGGAGCCTCCTCGGAGGTTTCATAAAAAAGTATCGCTCCGTTCCAGTAATCTGATGGCGGCCACCAATCCGAGCCCTTCAGCATCTCCAGAACCTCCGCACAGCCACCGATGAGATGCCCTCGGACCACACCCGATCCCTGCAGCGTTCGCGGACCTGTCGAGGGCGTCAGCTTTCGGCGACGGTTCTGATTGTCGGTGTCCTTCCAGGGCAGGTGCTCGACGGTCCATCCTTCCCTGTTGACCTCGATTTCGCCTACGGGCCCCGATTGGAAGATGGCCTTGCGCAGGGCGTCCTCGGCATAGGCATGCATGCCGCCGTTCTCGGCAAAACCGGCCATGACCGTGGGACCGTAAAAGGAACTCACACCAGCCTTGAGGCAGCCGAAATGCAGAACAGTGGGATCGGAATAGCCGAGGAAAACTTTGGGATTGTCCGCGATCACATGGAGGTCGATATGCGGGATCAGGCGGATCGCATCGTCGCCGCCGATGCTGGCGATCACGCCTTTGATCGAGTTATCCGCGAAGGCCGCGTGAATGTCTTCGGCCCGCGCCTGGGGATTTTGGTAAAGCCATTCCGCATCGCGTAGAGCATGGGGCATTTCGACGGGCTCGAGCCCGAAGGCCTCGGACAGGTATTGCTTGCCAGCCTGGTAGCGGTGCGGGAAGACCGCCGGGCCACCCCAGCTTGTCGAAACAATGGCAACACGATCGCCGGCCCTGAGAGCCAGCGGCTTGACGAGCGGCCGCCTCCACCACTGATCGGTCATATCGCATCCTGCGCAACGGGTACCGCTCCCTTGTCGCAGATCCATTGCCCAAAGAAAACGGCGCCGCTGGCACGGCGCCGTTCGATTGTTCGATGGAAGCCCGCGCTTAGAAGTCCATGCCTCCGGCGGGCATCGCGGGAGCGGCTTCCTTCTTGGGCTTTTCGGCGATCATGGCCTCGGTGGTGATGAGAAGGCCTGCGACGGAGGCGGCATCCTCAAGGGCGACACGCACGACTTTCGCCGGATCGATGATGCCGAACTTGTAGAGATCGCCGTACTCGCCGGTCTGGGCGTTCCAGCCGGCGGCGTAATCGGTCGCTTCCGCGACCTTGCCGACGATCACGGATCCGTCCTCGCCGGCATTGAGGGCGATCTGGCGAGCCGGAGCCTGGAGAGCGCGGCGCACGATCTCGACACCGGTCTTCTGGTCGTCGTTGACGGGTTTCACGGCGTCGAGAGACTTGAGGGCCCGCAGAAGCGCGACGCCGCCGCCGGGCAGGATGCCCTCTTCCACGGCCGCCTTCGTGGCGTGCATGGCGTCGTCGACGCGGTCCTTCTTCTCCTTCACCTCGATCTCGGTCGCGCCGCCGACGCGGATCACCGCGACGCCGCCTGCGAGCTTGGCCAGACGCTCCTGGAGCTTCTCACGGTCGTAGTCCGAGGTGGTCTCCTCGATCTGCGCCTTGATCTGGCCGACGCGGGCCTCGATGTCGCGCTTGTCGCCGGCGCCATCGACGATGGTGGTGTTCTCCTTCTCGAT
Source organism: Microvirga lotononidis (assembly GCF_034627025.1). Classification (NCBI taxonomy): domain Bacteria; kingdom Pseudomonadati; phylum Pseudomonadota; class Alphaproteobacteria; order Hyphomicrobiales; family Methylobacteriaceae; genus Microvirga; species Microvirga lotononidis. The sequence continues at coordinate 3,767,093 of NZ_CP141048.1, read as the reverse complement.
CACCACCTTCTTGGCGCGGCCGAGCATCTGCAAGGTGACGTTCTCGAGCTTGATGCCGAGATCCTCGGACACGACCTGGCCCTTGGTCAGGACGGCGATGTCCTCGAGCATGGCCTTGCGACGATCGCCGAAGCCCGGAGCCTTCACGGCGGCGATCTTCAGGCCGCCACGCAGCTTGTTGACCACGAGCGTCGCGAGCGCCTCGCCCTCCACGTCCTCGGCGATGATGAGGAGCGGCTTGCCCGTCTGCACCACGGCTTCGAGAACGGGCAGCATGGCCTGGAGGCCGGAGAGCTTCTTCTCGTGGATGAGGATGTACGGATCCTCCAGTTCCACCCGCATCTTCTCGGCGTTGGTGATGAAGTACGGCGAGAGATAGCCGCGGTCGAACTGCATGCCCTCGACCACTTCGAGCTCGGTCTCGAGCGACTTCGCCTCTTCGACGGTGATCACGCCCTCGTTGCCGACCTTCTGCATGGCTTCCGCCAGCATGCGGCCAACCTCGGCATCGCCGTTCGCCGAGATGGTGCCGACCTGGGCGATCTCGTCGTTCGAGGTCACCTTCTTGGCATTCTTCCTGAGATCCGCCACCACGGCCTCCACGGCCATGTCGATGCCGCGCTTGAGATCCATCGGGTTCATGCCGGCGGCCACCGACTTGGCGCCCTCGCGGACGATGGCCTGGGCCAGAACCGTCGCGGTCGTGGTGCCGTCACCGGCGCGATCGTTCTGTTTCGACGCGACCTCGCGCACCATCTGGGCGCCCATGTTCTCGAACTTGTCGGAGAGCTCGATCTCCTTGGCGACGGTGACGCCGTCCTTCGTGATGCGCGGCGCGCCGAAGGACTTCTCGATCACCACGTTGCGGCCCTTGGGGCCCAGCGTGACCTTCACGGCATCGGCCAGAATATCGACGCCGCGCAGCATCTTCTCGCGAGCGTCCAGGGCGAATTTGACTTCCTTAGCAGCCATTGTTCGTCACTCCTGATGAGACGTAACGATGTGTGACTCTGATTGAGGGATTGGCCTTAAGCGGCCTTCTTCTGGGCGGCGGCCTGTTCCAGCACGCCCATGATGTCGCTCTCCTTCATGATCAGGAGATCCTCGCCATCGATCTTCACTTCCGTGCCGGACCATTTACCGAACAGCACGGTGTCGCCGGCCTTCACGTCGAGGGGAACGAGCTGGCCCTGGTCATTGCGAGCGCCGGGACCGACTGCGATCACCTCGCCCTGCTGGGGCTTCTCCTTGGCCGTGTCCGGGATGATGATCCCGCCGGCCGTCTTCTCCTCGGCGTCGATGCGCTTGACCACGATCCGGTCATGCAAAGGACGGAACTTCATGAAGCTTCCTCCAATGATATCAGCATATTAACTGCTCACGCGGAGCCGCTCGGGGCCTCCGCGGGCGATGATTTGGTTGGGCAAGCTTCACCGTTCAAGAGGCGCGCGAAAAATTTTTTGTTGCCACCCGGAACGTGAGAGATTTGCTGTGTCGAAGGGCCTGAAGAAGATGGACTTGGCCGTCATCGTGGGTTGGGCGCAAGCATAATCGCCGGCACAAGGTCGCCGATGACGGTCCCAGTCCGCCGGGACGGCCCCGACACGCCTAGTAATGCGGCGGCGGGGGCTCGGGCGTGGAGGTTCCGCCTGCGTTGTCCTCGACCTCCTGGACGCGGTCGAGCAGCTCATTGAACTGCCGTCTCAGGCTGTCGATCAACTTCCACTGGGCGATGACCGTCTGGTTCAGGTCCTCGATCACCTGGTCCTGATAGGCGACGCGCACCTCGAGCGCTTCGACACGGCTCTCGATATCACTCATCGGATGGCTCCGCCCTGCCCGGCTGCTCCACGAGCCCATGACCGAGGGCCACGCGCTCGTCGAACACGAAGCACCCGCCGTCCCAGCGGCTCTCCGATTCGGGAACGTCTTCCAGATACTTCAGAATCCCGCCCTTGAGATGAAACACCTCTTCGAAGCCCTGGGCGAGCATGTAGGAACTCGCTTTTTCGCAGCGGATGCCGCCGGTGCAGAACATGGCGACTTTCCTGTGCTGCTTCGGATCGAGCTCCTTCTTCACGAAATCCTTGAACTCGCTGAAGCGCTTGATCCGCGGATCGACCGCTCCTTCGAAGGTGCCCATCTCGACCTCGAAATCGTTGCGGGTATCGAGCAGCACGATACCGGGCTCGTCCAGAAGCCTGTTCCACTCGGCCGGCGACACATAGGTCCCAACCCTGCGCCGGGGGTCCGTCTGCGGATCGCCGAGGGTGACGATCTCCTTCTTGAGCCGCACCTTCATCCGCTTGAACGGCATCTCGGCCGAAGTCGAGAACTTGAGCTCGAGGTTGTCCAGACGCTTGCGGAAAAGCTCACCGTCGCGCAGCTCGGCCATGAGACTGTCGACGGCGTCATCGGTTCCGGCCACCGTTCCGTTGATTCCCTCATGGGCAAGGAGCACGGTGCCCCGGATCTCGAGATCCAGGCAAAGCCTGTGCAGAGGTTCCCTCAACTCCCGGAAATCCGGCAGCGGAACGAATTGGTAGAGGGCGGCGACTTTGTACGTCATGGCGGCTGTTTACCAGCACCATTCAGAGGAGGAAACCCATCTGCCATGGGCCTCAATGTCGCCCATGGTTTCGTGACCCAACGTCATGGCCGTCCCCGGACTAGATCCGGGGATCAGTCCCGGCCATTCCGATTGCTTCAGGCGCTGCGCTCTACAATTGCGAAGTCACCGGAGCGTCGGCCAGGGTCGTTTGTCCGCGCAGATCGTCTCCCAGGCTTGAGAGAGCCGCAGCACGCCCACATCGTCGAAACGGCGACCGATGATCTGAAGGCCGATGGGAAGGCCCGCCTTCGTGAAGCCGGCATTGACCGACGAAGCCGGCTGGTCCGACATGTTGAAGGCCACCGTGTAGCCGATATGCTCGAACGGCTCTTCCGGATTGTGGATGGGCGAGGCAAGCTCCGCCGGATAGGCCACGCAGGGCGCGACTGGCGAGATGACGAAGTCGAAGCGGTGCGTCGCGGCGACGGCCGCATGGCGCATCACCATCATCTGGTTCATGCCGCTATAGACTTCCGCGCCGGTCAGGTCCTTGCCGCCTTCCGCCCATTGCAGGATGTAAGGCAGGATCTTCCCGCGCTCCTCGTCGCTCAAGGGAGCCATGTCCATCCATGCCCGCTGGCGCCAGAAATCGTCGAGGCCGTCGAGCATCTCGCGGGTAATGAAGGGCGGCACATCCTCGATGATCGCACCGGCCTCCTGCAACGCCCTCGCGGCACTGTCGACAGCGGCGCGCACCTCCGGGTCGAGCGGCATGCCGATGCCCGCCTGCATCATCACGCCGATGGTCAGGCCTTTCACGTCGATGTCGAGATCGAGCCAAGGAAGATCCTGATACGGCAGGCTCATGGGATCACGCATGTCGGGCCGCGTGAGGCTTCTCATCATGAGGGCCGCGTCGCGCACGGTACGGGTCATCGGTCCTGCGACGCGTCCGTAATAGGTCGGGTCGATGGGAATGCGGCCGAAGCTGGGCTTGAGGCCGAACACGCCGCACCAGGACGCCGGCAGGCGGATCGAGCCGCCGATATCGGTGCCGATATGGAACGGCCCGTAGCCCGCTGCCGCTGCAGCACCCGCTCCCGCCGAGCTGCCGCCCGGATTCTTCGAGAGGTCCCACGGATTGCGCGCGAGCGGATGGAAACTCGAAAGGCCCGAGGAGAGCATCCCGTAATCCGGCATGGTGGTCTTGGCGAGAATGACCACGCCATCCTCTCGCAGACGTGCCGCAGCCGGAGCATCCTCGGCGGCCGGAGTGAGAGGACGCGCTGCCGTGCCCAGGGGCACCGGGGTTCCCTTGGTGGCGATGTTCTCCTTGATCGTCGCGGGAACGCCGTCCAGGGCCCGCGCCTCTCCGCTCATCCACCGCTGCTCCGAGGCGCGCGCATCGCGAAGCGCTGCATCGGGATCATAGGCATAGAGAGCCTGAAGACGCGGCTCATAGGCATCGATGCGCGCGATCACGGCCTTCGTCACATCGACGGGAGACACAACCTTGCGGGCATATGCATCGAGAAGATCGGAGGCGGACCATTCGGCGAGATCATCCGGAGCGCTACCGCGTGTCTGATACGAAGATGATGACGTACTCAATGCGAAAGTCTCCTCACGGAATCGGCCCGCAGCTATGCTGGGGCCTTCCATGAAACCGGTAAACTGGTTTTCCCTGCGATCATGCGCATAGGCCCATGCCATCAGTGCAGGGGCAGCTTGTGGAAGACCATCGGCGCCTTCACATGGCTCTTTGGGGGCATGTCCCATCAGAGAACGGCACAAAGCGAAGCGGTCCTCGTTCCTTTGAAGTCGAGCGAGACCTTCGCTCCGTTCTTTCCTGAGAGGAGGGCCAACCAGCGAATGCGAAACGCCTGTTCATAAGGGGTGCACCGACATTGCACATTTTTGACTTGTGATATGAATATCATGACGGATATCCGGCTCCGTGATCCGGATATCCGAAATGCGGTGAGACCCTGCCGTGAAGAATGGTACGAAGGCCGCCATACACCGGAGAAACCAGCTCCTCGCCGCTTTGGAGCCAGATGATTATTTGTGGTTGGAGCCCCATCTCGAAGTCGTCGAACTGCCACGCGGAAAGGTCGTCTATCAGCACGGAGAACAGATCCGGCATACCTACTTTCCCCATGATGCGGTGATCTCCCTGGTCGCCGTTCTGCAGGATGGCGGCTCCGTGGAGATGGCGATCTTCGGAAGGGAAGCCGTCTTCGGCTTCATAAGCGCGCTCGGCATCCACCAATCCTTCGGACGTTACGTCACCCAGGTTGCCGGCACGACCTCGCGGATTGCCTTGGATCGCTTAAGAGACGCAATCGACAAGCGCCCGAACATCCGCCGCCTGCTGTTCCGCTACACGGAAGCTCTCCTGTCGCAGACGCTTCAGTCCGTCGCCTGCAATGCGGTTCACAATGTGGAAGCCCGCTGCTGCCGTGCCATTCTGAGCACCCGCGACAGGACCGACAAGGAGGATATTCCCCTCACCCATGAAATCCTCGCCGAGATGTTGGGGGTACAGCGTTCGACCGTCAGCAGCGTCACGAGCACGCTCCAGCGCATGGGGCTGATCAGCCAGGGCCGCGGAACGATCAGGATCACCGATCACGCCGGCCTCGAGGAGACGGCATGCGAATGCTACCACGCGATCCGAGGGAATTTCGCGAGGCTTCTGCCTGCCTCCCGCTGAGATTTGGTAACGCGGCATATTGATCGAAAGTCCGATTTCTTCCGATTCTGTCGGGTTCCCAACAGACGGGGTAACCCTACCTCAGTATTCTGATGCTCTATTAACGCAAGTTAATAAGAGGGAAAAGATGAACGATACGAAGTTTCAAAATGAAGAAAGGTATAGCAAGCCTCCCCTTCCTAGAATGTATCCACCCACTGTCCAGCCGCTACTTCAGTCCCTTCTCGCGACCTTGGCCGATATCGATTTCGATTACGAACAGGAGCGCCAGAAACTCACCAACACATCCCGGGACACCAATCTCAAGATCCGCGCACTCGCAAAGCTGAAGACACGCCACTATGAGCGTCGGCAGCCCTATCTCCAGCAGCTCGCCATCCTGCAGCAGCAGATGATGGAATTAAAAGCGTAGTCAAACGTCTCTTACGGCGCGTTTCAAACGCCAGGCGCCGCAACCAACAAAAATTCTTTGGGGCATCGGCACTCAACGAACGAGGCAGTTCGCGTGGGCGCTTTCACAAGACCTGAGCACAGACCAACTGCTCTTGAGGGATTGTAGCCAATGACTGAGGAAGAAATCGAAATCGTTGCAGAGGAACTGGCCAAGATCGGTGGCGTGACTTGGTATCCAGGCCGCGAGAAGGGAACCCTGATGCGGGTCGTCTGCGACCGTTACCGCGACAGGGCCAGAGTGGCGATCCAGGCTCTCGATCGTTACAGGGCTGGCCGGAAAGCCATTCTTGAACAGGACAACAAGCAGGTCAGTCTGCTTTCGTCCGGCACCGAACCGCAGGCTTCGGCCCCAGACGAGATCAGACCCGGTGCGACCGTCGTCTATCGCCCTCCGGGAGATCGGCGGGCCTATCCTTGCCGGGTCGTCGAAATCGAGGGCAATCGCGCCTATCTCGCCCCTATCCTCAGGGCCTGCACCGACTGGGTGTCCATTGAGCATCTCGTTCCGGCGGGGGAGGCCGACAAAGCCGTCGCTCAGGAGTGAGCAGCAGCGGCCAAAAGGGAGGGCGGCTTCCTTCGCAGCCGCCCTCCCTTTTGCCGAGCCGAGCCTTCCTACTGGGTAAGCTTGCTGTACGTTCCGCCCTTCCAGACATTGATGTTGTATTTCGGGTCCTTGATGTCGCCCTTCTCGTCGAAGGTCACCGGTCCCAGAACGGTATCGACATTCGTTCCACGCAGGGTCTTGGCGACCACTTTCGGATCCGTGCTGCCGGCCTTGGCGATCCCGCCGGCGATGGCCTGAATGGTCGCATAAGAGAACAGCGTAAAGCCCTCCGGCACGAAGCCGATCTTCTGGAACTGCTCCAGGGCCCCCTTGGCGGCGTCGCTGTCGCGCCCGTCCGGCGGGAAGGTGAACAGGGTCCCGTCGGCAGCGGGCCCGGCCACGGACCCGAATTCCGGCGTTGCGATGCTGTCGCCCATCATCAGCTGGAACTTGTAGCCCTGATCGGCCGCCTGGCGCATGATGAGGCCGGCTTCCGTATGGTATCCGCCGAAATAGAGGAATTCGACGCCCTGGCTCTTGAGGCGGTTGACCACCGCCTTGTAATCCTTCTCGCCGGCATTGATGCCCTCGTAGAGCACTTCCTTGATCCCGGCGCTGTTGAGCGACGCCTTCACCACATCGGCGAGACCTTTGCCGTAGGCGCTCTTATCGTGGAGGATGCCGATCTTCTTGGTGCCGTAGTTCTGCTTGATCCACGGACCGATGAACTTGCCCTGCGCGTCGTCGCGGCCATAGAGACGCATGATGGTCGACCAGCCCTGCTCGGCAGCCTTGTCGGTCATGGTCGGATTGCTGGAGGCCGGGCTCATCATCAGGACATCCGCCTCGGCATAGACCTCGGAGGCAGGAATGGACGAGCCCGAGCAGGCATGGCCATCGACGAATTTGATACCGTCCGAAACGATGCGGTTGGCGACCGCAACGGCCTGCTTGGGATCGCAGGCGTCGTCATAGATGACGATCTTGACGGTCTTCCCATTCACACCGCCACTCTGGTTGATGGCCTGCGCGGCGAGTTCGGCGCCGTTCTTGAGCTGCTCGCCGATGGTGGCGACCGAGCCCGTCATCGGGCCGGCCACGGCAATCGTGATGTCCTCCGCGCGGGCCAGCCCGGTTCCCGCCAGCAGGGCGAGAACGGACAGGTGACAGGCGTATCCCTTCATCATGGCTGCTCCTCCAGATTATGATCTGCCCTTTCAGGCCGATTGTGCGCCAAAGCGATTGAGCTTGAAACGAGAGATGTCGTTCGCGGGCACGTTTCCAAGGGCGAGATCGGCGAGCACCTCCCCGATCACGCTTGCAAACTTGAAGCCATGGCCCGAACAGGGCGAGGCCAGCACGATCCGCGGATCGGCCGATGACCGGTCGATCACGAAATCCTCGTCCGGGGTGCGGGTGTACATGCAGGTCCGCATTGCCTTGAGCGGCCCGTTGGCGTCCGGCATCGCCAGGGCGAGCATGCGGCGGATATGGGCTTCGTCCTCGGCTCCGCCGTCCTGCGCCAGGTCGTCGGCCGACGAGAGATAGGCGCCCTTGCGATGGGAAGCCGTCTTGACGCCCGTTCCGGCGAAATCCGGGAAGCCGTAGCAGGCGTCGTCCTCGGATTCGAAGATGAAGACCGGGCACCGGTCGGGCGTGTAATAGGCCGGCTGCAAAGGCTCGAACCAGCCGAGCACCTGACGCGTCAGCTTGAGGTGCGGCTTCAGCTCCGGGGCGAAATCGCCGATCCATGCGCCAGCCGCGACGATCACCGACCCGGCCTCGATCTCGCCGGCTTCGGTCCTGATCCGGACGCCCGAGCTGGTCGGCTCGATGGCGATGACACGGTCCTTCGTCCTGACCTCGGCCCCATGCCGTCGCGCCAATCCCACGAACTGTCGGATGGCGAGCTCCGGCCGGAGGAATCCGCCCTCCGGCTGATACAATCCGGTCCAATGGGACGGAACCTTGAAGGCGGGAAAGCGACGGTTGATCTCGTCGGCGCTCAGGACGTCATGGTCGAGCCCGTGCAGCCGGGACGCCTCCAGGGACCCCTCGACGACCTGGCAGCCGGGATAACCGGCCTCGAGAACGCCCGTGACGGTAAGGACGGCCTCGCCCGAGAGCTCCTCCAGCTCGCGCCATTTCTCCATGGCCCGGCGGGCGAGCGGCACATAGGACGGGTGCTCGAAATAGGAAAGCCTGATGATCCGGCTCTCCCCATGCGAGGAGCCCTTGTCATGGCCTGGCTCGAACTGTTCGAGACCGATCACGCGCTGCCCTCGGCGGGCGAGGTCGAAGAGCGCGGCGCTTCCCATTGCTCCCAACCCGACCACCGCCACATCGAACATCGCCATCAGACTCACCTTTCACGCCGCTACCATACGCGGGCGCATACATTCCGCAGGAGGCAAAGCTTCGTCAATCCGCCCCTTTGGCCGTGCCTTCGAGCCGTCGGTGTTTCACCATGGCCGCAACACACCTGTCGATGGAACTCTTTCGGGGCGACCGGGATTCTCGTGCATCGGAGGAGGAGGAACACATGAGCCGAGGCTTTCCATCCATGACGGCCCTTCTGGGGCTTCTTGCCATCGCGGGCTATCAGAACAGGGACAAGATCGCCGAGATGCTCGGCGGCGCCACATCCGGCAACAACCCCGCAGGGACACCGGGAACTCCCGACCAGTCGCAAGGCAGCCTCGGCAGCCTCGGGGGTCTGGGCGGATTGCTGGGAGGCCTGAGCGGCCAGAACGCAGGCGGTGTGCTGAGCGGCGGTCTGGGCGAATTGATCGACAGCTTCCGGCAGAGCGGCCACGGCGACGTTGCCGATTCCTGGGTCGGCACCGGCCCGAACAAGGAGGTCGCACCGCAACAGGTGGAACAGGCCATCGGGCCTGATGTCCTGGCGACCCTGACCCAGCAGACCGGCCTGTCCCGCGAGGAAATCCTTGCTCGCCTGTCCAGAGAGTTGCCGCAGGCCGTCGACAAGTACACGCCAGAGGGGCGGCTTCCTTCATCCTAAGCGTCCCCAAGGCATGAAAGGTCGGCGCAGTAAAGTAATCGGCGGCGCCCTTCTCCGAAGGAGATCGGCGCATCGTACGTAAAGGCGAGGCTCGTTTCGATGGATGATCGGGACGAGCCTCTATCCTTTTGACCTCCCCCCTACCTCCATCGCCTCCTTCCTGATGGACTGCAATCGGGTAGCCTGCCAAGGCTCGGTTCAAAGCGTGGGAGGGGCTGATGCATACGGACCGCTTTGTCGTCTTCAAATTTCAGGACGAATGGCTGGTGACATACGCGGATCGAGAGCAGTCGGCCTTCGCCACAAGGCAGGACGCGGAGCGGTCGGCTTTCGACGCGGCCGATACGCTTGCTTCGCACGGCCACGCGGTATCCGTGCTTATCATTCCCGATGCCGCAGGCGACGCTTCCACGTCCTGCTTTTCGGCAATGGGGACCGAAAAGAAGAGCCTGAACTGAGCCGATCCCCTCTGGCGCTTTCAGCCGCCCTGGCAATTCTACCCTTGCGTCATTCCAGAATCATGGCTTCCGACAGCCGCTCGCCTGCCGGCCGGCATTGGGCTAGGATGCAACATGAGACTGGGTTCCTCAGACCGGGATGTCGGCGATGCTCTGGGCGAAGAAGGCCATCGATCCCGCTGAATGGGAACCGACGCAGGACCGATTCGAGGAGCTGTTCGTCAAGCTCGGAAGCCCGAAGCAGATGATGCTGGCTGCAGCGTGCGACCGGCAATCCGGTCAGTCTATCCTCCTCATGAGTCTCCCGAACATGGCGTATCTGGCCCTTTTCCCGGGCTTCGAATCCGTGGCCGAGGACGCCCTCCCTCCGGAAGCAGCCCTCCTCGTCGGCCATAGCGACGAACTGCTCAAGCGCTTCAGATATCCGGCACGCCGCATCGTGCCGTGAGGCGATCCGCTCTTTTCCGTTGAACGCCCAAGCCTGGGCCAAGCTTGGGCATTCGGTTGCCACAATTGGCTGGCAATGCCCGAGCTCGTTCGAGACTTCGCAGTGGAGAGCATCGTGACCGCAGCCCACGATTTGGACGAGATGGTGGACCTTCTCACGCTCACCCGGCCCTATGAGCGGTCGGAGGGCATGAACATGGCATGCAAGGTCGCGACATTGCCGCTTCGGGATGCCGTCGCCGTCGTCGTCGAAGATTGGGCCGACGACAAGTTCCGGCAGCTGAGCGCCGTGATCGTCAGGCCGTCCGGCCCCACCATCCGCAGCTTCGAGGAGATCCTGCACCTCTATGGAAAAGCCGAGATGTCCCCTTCCCTATGAGCGACGCTCCGCATGCCGCTGAAGGTATCCATGGTGCCCGGCTTTTAGTCGTAAAGGCGCATATTTGACCACCCGTCGCTCTTCCCTATCGGGCTCTCGGACGCTTTGATGGCATCCCTCAGCGGCCGAGGAGGAACAAGGTGGAACTCGACGAAGCCCATTGCTCATGCCCGAAGTGGTTTCCAATCTTCCTGTCGGGGATCGGACTGGCCAGTCTCGCTCTGTCCCACCTGTTCTGGTAGGAGCGCTCTCTTCGTTGTCGGGCCTTCAAAGCTCGTCTTTGATCCAGAACAAAGCCGCAGCGTCACCGCATGATACAAAAGACCCAAACCAAAGGGGTCTGTCATGCACCCGTTTCACCACGACCGTTGGACCCTTGCCCTGGACGCCTTCCTGCTGGTCGGCGCCTCCGCCGGGCTCGGAAGCCTGCTGGTTGCTCTTGCGACCTTGCCCTGAAGAGCCAAGCCTCTGCATCGCTGCGGGCAATTTTGGACCTTGACGAAGAGACCCTCTTCGCGTCTATTGCGCCACCTGCGAAGCGGGATCCCAGATCCGGTCTTTTCGCCTGGAGACGTGGCCGAGCGGCTGAAGGCACTCGTTTGCTAAATGAGCATACCCCAAAAGGGTATCGAGGGTTCGAATCCCTCCGTCTCCGCCATTTTATGCAAGTAAATATTTGAAAACGTTCGAAATTTAGCCCTTCGCTAATCTAACAGCCCTCAATCTACCCCACATTTGCACTGGATTGTCTGTTTGGCCTGCCCCAAGTGGGTGGTCCGGGTGTGATGTTAATGCTGCGTTGGTCTGAAGCGCTTGGGTTTGGTGGTCCAGGCCGAGCGTTAGCCTTCACCGGTGTCACCCAGGAGACCTCGTTGCCTCTCTGATGCACCGCCATGAGGTCGCGGCGGAGCGACTGACCGGGTGGCTGCGGGTCACGATCGGCATTTGCATCTTTGTGACGGTGATTGGCGCAAACAACCTGCTCCGTCAATGGACGGGCGTGTCTCTCGATCTGTCCGAGCACAATGCCTGGATTGCCTCACTCGGCTTTCTGGTCATCGGAGCCGTCAGCATCGTGCTTGCGGTGCCGCAGCGCTGGCATCACGGATTGGCCTATCTGTTCATGGTGCTGGATATCGGGCTCGTGCTTGTCATCGCCTTCTTCGCCGTTGGCGAGCGCGGGCTGCCCGGTAACGCCCTACCCTCCGCCCGATCTCGTGGGCGCCTCTGGTCCTGGCGGTCGGCGCTTTGCGCTACGACGTCAAGGTTCAGCTCTGTGCCATTGCTCTGTTGGCGCTCGGCCCGATCGGGATTGCCGTCGCGCTCGGCGACAGCATGGTCGTGGATCCTGGCGTGACCCCGACTTGGCCTCAGCTCTTTTCGATGCCGGTCAATGTGATGCGGTTCACGCTGCTCCTTTTGGCCGGAGCGGCCACCGCCTTTGGCATAATCCGCTCGCGACGGCTGTTGTCCGCCGCCGTCAAGGATGCGGTCGGGCGCGCCAGCCTCTCGCGCTTCCTCCCGGCCGAGATAGCGCCCCGAGTGGCGGGCGACATCGGCCTGCGCCGCGGGCGCCGCCAGCGGGCCGTTGTCTTTGTCGACATCCGCGACTCGACCGGCATGGCTGAGGGGATGGATCCGGAGCGCCTGTCGCAGTTCTTCACGGCCTTTAGGACCCGCATTCTGGGCTGCGTCCGCAAGCACCGCGGCTTCGTCGGCAAGTTCATTGGCGACGGAGCGCTGATGCTGTTCGGAGTACCGGACGAGGGCGGCGACGCGGCCCGCGCCCTCGCCTTTGCGCATGATCTCGTCCGGATCGTTCAGGCCTGGAACGCAACCCGGGAACTGTATCATCCCGTGCGGATCGGAATCGGGATCCATATCGGCGAGGTCTTCTGTGGCATCGTCGGGGACGACGAGAGGATGGAATTTACGGCGCTGGGCGATGCGGTGAACGTCGCCTCGCGGCTTGAACGGGCAACGAAGCGCTATGGCGAGGTGATCCTTGCCTCGGGCGCTGTCGTTGAAGGGTCATCGGAACGTGGCGCTTGGCGGGTAATCGCGAGCGAGCCTCTGGCCGGGCGCACGGAGCCCATGACGATTTTTGCTCCTGCGGCTTCCATCACTCCCGGCACCGACGAGGTCATTTCTGCTGCCTTCCGGAGCCAATTTTGACCCTACACGCCTGACTTCACGAGCGAGAAGGCCCTGTGAATGCCCGCTTAGGGTCGAGCTGTCCCGTTCCGACCTCCCAACGAAGGTCGGCTCCCAAGCGGCGACGCGGACCAAGCGCTTACGTCTCGGGCGTGCCATGAACAGACGCCCGGTCTTCGGCGCGAACGCCTGAAATCGCTTCACCTCAGTCTGTCCTAATCCAGCGCCGCAAGCAGAAAACAGGCGTTTCGCCAGCCCTTCCGGGCCCGCCGTCCCAAAGTGGCAAGCCCTGTCCTGTCGGATCAAGCGCCCACGATGAGTCCTTCTACAGTGCATGTCCGTGCGGGGCTGCCGTCCAGATCGCCTGGAGCCCTGCGCCCCAAACCAGCGGGAGAGCGCCATGTGCCTCGAGTGCGTCAGGATGAACCGTCGAACGTTCATGTCGCTCGCCACAACCGGGACTGCGGCATGCCTGTGGACGATCAGTGGCAGGTCAAACTCAGCCTTCGCAAGGACAGGTCTGAGCCCTGACGAGGCCCTGGCCAGGCTGAAAGCCGGCAATGCCAAGTTCGTGAACGCACCCCAACTGTGCGAGGCGGGGCTCCGCGAAGAGCGCGCGAATACGGCGGGAGACCAGTCGCCCTGGGCCACGATCCTGACCTGCTCGGACAGCCGGGTCGCGCCAGAGCTCATTTTTGGGGGCGTCGGTCTCGGCGAGTTGTTCGTCGCCCGCAACGCGGGCAACGTCGCTGACACAGCAGTCCTAGGAACAATCGAGTACGGTGCAGAGCATCTTGGCTCGCCACTGGTCGTGGTCCTAGGACACCAGCGTTGTGGCGCGGTACAAGCGGCCTGCGATGTTGTCGCAAAACATGTGGAGCTTCAGGGATCAATTGGACCGATGGTCGAGGCGATCGTTCCGGCTGCGAAATCACAGGAGGGCAAGCCTGGGGATTTCGTCGACAACACCGTACGCGAGAACGCGCGCCGTAATGCCGCCGGGATCCTGGCCGGAAGCGATATCATTAGGGAAATGGTTCACGAGGGGCAGGTGAAAGTCGTCTACGCCTACTATGATCTGGACAGTGGCATGGTCGACTTTATCGACTGATCCCCAAGTTCCACCAGCCTCTCTCATGGGACTCGGTAAACCTTGAATTGGTTGCAGTCGGCTGCTCATCGGAATGACCGCAACGGGTCAAAGAGTAACGAACATCAGATGAAATGAAGGTCCGCTCACCGCGTCGCGAGCAAACAAAGGGTTTCTTCCGGGAAGTGCCAGAAGCCGTCCTTTTGCGAGCGTGCGTCAGGGCGATCAGAGCCAAACCAGCTGAAGGATAGTGCTCAAAATCCCGCTTGCTGTCCCTAGGGCTGCAAGAGCAGCCAAGAGGCTCGGAACAAACCTGCCTGTTCGGTTGGGATGCGTGGCACTCATCCATTGCGGCAACAGAGCTGCCTCCTCAGGAGCATGGTGCGGTACTCGTGCGCTCTCGACCACTGGTATCCCGGACAGGGCGGGTACGTGACACATTGCAGCGCCACGGGAGCTGCGACCCGGCCGAATGGGGGCAACTTCGAACGAGATCGCGCGCGCCCAATAGGCTCCACTCCGGAAGCCGCCTTGCTCACCAGCACTATTGCCTGCGGAATTGAGGAGCCCCGCATTGTGAGGCGGCATGCCATAGCTGGCCTCGCAAAACCAGCGCTCTCTCTTGTTCGTCATTGTCATGTTCCTCCAATGCGGACAGGTCTCCGAAACACCCTTCAGACGGAACGGTGGGGCTGACCGCAGGCGCTCTATTGTTACGCTGCATGCCGCTGATATTCGGGTCCACCTCGGTTACCGCCGGTAGAACATGGCTTGCGGCAATCAACTCGCGGATGATTTCCAACACGGATGCCGGGCTCGGTTGAGCGAGGATGATGTCACCGTTTTGAGACGGCCGGACCTGCTGTGCAGCGATCACGACTGGTCGTGTTGGGCAGGTGTCATGATACTCGTCGGCCAAAATCCAGCCGTCGATCAGGATCGGCAGACCGGCCGAGGCGTAGAGCCAATCGACGGGGTGCTGCCAATCCCGCAACGCCAGGAATGCATGCTCTCCCGTGTCCGCTGTGGTCACCTCGTACCCTGCAGCGCGCAGCCGCCAGGCGAGGGTTTCGCGGAAGATCGGGTTGTGGTCCGCGACAAGAATGCGATCGCGACGGTTCGTGTCCATGATGCCCTCCCGGGCACGCCTCCGTCCCTTGGACAATCTCGTGCCACTCAGATCGAGGCGGCGATTGCTCCGCCTCATATTCCGAGACCTGTGCGATCCGCTCGATATTCCCGCAGGACGCTTGGTTCGAGTGGGCCGCAGCCCTCCGGGTGCTCCGTCACACGCCTCGGGAGACAAGGTACGGAATTCTGCAGCCGGCTGGGAATAAGTCAGGGTGGCATCAAGTCTGGATAAGGCAGCGCAGCATCAACGCCCGATCGACGGGAGTGCTGTCAGACGAACCATCTGGAACTCCTGAGCAACCAGGATCCGTCTCAGATGCACAGGGATGCCCGATCATGAGCGGCAACGCGATCACCTTCGAGCGCATGTCCCTTCTGCCAAGCAAGGTGACTACGGTCTCCACCTCAGGTCCGCTGGGCTACGCTACCGGGAAGGCTGCGGCCTGGTACAACACATCCGGCTATGTGACAGGCAAGCGTGACGGGAGTACACTCCAGCAACGCGCGGAGGAACCTGTGCCGGTCTCCCTGTCGCCTGAAACGGTTGAGCAAGCTGATCTCGCCCGGCGCTTTCGCGACCTGATGCTGCCCCATCTCGATGCCGCCTATAATCTTGCGCGCTATCTGCTGCGGGACCCTGTCGCGGCGGAGGACGTCGCACAGGATGCGTTCCTGCGGGCGTTCCGTGCCTTCGAAGGGTACAGGGGCGGTGATCCGAAGGCCTGGATCCTGGCGATTGTGCGAAACTGCTGTCACACCTGGGCGACAGCCGTGGCATCGGACCGAACGGTTCCGCTTGACCGGATCGCGACGGAGCAAGCAGATGATCCGGGCAAGACATCGGATCACGCCACCGGATTGGTCGATCCCACGGATAGTCCTGAAACCACCGTTCTCCGGCAGGACGAGATCGCCACCATGCGGGAGTTGATCGAAACCTTGCCCCTTCCGTTCCGGGAGACGCTGGTTTTGCGTGAACTTGAGGAACTCTCCTATCAGGAGATTGCCGAAACCACGGGAACGCCGATCGGCACCGTAATGTCCCGCCTTGCCCGGGCGCGACACCTGCTCGCCGAAGCGTGGCGACGACGCACCGCAGACGGAGAGGAGACCCGCTCATGACCCTCCCCTGCTCTGACGTGAAGGTCCTCCTGCATGGCCATCTAGACGGAGAACTGGATGCGGCCAATGCCTTCCAGGTCGAAGACCACCTGAGAGCCTGTGCTACCTGCGCGAGCGAATACCAGCACCTGCAGGAGCTGCGGGCAGCCCTTCGGGAGGACAGGCTTCGGCATCGGGCGCCCGATGCGTTACGGGCGCGGGTTCTGGAAGCTCTTGCGCCTATTCCAGCCAGCCCGATTGCGCCGACGACGGCGCGCTGGTGGCAGCACCTGTGGCAGAAGCAACGTCTTGGCATCCCGGTTGCTGCGTTTGCGGCGGGTCTCGCCGTGGCTTTGATCGTGCCGCGTCCGTCGCCGGATCTGGAGCAGGAAATTGTCTCCGAGCATGTTCGCTCCTTGATGGTAGACCACATTACGGATGTGACAACGTCCGACCGGCATACCGTGAAGCCCTGGTTCGATGGCCGACTCGACTTCGCCCCTCCGGTTGTTGATCTAGCCAGTGAGGGATTTGCGCTAACTGGAGGGCGGCTCGACTACGTTGCAGGGCGGGCGGTTGCGGCACTGGTGTATAAACGCCGCGAGCACGTGATCAACCTGTTCATCTGGCCGGTGGAGAAGAACAGGGTCGGTGTCGAAGGAGCGCAGCCCTCAGTAAACAACGGATACAACACGCTTCGATGGTCTGGCAGCGGCATGATCTTCTGGGCCGTTTCGGATCTGAATGCTGTCGAGCTGCAGGAATTCATGCACCGATTTCAGGATCAGCTCGCTCGCCAATAGGCGCATTGGGCTGACCGGGCTAGTCTCGGCGTCGCATGGGAGTCCACCTTGATGGGGTGTCTCACAATGCCCTTACCAGAGCGTCCAAGATAGGTCGTACTGCGAGGCATGACGAGCCGGCCTGTGCGGTCACCGGGTCCGCACACGTCACAGAGCCCAGCCAAAGTGCCTCCGGTACTTGACAAGCCTGTCCAGCGACAGCGCTCCGGCTCCTGTTGCAGTCAGGACCAACATTCCGCCCGCGATCGCAAGATCCTTTTCGAAATGCAATAGCTCGTTTCGGACGGCGAAGTTGGAATGAAACAGGAAAGCGGTTGCAAGGCAGAACAGGCTCAGGCTGAGTGACCCCAGACGCGCGTGCCAGCCTGATGCCACCATCAAGCCCGACCCGAGCTGTAAGAGAATGCTGAGAACCAGGATATAAGGTGGGACGCCGATCTTGCTCATCGCCGAAGCAGCAGCCGTGAAGTCGAAGGACAATGTCACGGCCTCGTGAAGAAAGATCAGGGCCAGCAGGAGCCGTCCCACGAGAAGAACGAGATCGGTGGCGCTTGACGCAATGACCTCAAATGGCCGTGGCATCGCGATTTCCCGATGTTGATCATGGCAGAATGAGGTGGGCGATGATCTCGCCCACCCGCGAAATCAACTGCCTATTTCCCCTCCAGCGCTTTCTCTAGGTCCTCGCGCTCCTCGCAGCCGCCTGGACAGAGCCTGGTCAGCGCAGCAAGCTGCTCCCTGGCTTTGCCGACGTTCCCGGTCTCGACATACAGCTCGCCCAGGTACTCGCGGGCCGCCTTGAAATCGGGCTGGAGCTGCAGCGCCTTGTTGTAGTAGGTGAGCGACGTTGCGTAGTCGCCTGTCTTGCGCAGGGTATATCCCAGCAGATTGTAGACATCCGCCTGCTGGGTGTCTTCAGCCAGTCCCCGCAGCTCTTCCAGCGCAGCGGAATAGTTCGCTGCCTTGATCTTGTCTCGCACCGAGCTCAGATCAACCGAGCCGATCGGTGTATCGTCGTCGACGGCGATGGCTGCAGTGCTCGTCAGGGCCGGCGTGAGCGCCATCGTACCCAGAAGAGCGAACGAAAAGAGAGTGGTTTTCTTCAACATGACTGTTCTCGCTTGCTGGATCAGACATCGACGGGGGTGAAGGTATAGGCATTGCCATCCTTCATGAACGTGCCAAGGCCAGGGAACGGGAAGTGGGCGCCGCACATCATCATCCTGTCCGCAATGACACGGTCGACGATCTTGCGGCGGGTGACCACTGCCATCGGCCCATCCTGGTCATAGGCGCCCTGCCACTCCGGATGGGGCGCCAGGAGAGCCGGGACGTACATGGTGTCGTTCGACACCATCAATTGGTCGCTGCCCGACGTTACCAGGAAGACGGAATGGCCGGGCGTATGGCCGTAGGCTTCAAGGATCTGAACCCCGGGAGCCACCTCAGTGCCGCTCTCGACCAGCCTCCAGTTGTTCCATATCGGGAAGACATCCGCGATGCGCTTGCCGGCCTGGCGGCGGCCTTCCGGCAGCTGCTCGACGCGGCCCGGCTCCGTCCAGAATCTGTACTCGGCACTGTTCACCACCAGTTCGGCCTCGGGGAACACGGCATTGTTCGTGCCCTTCTCCATCAGGCCCCATACATGATCCGGATGGAAGTGCGAGATCAGAATCGTGCTGATCTGGCTGCGATCGATGCCAGCCGCCTGCATGTTGGCCGGCAGGTGAGTGGCGTTGGCTTGCCACTGGCCGACACCTGATCCAGCATCGATCATAATGTGTTTATCGCCAATCTTCAGAATCAATACCGTGAGCGGGATCGGCATGAATTCAGTTGTCAGGCCTGCTTTGGCGAGTGCCGCCTTGGTCTCATCGACGCTTACATCCTTGATGAAGGCTGGATCATGGGGCTTGCGCCAGATACCGTCATAAACGGCAGTCGCCTCGATCGATCCTACCCTGTACTTGTAAAAGCCCTTCGTCGGCTCCACAGGCGTCTCTGCTTGAGCGCTTGCAATCAGAGCTAAGGGCTTCGGCAGCCCGAAAGCCGCTGTCATGGCGGCGCTGACTAGGACACCTCGGCGTGACAGATTCAACATCACGGTTCTCCATCAATCGGTGGATCGAGGAGCAAGGTGGATGTCGCTTCCGGTCACTGCTCCCTGTTGGCAAGACCATGCGTCTTGCAGCTTTATTCCCGGAATGGAGAACTGTGTCGGCTGCTTCATAGCCGGACACGACGCATCTGCAGATGCCACGCTCGCGAGGAGGGACACGACCGGTTTGCACTCATGTCTGCAGGTTGACGTATATCGCGGGTGAACAGCCTGATAGAGACCTTCGATGAACGACCAGAAGCTGCAATTCTACCCCTAAGTAGCTGGAGTCAGCTTCGGGTCAGGCAGAGGCCTTCCCGGCTCTGCGCGGGTGTCCGCTTACCGCTCCAGCTCAGAAGTACGGCTAAGGTCAGCCCCGAGCCAAAAGCAGCTCTTCCGGGAGTAGCTGCCGTCTGAACCTTTTTCGTTCAGAAGCCGAGTCCAACTACTCGCGTTCGAGGACATCTCGTGGGAAGCCTGCGGCCAAGTGATCGATCAGAGCGCGAACGGCCGGAGGGAGGCCGCGCCGGGTCGTGAACACCAGATGGACGATGCCCCGACGGCCGCTCCATTCCCGCATAACCCGCACAAGCCGGCCGGCGGCGAGCTCGTTAGCGCAGGTATGGTCCGGCAAGAGCGCCACGCCCAGCCCACTGACCGCAGCATCGCGAACCAGTGAGAAATCCCCGCATGTAATGCGGGGCTCGTGCCGGAGTGTGTGCAGCGTGCCGTCATCCCGCTCCAGCGTCCATTCGACCACTGTCAGACTGTCGCTTGTGCTCAACGTCGGAGCATCGGCCAGAGATCCGATGTCGGCTCCCAGCCGGCTCGCCAGTTGCGGACTGGCGACAAGGATGCGCCGTGAGATGCCCAGGGAGCGCATGGTCAGGGCCGCATCGCTGGTCAGGTCCGTCCGGACACGCAGGGCAATGTCGATCCTTTCGCCGATCAGGTCCACCGGTCGATCTACGGCAAGCAGTTGGACCCTCACCCTGGAATAGCGTGTCAGGAAGGATCGCAACGTACCGGAGATCACCTCCACGAGGCCAGTTGGACAACTCATGCGGATCAGACCATACGGTTCGGCCTGGGCCTCGGCCACGAGGGCCTCCGCCTGCTCCGCCTCGAGAAGCAGGATGCGGCAGCGCTCGTAGAAGGCTCGGCCCACGTCGGTGACCCGGAACCGGCGGCTGGATCGCTCGATCAGCCGCACACCGAAGCGCCGCTCCAACTCAGCGATGCGGCGGCTGAGCTTGGATTTGGGCTCTCGCAGCGCCCGGCTGGCCGCCGAGAACCCGCCATGGCGAACCACTTCGGCGAAGTAGGCATAGTCGTTCAGGTCAGGACGGATCATCGTTCCTCCAATAGAACGCTATGTGCCACAAACGCCGGCTACACGCACCGGCGTTCTGAAGGCATTTCTCTCCGCAACAGCAACACGGTGCTGATTTGGAGAGAGACAATGACCGGCAGGTTCAACAACAAGGTTGTCGTAGTCACCGGGGGCACGAGCGGCATCGGCTTGGCTACGGCCAAGGCGTTCTCAACCGAAGGGGCGTCGGTGTTTATCACCGGTCGCCGACGGGATGCGCTCGATGCGGCGGTCGAGCAGATTGGCGGTCGGGTGACCGGCGTTCAGGGCGACATGAGCCGGTTAGCCGATATCGACCGTCTCTATGACGCGGTCCAGCAGAAGCACGCCCAGATCGACGTGGTCTTCGCCAATGCGGGTGGCGGCGATTTCGCGCCGCTGGGGTCGATCACCGAGGAGCAGTATGAGCGGACCTTCGACACCAACGTGAAGGGGGTCCTCTTTACCGTCCAGAAGGCGTTGCCTCTGCTCAAGGACGGTGGGTCCGTCGTGCTGACCTCCTCGACCACGAGTATTTCCGGCACGCCTGCCTTCAGCGTCTATTCCGCCACGAAGGCAGCCGTCCGCAGCTTCGCCCGCAATTGGATCCTCGATCTCAAGGATCGCCGCATCCGGGTGAACGCCATCAGCCCCGGGGTGACCGAGACCGCAGGTCTGAACGAGCTTTTCGGAGGCGCAGACCACGCGCAGGGCACAAAGGAGTTCCTGGCAGGCCAGATCCCACTGGGTCGGATCGGGCAGCCCGAGGAGATCGCCGAGGCCGTGCTCTTCCTCGCTTCCGAGGAGGCCAGTTTCGTCAATGGCGCCGAGCTCTTCGTCGACGGCGGGCAGGTCCAGATCTGATCCTCCTGGGGCGGTAATCCCGCTCCTTCCCATCATGGGGACACAGATGGGCGGCGCGTATGCGTCCTGATGGAGATTACTGATGTGACGCCCGCGATCCGACCCAGCCCGGCGTCTCCATCCCCAGGCGTGGTTGAGTGATCGTCCAGGATCGTGATGTTCATATCACTGGTCGGCCGAGCACTCTTCCAAGCATTACGGAACAACCAAGGAATCCTGACATGAACATCCTGAGAAGGGTGGCAGTCGCCTTTGCGCTGACAGCCACGATAGCAACAGCAACCTTAGCCCAGACTAATACCGCGGCACCACCCATTCCGGAGGTCTCGGACGCGGCGCTTGTCAAAAGCTTACCCGGCTTCGAGGAAGGCACCGTCGTCGCGAATGGCGGGCGGTAGGAGGGCGGAATTGGATTCATCAGCCCGATGGTATGGGTCGAGGGAACGTCGGAATGATCCGTCAAGCGCCCCTCCTGGATCATGGGCCAGTCGCACTGCAAAATACGGCATTCACTCAGCTTGAGACCACGAGCGTGCCGCATCGTGCCACCTGCTCAACTGCCTTTCCTAATTGGGCCGCGCGTGACCGCTGGGGACATCGTGGCGTGCCGCTTTGGTTCAACCCGAGCATCTTTGCCCAATCGTGCTTCCTGTCGACGAGCCGGCGCATTTATGCGGCCAGGATGGAAAACGGACCCGCCTAAGCTGCCTTTTTCTGGTGAATCAGTTATGATGCCTCGTCGTCGCGACCGGGCCCGATGGTTCGGCGGACGCGTACCGAGCCCGCCATCGGCCTCATCACGAGACAGCGGCGCCGGCCCTGCCGACCGGCTACATGGCAAGGGATCACATCCCCATGACCTACATCACCACCAAAGACGGCACCCGGATCTTCTACAAGGATTGGGGCCGCAGAGACGCTCAGCCGATCGTGTTCCACCATGGCTGGCCCTTGAGTGCCGATGACTGGGACAACCAGATGATGTTTTTCCTGGCGGAAGGATATCGCGTGATCGCCCACGACCGCCGAGGCCATGGGCGGTCGGACCAGACCGACGGCGGCAACGAGATGGACACCTATGTCGCTGATGTCGCGGCGCTGGTCATGGCGCTCGACCTCAAGAACGCGATCCATATCGGCCACTCGACCGGTGGCGGCGAGGTCGCACGTTACGTGGCGCGAGCGGAGCCGGGACGCGTGGCCAAGGCCGTTCTGATCGACGCGGTCCCTCCGGTGATGGTCAGGAAGGAGTCCAATCCGGGCGGAACACCGATCGAGGTGTTCGACGGATTCCGTGCCGCGCTGGCCGCCAACCGCGCCCAGTTTTACCTCGATGTTCCGAGCGGCCCCTTCTACGGCTTCAACCGGCCCGGCGCGAAGGTGTCGGAGGGTCTGATCCGCAACTGGTGGCGTCAGGCCATGATGGGGAGCGTCAAGGCCGGCTATGAGTGCATCAAGGCCTTCTCCGAGACGGACTTCACCGAGGATTTGAAGGCGATTGACATGCCGGTGCTGGTGATCCACAGCGAGGACGACCAGATCGTGCCTTATGCCGATGCAGGACCACTGACGGTCAAGCTCCTGAAGAACGGCAGGCTCAAGACCTACAAGGATCTGCCGCACGGCCTGTGCCAGACCCACCCGGAAATCGTGAATCCCGAGATCCTGGCCTTTATTCGCGGGAAGGACGTGAAAGCGGGCGAGCAAGCGGCGTGAACTTAGGCTGCGGGGCCGATCAGGGCGGCCGGCCCCGCACAAGTGGCCAATGGCGGCCATCGAAACCGTCAGGGAGGTCCGTCCCTGCAGTCATTTTCAGGCACTTCTCTGTCGAGTGCCCTTTTGACAAATTCTACGGAATCAATCGCCGCCTCAAGTTGGGTGCGAAACTGCTCGACCGCATCGTTCATCGACGGCGGCAGGTCTCCCCAGTGGTCGATCACGCGGCTCATCGCGTCTTCGGCGGTTCGCAGCAGGTTCTCGTTTGCAACTTCACGATAGGTTCTCACCATGGCGCGGCTCCCTCAGTTCTCAAATGGGATGGGCAGTTCCGGCTCGGTGGTGTGCCAAGGTCACGGGCGACACTGCCGCCCCACGTTTCCTTATGCTCCCCTGTGCGCCACAACAAAACCCTGATGTCGGCTCAATCTTGAGCTGTCGATCTCGCCCCTATCGTCTTGGTCAAGAGCGCCGCAGAGGCCGGACGGCTCCTCTGAGGTGAGCTGCGGTCACTCCTTGTTGCGTACGCCTCACATTCCGCCTTGAAGCCGTTAGACCTCGCTCCGTTGCAGCAGGAGACATCTATGAGGATCAGTACCTTCCTGACCCGACTGATCGTCCTGACCGTCGCCGTGCCCAGCCTTGGCTGGGCGCAGGACCAGACTGTGGAAACCCAGGTCGTGGACGCGATGAATCAGGTGTTCGGCAGCCATCCTGGAATTCGCGCCTTTCACGCCAAGGGTATCGTCGTCGAAGGCAGCTTCAAGGGTACCCCCGATGCTGTGGCGCTGAGCCGGGCGGTTCTGTTCGATGGCCGCACGATCCCAGTGACAGTGCGGTTCTCGGATTCCAGCGGCCTCCCGAGCATTCCAGATGGCTCGGATGGTGCCAATCCGCATGGCATGGCGCTCAAATTCCACCTGCCGGATGGCAGCGAGACCGACATGGTGACGAACTCGCTCAAGGTCTTCCTGGTGCCCACCGCGGCCGACCTGCGCGATTTCTTTCTTGCCATCGCCGCCAGTCCGCCTGAGGCTGCAAAGCCGACGAAGCTCGACCAGTTCGTTGCCAGTCATCCCACGATACCGGCGGCCCTGGCCACGATCGCGACGCCGGACAGCTTCGCCCATGAGGAATATCGTGGCCTCAATGCCTTCGTGCTCGTCAACAAGGCCGGCGGGCGCCAAGCGGTGCGCTATGTGGTGACGCCGGAACAGGTGGTGCATTTGAATGCAGCGGAGGCAGCCAAGCAGCCCCCGGACTTTCTCATGACGGAGTTGCCCGAGCGCCTGAACCGTGGACCAGTCATCTTCCATCTCAAGGCACAGCTCGCTGCGGCCGGGGATCCTACAAACGATCCTGCACGACCCTGGCCCGACGACCGCAGGGTGGTGGAGCTCGGCATCCTGACGCTTGATAAGGCAGTTCCGGGCAGCACTGAAGCCGAGAAGAAGCTGCTGTTTCTGCCGGGCCAGCTCACCGATGGAATTGAGGCTTCGGACGATCCGATGATCGACGTGCGAGACAGCGCTTATGCCGTATCGTTCTCGCGCCGCACCCCCTGACCGAGTGCGCGTCCAATACGGCAAGGCAGTTGTGCCCGTGCAACGAGCATGAGACCTCGGCGAAATGCCCGTTCGGATTGTCCTGTAGCCGGAGTATGCGGAGCGGCCAGCGGTCACTCCGGCACGGAGACGGTACAATGACTCTGTATTGATGGAGGCTCCCCTGCTGGAAGCAGGCTATTCTCCTCGGTCTTCTGCTGCCAACGGTGTGCAACTCTCTATAGCAAGCAGCCGCTCCGGCACCGGAGCCGGCGGTCGGCACCCGGCCCATTGAGGTGCGCGGGGTGACCCAATCCTTCCAGCTCGTCGGCATATCAAAGCCGTGAGCACCGTCGCTCTGCGGGCTCGCGCTGAGAGTTGCCTTGAGCAGGTCGCGTTCCGGACCGGGGCAGTCCTTAAGTGTGGCTGCGTGAAGGTCCGCTTTGCCTACAACTTCGGCCCCTCGGCCTACTTCGCGAATGTACCAGGAACGGTCCTTCCCTCCCGTGGTCACCCATTGGCGTCAGCGCGGTGTCGTTTACTGGGAAGCCAAGAAGGAGCGAACCATGGCGCTCGTCGCCGTTGGGTTTTCCTCCATGATCCAATGGCCTGCGTCGGGAATGATCCCTTCGGTCACGTCACTGGCGGCAAACCGCATCACCGTCGCCATCATCGGACCAAACGACTTCTCGCCCCCGATCGCCAGCACCGGCATCCCAAGCTTGCCGTTGGCAGCGAGGAAGGCCTTGTTGTCGACGGCATCCTGGTCAAACGCGGCAAACTGGGCAAAACCCGAGTGCATGGCGCCTGGCAAGGCGTACAACTCGGCATAGTGCTCCCGTGCGGCCTCGGAGAAGCGGCTCGGCGTGGCCGAGAACTCGTTCCAGAAGCGATCCAGATAAATGCGCTCGCGGCCGGCCACGAGGCGCTCCATGTCGGGTCCTCCAAACCGGAAATGCCACAACAATGGGTTCTTCAGGACCTCTTCCCACGGACCGATGCCCGGCAACGGGGCATCAATCAATACGAACCGCTTCACCCGTTCTGGATGCTGGACCGCAAAGGCGTAGCCGACCATGTTCCCGATGTCGTGAGTGACCAGATCGGCATGATCGATCTTGAGCGCGTCGAGAACACCTGCCACGTCGCCAGCCTGGGTCTTCTTGTCGAACCCCGTCTCCGGCTTGGATGAAAGTCCCAAGCCGCGAAGATCCGGAACCACGACCGTATGATCCCGGACGAGATCCGCGGCCAGAGGTGCCCACATGTCGCCAGTTTCGCCATAGCCGTGCAACAGAACCACCGCCGGCCCTGTGCCGCCGATGCGGACGTGGATCGTGGCACCGTTGGTTGTGATCTCCTGCGTCCGGACCTCGGCTGGGAACGGGACCTGCGCCGCGGCCGGCAGCGCAATGCCGGCGGCTCCCAGAGCAATGAGTACGAACCTGAGCATCTGTCATCTCCTTGCAACGGGAGAGTTTTTGCCGTGGCTGTGGTCAACGTCTCTCCTCGGAGGTGGAGATAGCGTCTGAGAACCTTCCGGATTAGACTGCAAAAGGCGGAACTGGCTTCCGGAAAGGCCGGACGATGATAAAACTCGATGGCATCGCCACCTTTGTCGCTGTTGTGGAGGCCGGCTCGATCAGCGAGGCGGCGCGCCGGCTGAGGCTGTCGAAGTCCGTGGTCAGCGACCGCTTGGCCGAACTTGAGCGCAGCCTTGGTGTGAGGCTTATGCATCGGAGCACGCGCCGGCTAAGCCTGACGGAGGACGGGATCACCTTCCGCGAGAGGGCGTCCCGCATTGCCTGTGAGATCGAGGAAGCGATGGCCGAAATGGCCCAGCGCAGCGGCGCTCTGATCGGCCCGTTGCGCATCTCCGCGCCTGTCACATTCGGCCGAATGCATCTCGGACCGGCGGTTTATCCGTTTCTCGCCCAGCATCCCGGCATCGAGCTGACGCTCGATCTCGATGATCGGCGGGTGGACCTGTCGGCAGAAGGGTATGATGCCGTGGTCCGGCACGGCCCGCTCTTGGATTCCAGGCTGGTCGCTTGGCGGCTGGCGCCCAGCCGGCGGGTTCTCGTCGCCTCGCCGGATTACTTGGCACGGTACGGTACACCTGCCGCGGCATGTGACCTCGAAGGCCATCGCGGCATCTTCTATACCAACCGGGGCGTCGATGACTGGCGGTTCCCAGGGCCCGATGGGGCAACGATCGTACGCGGCCATGTAGCCCTGCGCGTGAACAACGGCGACATGATGCGGGACGCTGCGTTGTCAGGGATCGGCATTGCCCTGCTGCCGACCTTCATCGTCGGTCCCGACATTGCGAGCGGTCGCCTTCTGGTCATTGATGTGGGGCGCCGGTCAGCTCCGGAATTTATCTATGTCGCCCATTTCGAAGGACGGCGGCCATCAGCCAAGTTGCGGGCTTTTGCCGACTGCATGCGGGAGGCATTCGGAGAGCCACCGTATTGGGAGCATTGACGGCGCGCCCGTCGACGAGCCCAATGCTGCCCTCGCATGTGGAACGGGGCCTTGAGCAGCACTTCCATTCATCAACGGATCCTCTTTGGATCACAAATAGGAGATTGACGCTCGGTAAAGAACGCCAGCGCCGCTCTCAGGTGCCGATGGACGCTGCATAGGCCGATACGTTCCTGGCCAAGATGCGACCAGCTCCTTTGGCACCGACGATACGGCCGCCGTCGGCTACGATTTGGCCCCGCAGCAATGTCGTCACCGGCCAGCCTGTGACTTCGAACCCTTCCCAGGGCGTATAGTCGGCACCGTGGTGGAGGATCTCCTGGCGGATGACCTCGCGCCGGTTTGGATCCCAGAGGACGATGTCGGCGTCGAAACCGATGCCGATAGAACCCTTGCGTGGATAGAGGCCGTAGATTTTTGCGTGGTTGGTGGCGGTCAGTTCCACGAAGCGGTTAAGGGAGATCCGTCCCTTGGAAACCCCCTCCGAGAATAGAATGGGCAGGCGCGTCTCAACACCAGGAATGCCGTTCGGCACCCAGCGGAAGGAGGTCTTGCCGTTCGGGTGGAGCTTGCCGGCCGGACTGTCATAGCGGAACGGGCAATGGTCCGACGAAAAGGTTTGGAACACGCCGGTTCGCAGACCCTCCCAAATTGCCGCTTGACTCTCTTCATCCCGCGGCGGAGGCGAGCAGACGTATTTCGCACCACTCATGTCCATGTCTGGACCTTGTAGGTCCTCGGCGGTGAGCGTGATGTATTGCGGACAGGTCTCGGCATAGACTTTGAGACCGCGAGACTGTGCCCAGCGGATCTGCTCCATCGCCTCGCGTCCGGACACATGCACAATCATGATCGGCACGTCGACGAGTTCCGCATGGCTGATTGCCCGGTGAGTGGCCTCCCGCTCGACGATCTCGGGGCGCGAAACCGCATGGTAATAGGGAGCGGTACGGCCCTCGCGCTCAAGGCGCTCGGTCATGTAGCGGATCGCGTCGTATCCTTCCGCATGGACCATGACGAGGGCGCGCTCCCGACGCGCCACCTCGAATACATCGAGAAGCTCGCGGTCCTTCAGCACGAGGTCATCGTAGGTCATGAAAACTTTGAATGACGTGTACCCGTCCTTGAGCAGCGCGGGGAGCTCCTGCCCCAGAACCTCTGGCGTCGGATCGGAGACGATCAGGTGGAAGGCCGTATCGACGTAGCACTCGCCATCGGCCTTCCGCCGGTAATCCTCGACGCAAGCGCGCAGGGACGTTCCCCGTTGCTGAAGTGCGAAAGGAAGGACCGTCGTGTTGCCGCCGGCCGCGGCCGAAGCCGTGGCGGAGGCGAAGTCGTCCGCCATCACCACGCCGGGCCCGGAGGGTTGAGCGATGTGAACATGGCTGTCGATGCCTCCGGGCAGCACGAGGAGCCCGGAAGCGTCTATCTCGCGTTGGGCGCGAAGATTTTCGCCCAGCACGACGATGCGCTCGCCCCTGATACCAACATCGCAATGGAACGTGTCGGATGCGGTGACAACGGTGCCGCCCCGGATCGCGAGATCGAGCTCCATCTTTGCCCTCCTCAGGCGAGTGCCCGGTCGAGGCTTCCGATCAGCCGGTCGACCTCCTCCGGTGTATTGTAGTGCACCATGGAGACACGCACCACACCATTGCCGTCAGCAAGGCCCAGATGTTCGATCAGGCGCCTAGAGTGGAAATCGCCGAAGCGGATGCCGATCCGGTCGACTTCAGTGGAACGCACGATTTCCGCCGAGTCGCGTCCGTCGACCTTGAAGGCGATGGTCGGTACACGGCGATCCGTAGCACTGTCGCGGCGTCCGATGATGCGAACGTCGTTGCGATCCCTCAGGTAGGCGAGCAGCTTTTCTCCCAGAAGGGTCTCGTGCGCCGCGATCTTGCCAAAGGCGCGGTCGATGGAGGCCCTGTCGCCGGTGCCGCCGCCGAGAGAGTCGATATAATCCACGATGCCGGCCGCACCCCAGGCAAGCTCGTAGTTGGTGTTGCCAGGCTCGAGCTTCATCGGCACCTTCTCGCGACCGTAAAAGTAGTGATAGAGCCCGTCGAGCTCTAGCAGCTTCTCGTACTTGCCGTACATCACTGCGAAGTGAGGGCCGTAGGTCTTGTAGAAGCTGAAGATATAGTAATCGACATCCAGATCGCTCACGTTCACGGCCCGGTGGGGCGCATAGGCAACGGCGTCGACGACGATCTCCGCGCCACGCTCGTGCACACGGTGCGCGATCTCCTTGATCGGGTTGATGGTGCCTAGAATGTTTGAGGCATGAGTCACAGCCACGAGCCGGGTCCGTTCGTTCATCAGGCGATCAAGCTCATCCAGGTCGATCTCGTAGCTTTCGGGGTCGATGGACCATTCCTTGATGACGATGCCGCGCTTCTCCAGCGAGCGCCACGGACCGATATTCGACTCATGGTCGAAATTCGTGACGACGATCTCGTCGCCTGGCTTGAGGCGACCTTCCATGGCTCGTGACAGGAACT
The DNA here is from genome assembly GCF_034627025.1 of Microvirga lotononidis. NCBI lineage: Bacteria > Pseudomonadati > Pseudomonadota > Alphaproteobacteria > Hyphomicrobiales > Methylobacteriaceae > Microvirga > Microvirga lotononidis. The sequence continues at coordinate 3,737,680 of NZ_CP141048.1, read as the reverse complement.
GGGCGAGGACGGTGGTCGAAGGCCCCAGCACGATTTCTTCCCGCCGTTCCGCACCGAGCAGCCGCGCGATCTTGGCGCGCGCCTCCATCAATCGGCTTGTCGCCCGTTGGGAATGCTCGTAGCTGGCGCCGGTCTGCACGCTTGTGGTCAGGAGATATTCCGAGATGCGCTCAGCGACATTTCGCAGGACGAGGGAGCCGCCGGCATTGTCGAAATAGGCGAAGCCGTCCGCGAGCGCGGGAAACTGTGATCGGACGAAGGCGAGATCAAGAGACATAGATGCACCTATTCTGTGAACGGTTGGATCGAGCCGACGACCAGCGGCTCATCGAGATGATGGAAAACGCAGTCTTCGGAAGAGCCGCGTTCCCACATGAACATGAGAAAGTCGCCGTCTGCGCCGACCGCCGCGATCGGAGCGTGCCAGAGGTTGCGGGCATAGTTGACGCCCTCGTTTCGATGGCCGACGAACGCTTCGGCACGCTCAAGATCGGGCAGCCCGGCTGGATCCTCCGGTGCGACAACGATCAGGAACCTTTCGGCGGAAAGAGCCATGAACGTCTGCGAAGACAGAGGATGCCGTTCGAAGGTCAAGAGGTGCATCGGCAGAGGCCAGCCGCTGGCCCGGTAAACAGCAAGCACAGGCTCTCCCTCGGTCGCTGCGTGGTCGAAGCGAGTGTCGGTATCGAAGCGCAGCGCCCGCCCATCATTCACCAGGCGGCTGCGGCCGGGATCGAAGAACAGCACCTCGCCGAAGGAACTGAAGGCTGAAGGCGTCAGGCGTTTGGGAAACAGTGTCTGCACGGATGTGTAAGCCTAATGGGACAGGACGGCCTGAAGAAAGCTTCTGAGACGGAGATCGCTTGGTGCGTTGAAGATCTCGTCAGGAGGACCCTGTTCGACGATCCGCCCCCCGTCCATGAACACCACCCTGTCGGCGACCTTGCGGGCAAATCCCATCTCGTGGGTCACGACGACCATAGTGACCCCAGTCTTGGCAAGTTGCTGCATCACATCCAGGACCTCGCCTACCATCTCTGGGTCGAGGGCGGAGGTCGGTTCGTCGAAGAGCAGCACCTTCGGCTCCATGGCGAGGGCCCTTGCGATCCCGACCCGCTGCTGCTGCCCGCCGGAGAGTTGCGCCGGATATTTCATCGCTTGATCCGCGAGCCCGACACGGGCCAGCAGGCGCTTGGCGCGATCCTCTGCCGCTGCCCATGACAGACCGCGCACGCGGACGGGACCGAGCGCTACATTGCGGAGCACGGTCATATGCGGAAAGAGGTTGAAGCTCTGGAATACCATTCCCACCTCGGTGAGCACGGTGCTCTTGCGGCCGTGGCCGACCTCCGCTCCGTCGACGATGATCTCACCGCCGTTGTGCTCCTCAAGCTGGTTGATGCAGCGGATCAATGTTGACTTGCCCGAGCCGGACGGACCGATGACGACGACGATCTCGCCTTCTTTTACCTGGAGATCGACGCCATGCAGCGCCTTGAAAAGGCCGAACGACTTGACGACGTTCTTCATCTCGATAATCGGGCGCGTCATCGTCCCCTCACGGCAAGTCGCTTTTCGAAAACCCCGACGAGGCGCACGAGCGGCATCAGGAGCAGGATGTAGATGACGGCTGCACTGATGAGGGGCGTCGGGTTCGCCGCCAGCGCCTGCGCCTGCGTCGCCTGCTTGAGCAGGTCCGGCATCGCCACCACGGATGCGAGAGCCGTGTCCTTCATCACGTTGATGGAATTGGATGTGATCGGCGGGATCACGATCCGAAGCGCCTGCGGCAGCACCACGTCGCTCATCCGACGCCAGGGGCTGAGGCCTAGGGCACGGGCGGCCTCGAACTGACCCTTTGGCACGGCCTCGATGCCGGCCCGGAAGATCTCAGCGGAATAAGCGGCCGACACGAGGCTCAGGGCAGAGGCAGCCGCCCCGAAGGGGGACAACCGCAACCCGACGAAAGGCAGCGCATAGTAGATGACGACGAGCAGGACTAGGATCGGGATGGAACGGAGGATGTCGATATAGGCGACGGCGATCTGCTTTAGCGGTGAGTTGGCATAGAGCCGGAGCAGCGCGAGAACCAGGCCGCCGATGAATCCCAGGATGATGGCTGTCACTCCAAGAGTCAGCGTAGTGGTCAGGCCCGATAGCAGGAGCGGAAGGGTTTGAACGAAAACCTTCCAGTTCAGGAAGGTGTCGAAGATGGACATGACGGGCAGCACCTCAATATTCGTTATCATGCCGAGCGCCCGGTACGGATACCAAACGCTCGGGGAGAGTTGCTGTCAGAGCTTAGGCATCTCCATGACCTTGACAGTCGACGAGTTCGGCTCCGCCTTGGCGCCGAACCACTGTTCGTGGATCTTCGCCAAGGTTCCGTCCTGCTTCATCTTCGTGATCTCGGCATCGACCTTTTCCGCCAGGGGGCTGTTCTTCGCGAACATCATCGAATACTGCTCGCCGGTCGGAATGCGCTCGACCACCTGATAGACCGGCTTGTCCTTGATGTAATACTGGACGGCCGGGATGTCGCTGACATAGCCGTCGATGCGGCCGGCTGCGAGGTCGAGCATCGCGGGAGCCAAGCCCTCGTAGCGGCGGATATCGGAGAATTTGTACTTCTGCTGGTTCTGCGTCGACCACATGTCACCGGTCGAGCCCGTATCGACTGCTGCCACCTTGCTCGCCATACCTTCCAGGCTCTTGATGCCTGAGTTGGCTCGCACTGCCAGAGATTGGTCGCTGTCGTAATAGGGCTGGGCGAAGGATACCGACTCAAGACGCTTCTTGGTGATGGTGATCGAGGATACGGCGGCATCAACCTGACCCGATTGCACCGCAGCAAACAGCCCGTTGAACGGGATGTTAACGAAGGACACGTTCATGTTCAGGCGCTTGCCGATTTCTTTGGCGACGTCGATCTCGAAACCGACGATCTCGCCCTTCTCGTTCTGAAACTCCCACGGAACGTTGCCGAGGTTCGCTCCAACCTTCATTTCGGCAGCAGAGGCCATCGTCCCTGCCGACATGGCCAATACGGCGGTTAATGTTGCGACGAATGTGCCGCGTCGGGTGAATTTCACTGACATCTGCTCCTCCATTTTGCACGCCGGGCTCATAGCTGGCGATCAATTCTCTATTTCCATCTGGTAGCCGACTCTTTGGAGACTTGTGCAGGCCGGCAATATTGGCCAAACTGGTCTTACCAATCTGACCAGTTGATCGTGCAGCTATTCTGACGCATGGTCAAGGCTAATAAGGCTCGGAGGTGGTCAAAAAAGACGCCTGCAGGCACGACCTGATGCACCACGGGCTTTCGAGGTGAGAATGAAGTAGGGACGGTAGATGAAAAGTGATCCACTGAACCTGTCGGAATTGGAGCTAGCCGACCGCACCCCCGTGCCACGCGGGATCGTCGAGTATATCCAGCGCCTGATCCTGAAAGGCGGCCTTAAGGCTGGACAGCGTCTTCCTTCGCAGCGGGAGCTGGCAGAGCAGCTCGGCGTAAGCCGGCCCTCAGTGCGGGAGGCACTGACAGTGCTCGAGACCATGGGTCTTGTGACGGTACGGGTGGGCAGCGGAGTGTTTGTCGCAAAAACGGATACTCGCCGGCCGCTGTGGCGTTACTCGGATCGATGCACGCCTGCCGATGTTTACGAGGCACGCCTAGGGCTTGAGGGATACGCTGCGAGGCTCGCAGCCGCTCGCATCGACAAACCCGCCGAGGAACGCCTGAGGCGGTGCACCGACGCCATGCGAGACGCCCTAGAGTCAGGCGACGTGATCAGCCTTGCCGTCAACGACACGGCTTTTCATGACATGGTTTTTGAGCTCTCTGGAAACCCAGTTCTGGCTGCCATGTACCGGCCAGTCCGCGAAATGCTCGTCGAAAGTCAACGGCTTCCCATGGCTCAACTCGATCGCCTGAGTGAAACTGTGTGTGAACACGAGGCTATCTTGGAGGGCATAGCCAGCCAGGACCCAGACACCGCTGAAGCGGCAATGCAAAGCCATATCCGCTCGGCTGCAGGCCGTTTTGGCGTTTCACTTTGAGGAGCGCTCCACCTACGCCGAAATTGACTTCACCATTCGCCTGAGCAGCAGTTGCGGCCGTACGGACGCCCAACGGGTTCCCAGGGGATCACATAGCGCTCTTGGCTCAACAGCTGGGACAGAGCTTCAACCGCCGATACATGCGCCAGCTTTATTTAGGTAAGGCATGCCTTCGACATGCGCAGGTGTGCTTTGATCTTGGCGAAGAGTTGCTCAATTGGGTTCAAATCGGGCGAATAAGCAGGCAGGAACAGGAACCAAGCACCCCTTTGCTTCAGGCACTGCGCCGCCGTCTCACTCTTGTACGCCGGCAGGTTGTCGAGGATCACCACGTCACCCTTGGACAAGGTTGGGGCGAGCCGGGTCTCCACATAGGCCTCAAAGATCTGCCGGGTCATCGGCCCATCGATCACCCAAGGCGCCGTCAGACCAGAGTAGCGCAGCCCCGCGACAAAGGTCTGGGTCAGCCAGTGGCCGAATGGCGCCCTGGCATACAGCCGCTGCCCTTTCAGACAGCGGCCGCGCAGGCGGGGCATCTTGGTGGATGTGCCGGTCTCATCGAGAAACACCGGCCGGTGCGGCTCCTGGGGCATGCGCGGCTGGCGCTTGGCTCTCCCGTGCTCGCGGGCTTGATGCACGTCGGAGCGTTCTTGTTCGCTGGCCCGCAAAGTTTTTTTGACGCTATAGCCCTGGCGGATGAACCAGCGCGCGATGGAAGCCGGCGTGATCCTGGTGCTCAAGGCCAGCGGTTCGGCCGCGAGCTGGGGCATGGTGATGTCGTTCGTCTCGGTCACGCGACGGATCAAGAAGTCGCGATGCGGGTCGAGCTTGGAGTAGCGCCAGCCGCCCTCTGGCTGGGGCGCCAGGTTGCTGGTGGACCGACACGCCGCCAGCAGCCGCACCACAAACGCGACCGACACCTCAAAATGCCGGGCAGCCTCATGGAAGGAATGCCCCGCCTCAACAAAGCGCACCACCCGTTGCCGCAGATCCAGCGAGTAGGACTTGGTCATCGCTCATCTCCTCCGGAGAGGGTCGAGATAAGGGAATCACAAAGCCGTCACGCCGCATAGCCTCCGATTCAATCAGAACTGCCGATACTCTAGAACTGCACGGCTTGCGACCGTTGGCCCTGATGGACAGGGCAAGACCAAGTAGCTACAAAGTAAACTTTCCCGAACACCTTGTCAGAGCTGCCCGAATGCCTCCCATCACATCAGTGCGTTTCGGCTCAATCGATGTGGCCCGGTGGCTGGCGGCTGCGGCTATCGTTGTCTTCCATTCAGGCGCATTTCTAAGTGATTTGGAGTTCGGGAAAGCCTTCGGATTCACCTACTACGGAGTGGATTTCTTCTTTGTGCTCAGCGGCTTCGTGATCATGCAGGCCCATGCGGCGGACCTCAGCCATCCGGAGCGGCTCGGCACCTTCGCCAAGAAACGGTTCCTGCGGATATATCCGCCTTATTGGTGCGTCCTCGCATTCGCAATCGGGTTCCTGCTATGGTTCAACCTCCGAGATCCGCTGACTTGGTCGAACCTTCTGAGCAGTACCTTCCTGATCCCTCGCTCCGCCAAGGATTTCGGGATCATCACCCAAGCCTGGACGCTTCACTATGAACTGATTTTCTATATCTTCTTCGGGATCTGCATTGCCCTGCCCCGTCGTATTTCCCTGCTTCTGCTCGTGGCGGTGCCCGCTCTGGTCTATGGGCTGTTCGTGTCAGGAACGCAGCCCTTCGCCAATGCGACAATGGCCTTCAAGAATATCTCCTTGTTCTTTTTTGGGGTGATCGTGGCTGTATGCGTCCCGCGGATATCGGTCCTCGTTGGAGGGTTCCTTCTTGCCCTCGGCCTCTTAACGCTGGCGGGTTTGGCCACTGAGGCTGTCGCCTTGCCCTCATTCGTCCCGGCTTGGGGATTGGCCTCTGCCCTTGTAATCGCCGGCGGAGCAGCAATCGAGATCCGCAAAGGCTCCGTCAGCTCAAAGACGACCGACATCCTCGGCGCCCTGTGCTACGGCACCTATCTCATCCACCTGCCGCTGTTTTCCTTCCTTGAGGTCAGCGGTCTACTCTCGAAGCTCCGTACAGGAAATCCCGCTTTTGACTGTGCGGTTCTCGTCGCGATCGGCCTCTTCGCAGGCCTGGTCTTCCATTTCGCCTGCGAGAGGCCAATCGTCGCCCTTTTCAAGAACCTGTTGGCTACGCGACAGCGCCGCGACGTCGCGGTCGCACTGCCCTAGGACCAGACACGCACGCGGACATCGGCCCAATCGACGGGGTTGCCAGGAGCATTCGACGAGTGCGGCTCAAGGATAGTCCTCACGGTGATGCGCATTTCAGGTCGATCCGCGAAACGGGCACGGCTCGTCACCATCCATCACGCACACGACGGTAGGTCCGGCGCCCTGCCCTGCGCCAAGAGGCCCGCGCCGCACCGCCCGCCGCGATCGGATCAGGTTCGCGAGCAGCGACTTCCAGTCATCTGAATGGGCGACAAACCTTCACATTCCGACCATACGACAGGTGTCAGCTCTCGGTCGGCGAACCAGGGTCTTCGGCGCGTCAAGGAGTACAGCAGAGCTGCCTGGGACAGGGCGTTTGTTGTAGGCTCCGAAACGGGTTGCCGCGCCGGTGTCCTTCGCCCTACAAGGTGGCGGGGCACATGGTGCCTTCACCTGGGGCATGCCCGACCGGCTGCTGGAGAACGTTAACCCATGGGCCTTCTTGGGATCCTGGTCGGCCTCGGTCTCCTCATCTGGCTCGCTTTCCGCGGCTGGAGCGTTCTGCTGCTCGCGCCTGCCGCCGCCCTCATCGCGGCCGCGTTCGCCGGCGAACCGTTGCTGGCGAGCTGGACGCAGATCTTCATGGGCACCGCCGCGCGCTTCCTGGCACAGTTCTTCCCGCTGTTCCTGCTGGGCGCGCTGTTCGGTAAGCTCATGAACGACAGCGGCTCGGTCACGGCGATCACCGATTTCATGACGGCCCGGCTCGGCAAGGCCAGGGCCGTCCTCGCGGTCGTGCTCGCCGGTGCCTTGGTGACCTATGGGGGCGTCTCCCTGTTCGTCGCCTTCTTTGTGCTCGTGCCGATGGCGCAGGCGCTGTTTCGTGCCGCCGACATCCCGCGACGGCTGATGCCGGCCGCGATCATCCTCGGCACCTCGACCTTTACGATGACAGCGTTGCCCGGCACGCCGGCGATCCAGAACGCGATTCCCATGCCGTTCTTCGGTACCACGCCGTTCGCCGCGCCCGGCCTGGGTCTCATCGCCAGCATGATCGTGCTGGGGAGCGGCCTGTGGTGGCTGCGACGAGCCGAGGCGGCGGCCCGCCAGTCGGGCGAAGGCTATGGCACGGACGCGGCCGCCGCCCCGGAGGTTGCCGCGGGCGATGAAATGGTGCGGGAGCGGGCGACGACCGCGCGCGAATTCGATCCCGCGGAGATCGCGCACGGGCTGTCCAGCCCCAAGCCGCCGCCGGTGCTTCAGGCCGCCCTGCCGCTCATCGTCGTCATTGCGGTCAACCTCGTGATGTCGCTGCTCATCCTGCCTCGGCTCGATGTCTCGTTCCTGGCCGAGGAACGCTGGGGTGCCACCTCCCTGTCGGCGGTGGCCGGGGTGTGGTCCGTCGTGGTCGCCCTCGCGGCCGCGATCCTGGTGCTCGTGGCGCTCCATGGCAGTCGCCTTCCGTCTCTGCGCGAGAGCATGGATGCCGGCGCCAATGCATCCGTGCTGCCGGCTCTCAGCATCGCGAGCCTGGTCGGCTTCGGCGCCGTCATCGCCGGCATGCCCTCCTTCGCACTGGTTCGGGACTGGGTGCTGACGATCGGGGGCGGACCACTCGTATCACTGGCGGTGGCGACCAACGTGCTTGCCGCGCTGACCGGATCCGCCTCGGGCGGCCTGACGATCGCGCTCGACGCCCTCGGCCCGACCTACATGGACCTCGCCGCGCAGCTGCGCATCGATCCCGCCCTCCTGCACCGCGTGGCGGTCATCGGCTCCGGCACGCTCGATATCCTGCCGCATAACGGCGCGGTGGTGTCGCTGCTCGCCCTCTGCGGCTCGAGCCACCGCGAGAGCTATGTCGACATCATCATGGTCGGGATCGTGAGCTCGCTGCTGGCATTGGCGGCCGTCATCGCCCTCGGCTCCCTGTTCGGCGCGTTCTGAGGGTGCAGACGCTGCGATCCGTTGCTCACTTCTGCGGGACCATGCCACGGCCTATGAGATCGATCCTCTGCCTCAGGTGTTTGACCAGAATCTCTGCCCCGGCCGTGAGGCAGTTATTGTGCCCGCCTGGCATCTCGATCACTTCGAGCTTGGGGCAGAGCCCCCGCCATGCATGGCCGTTGTGACCGGCCGAGAAAAAGACCACGGGCACGTCGAACGGGGCTGGCCGATACCGCGCCATGGCAATCGTATAGGGATGCCATCGTGATACGGACTGCGACCGTTTGTCGGGACCGATGCGCTCGTAGGTCTTGGCGAACACTTCGCCTGGCGACATTCTGAGGATCCGCTCGAGGCGAGCCAACTGGTCGTAGATCTGGGCCAAACGGTAGCCTGATAGAATCGGCTTCAGCAGTTTGAGCATCGCCCGCGTCGTCGGGCGAGCGCTGATGGTCGGCGGGTCGATCATCGCGACCATCTCCACCTTGCGGCCGGCCGCGACCAGCAGGCGGGCCGTTTCGAACGCCGTCAGTGCACCGTTACAGTACCCCCCCAGAAAGTACGAGCCACTCGTCTGCTTTTCCAGAAGCAATGGCAGCCGGTCCGCGGCCATTGCTTCAATCGTTGCCGGAATCGGCTCGCCGTTCATTCCATGGGGATCAACCGCTGTGATCGGCTGGTCCGGGCCAAGAAGCTGGACCATGCGCCGCATGCCTGTGCCGCCGGACAATTCACCATGGAAGAAGTACAGCGGAGGCCGGTCGCCCTCGGTGTGGAACTGGTGCACCGGCGTGGTAGGCAGGGCGACCTGCTCGACAATCCGCGGAACGAGCTGATGGATCGTCTCTGCCCCGATCATCACCGTTTCCGGCACGGGATGACCAATGAGGCGCTCGACCTCGAGGAGCATTTCCATTGCCAGAAGGGAATCCCCGCCGCTTTCGAAGAAGTCGTCGTGGTCGGACAGGGCCTCCGATTTGAGGAGCCTCCGCCACATCAGCAGCAGTTCGGCTCTGAGGTCTCGCGGGCCCTCGGTTGTGACGGACAGGCGCTCCGCCGGTTCATGCGGCGCGTCGAGCATGTCCTTGAGCCTTCGACGCTGGACCTTGCCCGTGCTTCCCTTCGGCAGCTGGTCGAGAATGTGGATGCGACGGGGGATCTTGAACGAGGCCAATTCGCTCTGAAGAAACTGACGCAGATCCGCAGGGAGCGCCTCGGCGCCTGGATGGAGTACGACCGCAGCGGCAACGTCCTCGTCGAGGCGTGGATGCGGGACCGCGAAAGCCGCGGCCTCGGCGACCGCCGGATGGCGCAGGAGCGCCGCATCGATTTCGGCGGGGGCAATCTTTTCTCCGCCGCGATTGATCAACTCGTTCAGGCGGCCATGCAGAAAGAGATAGCCATCCTCATCCAGACTCCCGAGGTCACCCGTGCGAAGCCATCCGTCGGCGAAGGCGGAGCGGTTGAGATCCGGCGCATCGAGATAGCCGGCCATTACGGTTGGACCACGCACCCAGATCTCTCCCTGGTCGCCGGCTGGAAGCGGGCGCCCATCCTCTCCGGCGATCATCAACGTCCCTGGCCAGGGCTGTCCGCAGCTGCCTGGCCGGCTGGGACCTGGTGGTGGCCGGTTCGACGCCATTTGGGCGGCTTCGCTGGAGCCGTAATGCTCCAGCACCGGTACGCTCAAGGTTCGCTGCAGCTCATCCCGCACCGCTCCCGGGAGCGGCGCGCCACCGGACACGACCATGCGCAAGGTATGCATCGCCTGCACGTCCGCCAGTGCTCTCGCCTTGTCCAGCACGGCGTTATGGAGGGTCGGGCCTGCCGAGTACCACGTCGGTCGCAGGGCATCGAACCACTCCGTCAGATCCACCGCGGCGGCATTCGACGGAATCGCGATGCTGCCTCCCGTGAGGAGCGGCGTGAAGATCGTCACTTTGAGGCCGTGGGAATAGTAAGGCGGCGAGACGCTCAGGCAGCGGTCCTGCGGTGTCAGGAGAAACCAGGTTTTGAGCCGTTCCGCCGCTGCCAGCATATTGGCATGGCTGAAGGGGATCAGCTTTGGCTCCGCAATCGTTCCGGACGTCTGCAGGATGAAGGCGGGCGAGCTTGGATCCGGCTCCTCGTCGAGAACAGGGTCGGCCGTACCCTGAACGGCCATGCTGAGCCCAAGTCGGCCGGGAGCAATGGGAACGGCCTCAACAAGGGTCAGCCTTCTCCGCTCTGCGATCCTGCGCGCCTCGGGGAAAGCCCCTCGCATCACGAGAAGAGCATCTGGACGCAGCATGTCGAAACGCTGATCCATTTCCACCGGGCTCAACCGTGGATCGATCGGGACCGCCGTGCAGCAGCAGGCAACGCCAACGATCGCAAGGATCGCTTCCGGGCCATTCGGCATCAGCACTGCGATCCGGGCGCGACAATCGAAGCCGGCATGGCGCAGCTGCCCGCGGATCCCGTCCAGCTGGAGCTGCAGGTCCTGGTAAGCCAGGGGCGCGAATGCGGGTGAGACGATAGCCGGCTGGCGCGGAAACCGCAGGGCATTCCGACCGATCACCTGACCCAGTGTGGCTTGAACTCCCACCCCTTTCTCAGCGGTGGGCAAATCTCCGGCCGTGTCATTCAGACGAACCAGCTTCTTGTTCTCCAGGAGCAATTTCCTCTCCCTGAACTCGGTACCCCCGCTTGGACTCGCACGGAATGCGTTGCTGCGAGACCGAGATGGTTAACCCTCTCAAGCTGCCTTAAGTGACTGCAACTTCACAGAGACCCAGAAGGATTAAGGTGAAATAAAGGGAGAAGGGATTAACTTTTCCGTTGAACCGACGAATGGCGAAGAGGAGTACTTCGGACAGGTAGGCGATTTTTAACCTATGTTAAAAAAACGTCGCGTTTGGATATGCATCGCCTGGTTGGGCCCGACGAGCGGATCCGGGTCGCGGTGTCCATCGCCCGGTGGTCGAGGCCCAGCCTCGGCATGAACTCGCTCAGGGCTCGACCCGCGCCGATGATCTGTTGGGTTGCCTTCCCGATGACGACCTTGCCGCGGGATCGACGGCGCTGGAGTGGCCAAATCCTCCGGTCCCGCCATTCCACCTTCCAGACAATCGTTCGCTGTCGTCCATGCGCAGACCTGTGGTAGGAGCCTGTGCCTTGTCAGGCGTGGGGAGAAGCGTATCGTGACAGACATTCGGCGGATCGGCGTTGCGGCGCGCTACAGCGATCTCGTGATGCACGACGGGACAGCCTATTTCTCAGGCTACGTCCCCGAGACGACCTTGGGCCTCTCCGTTGCGGAGCAGACCCGCGACATCCTGGGACAGATCGAGCAATCCCTTGCGGAAATCGGCAGTGACAAATCCAGGCTTCTTCAGGCCACGATCTGGCTGGCCGATATCGCCTTTTACGACGAGATGAACGCAGTCTGGGACGCCTGGGTCGTTCCCGGTCAGGCTCCGGCACGCGTCTGCGTCGAGTCCAAGCTGGCCGACCCGGATTACAAGCTCGAGATCCAGGTCACCGTCGCGCTTTGAGCCGTTAGGCCTTGACCCGCTTCGTCCGTGCGTCCGACTTCGCCAGCGCTCCCAGGCGCTTGCGCTCGTAGTGCTTCGCTAGACGCAGGTGGCGCCAGGTCGCGTAGTTCATGGAGATGAGGAAGCCGTAGGTGCCGCGCAGGAAGTGCAACCGGCCGAAATAGACCTTCAGGAATGCCGCCGGAAACTCGAAATAAACCCTCCAGGTGGGGATCGAAACGCCCCTCACCTCCAGGTCGACCGCCTGCTGGTCGGCGTAGCTGTTCAGCTTGGCGAGCTGGTCCCCGAGGGACCGGACGGACCGATGGTGCACGAGGCCCTTCAGCTTGCCGACCTTCGTCTTCGGCTTCAGGTCGACCCGGTCGTGGACGAGGGACGACGAGTACCGCCCGGCGTCCCGGTGATAGAGCCGGACGGGCGCGATCCGGTAGGCCAGCGGATGGGGCGCTGCCTCGCCCGGATAGGTCTCGGCGATGCGGATCCCATAGGCTTGGCAGGGCGGCTCTCCCTGAGCGAACAATCTGCGGATCTCGGCCAGCAGCTCCGGCGAGACCTCCTCATCCGCATCGAGATTCAGCAGCCAGTCGTACCGGCACTGATCCTCGGCGAAGCGCTTCTGGAGGCCATAACCGGGCCAGGGATTGAAGATCACCCGGGCACCGAGTTCCTGGGCCACCGCCTGGGTTCCATCCGTCGAGCCCGAATCGACGACGACGATATCGTCCGTCAGCCCACGGACGGCGCGGATGGTCGCTCCTATGCGGTCGGCCTCGTTCTTGGCAATGATGAAAACGGAAACAGGAAACATGGCACCGGGTGCCTAGCGCATCGTGCGAGCAAGTGGAACCGGTTTTTCGACGCGCCGCGCCTCGGGTCAGGCGGCGATCGGCAGGCCTTCCGACTGCAAGGCCCGTCTGACCATCGGGCGATCGGTGATCCGCCGCATGTACTCCAGAACCATCCCATGGCCGGTCAGGTCGATTCTGTGGAAGCGGGCCCAGCTGAGAATGGTGTAGCAGTAGGCATCGGCCACGGTGAACCGCTGGCCGGTCAGGTAGAGCTGCCCTCGTAGGCACTGATCCACGTAGGCAATGCGCTTCCGAAGGTGACAGACGGCCAGTTCCCTGGCTTTCGGCAACTGGGGAGCCTCCCAGAGCGGATCGAACCCCTTGTGGAGCTCGGAACCCGTGAAATCGAGCCATTCCTTGACTTGGTAGCGCTCCCAGGAGCCAAGGTTCGGCAGAAGCTGAGCGGATGGAGCCTGGTCCGCGAGATATTCGAGGATGACTGGAACCTCGGCCAGAATCTCTCCACTCGGTAACGCAAGGGCAGGAACATCGCCTTTCGGATTGATCCGGCTGAAGCTTCGTCCGGACGCCGTGGTCTGCGTTTTCAGATCGACCTTGTCGTACTCGATATTCAGGCCGGCCTCGAATGCGATGATGCGCGGCGCGAGCGAACTGGCCCCGGGAGAATAGTACAGCTTCATGACGGTCCTGCGCCCCGCTGACACTCAGAGCTATAACGTGACAACGAGCAATGTTTCTATGTCACGAAATTGCGCCTTCAAGGGCCTCTGAGACCTGCACCCATATTTCTGTTGCTGGCGCAGGAATGACCTAGAGGAGCTCTCCCTCGTGCGCCCGGCGCGACGTGGCGGTTCCGAGTCGCTTGCGCACCCGGAGCTCCGCCAACAGCGGAAAGTGGTCCGATGCCACGCGGGTCATGGGATTCCGAACGGGACCGGCATCGACCACCTCGATGGATTTCGTCACGAAGACGTGGTCGAGGCGCAGGACGGGCGCCCGCGTGTGGAATGTCGGTTGGGGCTCCCCGAAGGAGTTGGACAACTGAGCGTCCTGCATCCTGTTCGCGATCAGCCGGTAGGAACGCGAGTAAGGCGGGGCGTTGAAGTCGCCCAGCAGGATCGCCGGATCCCTACAATCCGGATGCCCGATCCAGTCGGGGCCGATCAGGGCAGCCGCCTGGGTCCGCCGCTCCCCGGACCGCAACGAGAGATGGGCGTTGACCACCTGGACCGTCTGGCCGTCGATCTCGACGGATACCCAGAGAGCGCTGCGCTTCTCGAAGGAGGGTCGCGTCGACTGCGTTGGGAGGCGGCCCGACTGCACGATTTTCGACGCATGACGGGTCAGGACGGCGATGCCGTATTGCTCTCCCAGGATGCGGATCGTTGGCTGGAAATGCAGATCCATGCCGAGCCTGGATGCCACGGCGGCGGCCTGATCGATCTCTCCTGCCCGCACGCGCCCGACCCGGACCTCCTGCAGGGCGACGATATCCGGGTTGCAGGATGCGATGACGTCCGCGATCCGCTGCGGTGAAATCTTCCTGTCCGTGCCGAGCCAACGATGGACGTTGTAGGTGAGGATCCGAAGGGTTGGTCCCTGTTTTTCGCTATGCTTCAAAGGTCGGCACCGGCTCGATGATCGTTGAGGGTCAGAATACCGCGTTACTCGCCGAAGCGGGAGGTCGCCTCCGCCACCTAGGTGGCAAACGTGTCGGATCAATGACCCAGGCTCGACCATGGTTCCCGAGCGAGGCCAGGGCTGGGCCGATCTCGATCCCCGCCTCCGTCATGACCCGCTTGACCTTCCCATGATTGGAACGATTACACCTTCTCCCCATATGAGGTTCAGGAGTTTCATCATGACCGCCGGCAGACCCGCCCCTATCGACAGCATCGACATCCCCGTCCAGGGGATGAGCTGCGCCTCCTGCGTGGGGCGCGTGGAAAAGGCGATTCGCTCTGTGGAGGGCGTTACGGCCGCGAACGTCAATCTAGCGACGGAACGGGCGCATGTGGAATTTGCCCCTTCGGGGGTCGACCCTTCTGCCGTCGCGGAGGCAATCAGGAGGGTGGGCTATGAGCCGTCCGAGAGCACGATCGACTTGAAGATCGACGGCATGACCTGCGCCTCCTGCGTCAGCCGGGTCGAGAAGGCGCTCAAGCGCGTTCCCGGCGTGATCGGAGCTTCCGTGAATCTCGCCACCGAGCGGGCCTCGGTCCGCTATCTCGGCACCGGGAACATCGTGGCCCGCCTGGCCGACGCGGTCGAGCAGACGGGTTACGAGGCCAAGCCGATCCAGCAGGAAGACGGGCAGGCAGACCGGGAGCGGGCAGCCCGGGAGGCGGAAATCGCCAGCCTCCGGCAGGCCGTGCTGGTCGCGACGATCCTGACCCTGCCGGTCTTCGTCCTTGAGATGGGATCCCACTTCATCCCCGCCGTCCATGACTGGGTCATGGGAACCTTCGGGCATCGCAACAGCTGGTACACCCAGTTCGCCCTGACCACCCTGGTTCTGTTCGGGCCCGGGTTGCCCTTCTTCCGCAAGGGCATTCCCGCCCTCCTGCGTGGATCGCCCGACATGAACTCGCTGGTCGTTCTCGGCACCAGTGCGGCTTATGCCTATTCTGTCGTGGCGACATTCCTGCCCGGCCTTCTGCCCGAGGCGATGGACAACGTCTATTACGAAGCCGCGGCCGTGATCGTCGCCCTGATCCTGATCGGGCGGTTTCTCGAGGCGAAGGCCAAGGGCCGGACGTCGGAAGCGATCAAGCGTCTCATGGGGCTGCAGGCCAAGACCGCCCGCGTGGTGCGCGACGGAGAAACCCTAGAGGTACCCCTCGATCAGGTCCTGGCGGGCGATCTCGTCCAGGTCCGCCCCGGCGAGAAGATCCCGGTCGATGGCATGGTTGTGGAAGGATCTTCCTACGTGGATGAATCCATGATTACCGGAGAGCCTGTTCCCGTCGAGAAATCGGATGGCACGGAAGTGGTCGGCGGTACCATCAACCGGACCGGCAGCTTCACGTTCCGCGCGACCCGCATCGGCGCCGACACGGTCCTGGCCCAGATCATCCGCATGGTCGAGCAGGCCCAAGGGTCGAAGCTCCCGATCCAGGCCCTCGTCGACCGGGTGACCGCCTGGTTCGTACCCGCCGTCATGGCGGCGGCCGCCCTCACCTTCCTGGTCTGGCTCTTCTTCGGTCCCGAACCGGCCTTGACCTTCGCCCTGGTGAATGCGGTCGCCGTGCTGATCATCGCCTGCCCCTGCGCCATGGGCCTGGCGACCCCGACGTCCATCATGGTCGGCACCGGCCGGGCGGCGGAACTCGGGGTGCTGTTCCGCCAGGGCGAGGCCCTGCAGAGCCTCAAGGAGGTCGGCGTCGTCGCCCTGGACAAGACCGGCACCCTGACCCAGGGGCGCCCCGAACTCACCGACTTCGTGACGGCGCCCGGCTTTTCCGAAGCCGAGGCCCTGGGGCTGGTCGCCTCTATCGAGAGCCGCTCCGAGCATCCGATCGCGCAGGCCATCGTGGCGGCGGCAGAACGGCGGGGCCTCGCCCTGTCGTCTCCCGACGCCTTCGAGGCCGTGCCGGGCTTCGGCGTCTCGGCCCTGGTCCGAGGGCGGAAAGTGGATGTGGGGGCGGACCGTTTCATGGCGAGGCTCGGCCTCCCCGTGTCCGGTTTCGCCGACATCGCCGCCCGCCTGGGCACTGAGGGCAAGAGCCCGCTCTATGCGGCCATCGATGGCAGGCTCGCGGCCGTCGTGGCGGTGGCCGATCCGGTAAAACCCTCGACGCCGGAGGCCATCGCGGCTCTCCATGCGCTCGGGCTGAAGGTCGCCATGATCACCGGCGACAACCGCAGAACCGCCGAGGCTATCGCGAAGCGGATCGGGATCGACGAGGTCGTGGCCGAAGTCCTGCCCGACAGCAAGGTCGAGGTGGTGAAGCGTCTGCGTCAGGCGCACGGCCCCATCGCCTTCGTGGGCGACGGCATCAACGACGCGCCGGCCCTGGCCGAGGCCGATATCGGCATCGCCATCGGCACGGGCACGGACATCGCGATCGAGAGCGCCGACGTGGTGCTCATGTCGGGCGACGTGCGCGGCGTCGTGAACGCCATCGCGCTGTCGAAGGCGACCATCCGCAACATCCGGCAGAACCTGTTCTGGGCCTTCGCCTACAATGTGCTGCTGATCCCAGTCGCCGCCGGCGTGCTCTATCCGGTCGACGGCACCCTGCTCTCGCCGATCTTCGCGGCCGGCGCCATGGCGCTGTCGAGCGTGTTCGTCCTCGGCAACGCCCTGCGCCTGCGCGGCTTCGAGGCGCCCATCGCCCCGGCGCAATCGGCGTCTCACATTCAAACCGTCGAAGGTGTCGCATGAATATCGGACAGGCAGCCGCGGCTTCGGGCGTATCGTCCAAGATGATCCGCTATTACGAATCCATCGGGTTGATCCCCAAGACTGTGCGCACGGAATCAGGCTACCGGGTGTATTCGGACCAAGACGTACACACCCTGCGCTTCATTCGCCGCTCGCGGGACCTCGGCTTCTCCGTCGAGCAGATAGCCGATCTCGTGTCGCTTTGGCAGGACCGCGAGCGCGCGAGCAAGGACGTGAAGGCCATCGCCCTCGAACATGTGGGTGTGCTCGAGCGCAAGATCCGCGAGTTGCAGGAGATGGCATCGACCCTGAAGCATCTCGCCCGGAATTGCCACGGCGATGCGCGTCCCCATTGCCCGATCATCGAAGAGCTGGCGAGCGACGACCCGGCGCCCGCTCCGGCGAAGCCGGATGCGAAGTTCGGCGCCTTGGGGAAAGTGGCGGCGCGGTAAGGGCGGCTGGGTGCTTCTGCGGCACGCTTCCAAGGCCAGATTATGCCGCTGCTTGGTCGATCGAGCGCGGCAAGCCCTCTCCACCCTGGTGGGGGGAGTTGGAGAGGGGGGCAGCGCAGGACTGGAACCAGAGTGGCGCTAACACCCCCCTCCCTAGCCCTCCCCCACAAGGAGGGAGGGGACTCCCGTGCCAGTCACATCACGCGTTCGAAATGACGACGGATCAAACTGTGAGCGTCAGATAAGAGTTTGGACAGCCTGCTCCATCAAGCCGCCATCTCGACCTCGCGGCCGCGCCCGAGATCGTGCATCACCTGCGCGTAGTTGGGCATGCGGCGGATCTGGCGGCCGTAGTGACGGCACAGCGCATCGGTGAGCCGTCCTTCGCGCCCCAGGAGGCTATCGGCGAAGTCGACCATGAGGGAATTCGGCCACGCCTGGGGCCGGATCTCCACCAGGCGTGAGAACAATTCGTCCTCGCTCTCGTCCGGGTTGGTCTGAGCCAAGAGCGTCAGCATCGCGGCGGTCGAGCGCGAGACGCCCATGTGGCAATGGACGAGCAGATGCCCCTCGACGCCGTCGTCCCTCTCGTTCATCACATCGTCTCCGAAGCGGAGAATGGATTCCACGTCCCGTGACGTCGGAAGGATCATGCCCGGGATCGGGTTGATGATGTCGTGGAAACGCAGGATCGTTCTGTGATGCCGCGCATACGCCCCGAAGGCCTCGGGATCGGGGTGCTCGGGATCGAGGATCGAGAGCACGTGGGTCACGGACCTGTCGCGCTGGTCCGGCAGTTCGGAGATGCCGCAGATCGTGAGCATCCGTATCGGCATGGTGGGCATGAAATCGCTCGCTCGCCGCGTGTAGCAGGAAACAACTTAACGAACCTATCCAAAGCGTTAACGTGTTGCGAGCCGGTTGGATCGATGCGTTCAAAATACTGTGTCTTGCAAACCACACTCGGACCTTGCCACATTTCCGCCATGCAAGATCCACCTTGTCGTCACCACCCAGGCTATGTCTCTTCGTGAGTATTGCCGCCGGGCATGAGCCTCGGCAGATCACACCAAAAACAGAAACTGCAGGTCACCCTACTGATGTTTGCTGCCCTGGCTTCGCGCCCGTCACCGTTGAAAAATGCAACCCGCTTCCTTGCGGTAATTCTTCCGATGGCCTTGGCGGCCTGTGTTTCCACGCAAGGCCCCGTGCAGCAAGCCATCCGCCGAATCGATCCTGCCTACGTGGCCATGTACGGGCCGCGCCCGGACGAGCCGCATCCGCTGCCCGCCACCGACATTTCCGAAGTCGATCCGCGCTTCCTGCGCCGTGAGGTCGCCTATTACGGACGCGAGGAGCCGGGCACCATCGTGGTCGACACGGAATCCCGCTATCTCTACCTCGTGCGCGAGGGCGGCCGCGCGATCCGCTATGGCATCGGCGTCGGCAAGGAGGGACTCGCCTGGAGCGGTCGCGCTCGGATCGGCCGCAAGGCCACCTGGCCGCGCTGGACGCCCACCGCCGCCATGATCCGCCGAGAGCCGGAGCGCAACGCTCGCTGGGCCGGCGGCATGGAAGGCGGATTGAACAACCCGCTCGGCGCGCGCGCTCTGTATCTCTACAACAACGGTGTCGATACCATGTACCGGCTCCACGGCACCACCGAGCCGTGGTCCATCGGCCAGTCCGTGTCGAGCGGCTGCATCCGCCTGTTCAACCAGGACATCATCGACCTCTACAGCCGCGTGCCCGTGGGCTCGCCGGTGGTGGTGCTGCGCGGCCAGCGCCTGTTCGATGTGGAGGATGAAACGCGGGTTTCGTCGGCCTACTGAACCTAACCCATAAGATGCGGAAGGGCCGGCTGTTTGCCGGCCCTTTTTCTTTCGTCCCCTTCAGGCTTGCTGTAAAATCGCCGTGTCTCTGCTGGAGGCATGGTCATGACCGTAGAACGCGCGATCCTTCTCACTGTCGGCGGGCTCATCATCGTCACTGTGCTGCTCGCCGTTACCGTCAACATCAACTGGCTCTGGCTCACCGGGCTCCTCGGCGCCCATCTGGTTCAGGCGTCCTTCACGGGGATGTGCCCGGTCGTGATGATGTTCAAGCGCATGGGTCTTCCCAGCAAGCCGGGATTCACCTGATCGGTACGCCGCCATACTCCGTGAGCCGGCCGCTTGGGTCCTCATCCGAAGGAGGCGTGTCGCGTCGTCTCGAAGGAACGAGGGCGTCCACCTCCTCGTCATGGCCGGCCCTGTGCCGGCCATCTCGCTTCTTTGAAGCGTCGCGCCTCATTCGGTCGGGATCACCGGCACAGGGCCGGTGATGACAAGGCGGGAGCATCTGGTCTGGCTCTGACGACAAGCCGTGTGCTTGATCATCCCTCCCCTGCCCCTCTCGATTCCCCCATGCCGCCGCTGGCCGCTTCGCCGCGCTGTCCTATGAATCTATGTCCATGAAGGTGAAGGATCGCCCATGGACGATTGGTTCTTCTCGGCGCTGAAGCTCACGACGCGCGCCATCGAGGTCGGCGGGATCGCCATCATTGCGGATACCGACGCAATCCGTCCATGTGTACCGACTTGAAGTCGTCCCCGGTTCCGATTTGATCCCGTCCACCCTTCCGACTTGAAGCCGTCCCTCCTTCCGATTTGATCCCGTCCAGGGATCGGTCTGAAGAACCCTGCTGCACCGGGTCATCCGATTGGGGCATTGCGACCTCTCCACCAGAGAGGACGCGATGCCAGCAAACAGAGAGATGACCATGCGACAGATGCGGCAAGTGCTGCGGCTCCACGCCAGCCAAACCAGCGATCGCGAGATCGGCCGGATTGTCGGTGCGGCGCGCTCGACCGTGCGCGATGCCATCCAGCGGGCCAAGGCGGCCGGGCTGGCCTGGCCCCTGCCGGAGGACCTGACCGACGCGGCCCTGGAGGAGAAGCTGTTCGCCCGGGCGGGCACCCGGGTCGGAACGCGCCGCCGGCCGGAGCCGGATTGGGCTCACCTGGTCCAGGAACTCAAGCGGCCCGGCGTCAGCATCGCCATCCTGCATGAGGAGTACCGGGCAGACCATCCGGACGGCTACGGCTATTCGCGTTTCTGCGACCTGGTCCGCTCCTTCGAGCGCCGCCTGACGCCGACCATGCGTCAGCATCACGTCGCCGGCGACAAGGTGTTCGTGGATTACTCGGGCAAGAAGCTGCCGATCGTCGATCCACTCACCGGCGAGATCCGCCAGGCCGAGATCTTCGTCGCGGTGCTCGGCGCCTCCAACCTGACCTATGCCGAAGCCACCTGGACCCAGACCCTGCCGGATTGGATCGAGGCGCATGTGCGCATGTTCCGGTTCCAGGGTGGCGTGACCAAGCTCGTCGTGCCGGACAACCTGAAGAGCGGCGTCCACAAGGCCTCGTTCTACGATCCCGAGATCAACCGCAGCTACGGCAAGATGGCGGCCCATTACGCGGTCGGCATTTTGCCAGCCCGACCGCGCCGGCCGAAGGACAAAGCCAAAGTCGAGGCCGGGGTGCGCTTCGCCCAATCCTACATTCTCGGTCGCCTGCGCCACCGCACCTTCTTCTCGCTCCAGGAGGCCAATGCCGCGATCGCCGAGGCCGTCGAGCGGATGAACAGCGTACCCATGCGCCGGCTCGGCGTCAGCCGGCGCCAGTTGTTCGAGACGATCGAGAAGCCGGCCCTCGCACCCCTGCCGGCCGAGGACTACGTCTTCGCGCAGTGGCAGTTCGCCCGGGTCGGGCTCGACTACCACATCGAGGTCGAGGGCTTCTTCTACTCGGTGCCATTTGGCCTCATCGGCCAGCAGGTCGAGGTGCGCGTCACCCAGCGCACGATCGAGGCCTTCCACAAAGGCGGACGCGTCGCGGCCCACGCGCGGCGTTATGCGGGACGGGCGCATGGCACGCAGGCCGAGCACATGCCGAGCTCGCATCGCCGCTATGCCGCCTGGTCGCCCGAGCGCTTCCGCTCCTGGGCGGCGTCGATCGGCCCCAACACCGAGGGGCTGATTGCCGCCATTCTGTCCGCCCGCCGCCATCCCGAGCAGGGCTTTCGCACCTGCATCGGGGTTTTGCAGCACATGCGCGGCATCCCGCAGGAGCGTGTCGAGGCGGTCGCGGCCAAAGCCCTGGCGATCCAGGCGCTGACCTACAAGAGCATCGTGTCGCTTCTCGACACCTACCGCGAGCGCGCTCCCGCCGCCGATACGCCCGTTCTCACCCACCCCAATGTCCGCGGACCGGGGTATTTCCACTGACAGGAGACCGACCATGTTGATCCATCCCACCCTCGACCAGCTTCACGCGCTGGGCCTGCACGGCATGGCCAAAGGCTTCAAGGCGCTCAGCGCCACTCCCGAGGCTGACGCGCTCGGCCATGCCGAATGGCTCGGCCTGATCCTCGATCATGAAGTGACGACGCGGCAGCAGAAGCGCTGCGAGACCCGGGCCAAAACGGCCAAACTGCGCCATCCCGCCAGCGTCGAGGATGTTGACTTCCGGGCCGCACGCGGCCTCGACCGGGCGCTGTTTCTCAAGCTGGCCACCTGCGACTGGATCCGCGAGCGGCGCAATCTGTTGATCACCGGCCCGTGCGGGGTCGGGAAGAGCTGGCTCGCCTGCGCCCTGGGACACCGGGCCTGCCGGGAGGACCTGTCGGTGCTCTACCATCGTGTGCCACGGCTGTTTGCGGCGCTCGATCTCGCCCGCAGCGATGGCCGCTACTCTCGCCTGTTACGCAGTCTTGCCCGGGCCAAGCTGCTGATCCTCGACGACTGGGGTCCTGAGGCGCTCACCGGCGAGCAGCAGCGCGATCTGCTGGAAATCGTCGAGGACCGCTACGATGCCGGTTCGCTGCTGATCACGAGCCAGGTGCCGGTCGAGAACTGGTACGCGATGATCGGCAGCGTTCCGACGCTGGCGGACGCCATCCTCGATCGGGTCGTGCACAACGCCTACCGGATTAATCTGACCGGCGAGAGCCTGCGCAAGACCCGCCACACGCCAGCCGACGCTTGACCAGCGTCACCACCTCAACCACCATCCATCACTGACCCGAAGAGCGGCGCTCAGGTGGACGACTTCACCTCGGACCCATGGACGGCTTGAAATCGGAATGCCTGGACGGCTTCAGATTGGACGAAGTGGACGGCTTCGTCGGTATCCTCAGCCATCATCGTCCTCGGCATTCTCGGATCGAGCATCGCCGCGCTCTGGCAGATCCTGCACGGTCGTTCCGGTTCGGACGCGTTTACCCTCTACCGCTCCAATGTGGGCCGCGCGATCCTGCTCGGCCTCGAATTCCTCGTCGCCGCCGACATCATCAACACGGTCGCCATCGAGCCGACGATTCAAAGCCTTCTGATCCTCGGCGGCATCGTCCTCATCCGGACATTCCTCAGCTTCTCGCTCGAAGTCGAGATCGAAGGCCGCTGGCCCTGGGAACGGCACAAAGACGAAGTCGAACCATCACGCCGATCTGCCTGACGGTGGCATGCAGGCCTCGCAGATCGCCGCGATGTGACGATGATCGGTGCCGCAGCAGCCCCCGAGCACGGAGATCTGGGGCATGCGCTCGCGCAGCCTTCGGTAATGCCGACCGAGATCGACCGGATCGCCCGGGTCGAGCTCGGTGGATTCATCGAGTTCCGCGTGACTTTTGACCGAGGCATTGGCGCGGAGCCCCCGGATGCGCCGGGTCCATTCTTCCCTGCCCGACAGGATGTCGTCGAAGTGGGTCGGGTGCGCGCAGTTGATCATGTAATAGGCAGTGGCCTCGCCCGTCTCCCGATCCGTCCGTTCGATGGCGGATCGAAGCGTCTCGCCGGAAGCGAGCCTGCCATCGGTTTCGACGGTGAACGAGATCACCACCGGCATGCTCAGAGCTTTGGCGGCGCGCGCGATTCCGATGGCCTCCTCCGCATAATTCATCGTGATGGCGCTCACCATGTCGCCCCCCGCATCGCGAAAGGCTTCCAGCTGCGGCGCATGATAGGCCTGAGCCTCTTCGACCGTCATCTGCGCATCGGCCCTGTAGCCGTCCCCGCGTGGGCCGACGACGCCGTTGATCAGGATGCGATCCCGCTCATCGGAGAGCCGGTCGCGAAGCGAGAGGGCCCAGCGCACCGCATCTCCGTTCATCACGATCAGGTCTTCCGGTGAGACGTTCAGCTTCGCGCCCCAATCGGCATTGGCCCGCCACGTAGGCGTATCCAGGATGAACCCGACATCCCGCTCCATGGCGGTGCGGATATAGGGCTCGAAATACCGTTCGAGCCGCCCCCTTCCCTCCACGCTGCGCAGAAGCGGAAAGGCCGCGAAGCAGGGAAGATCCAGGCCTTCGACGAAGACGAGCGTCGTTTCGAGACCGCCATCGGTCAGGAAGATCGCATCGTCGGAGGGTGGAAACGCAAATCGGTGACGGGTCATGGCAGCGCCTCCCGCGTTCCTTGCATGAGCGATAACCCCCAACGGCCCCTTGAAGACAGCTGGCTTCGCGGCGTGCTTCGCCAGTGCGGGATTGCCGAGTGCGTCGGTCTGCAAGATTGCCCGAAGACTTAACGCCTGGATGTGCTTTTCCTCACGTCAGAGGATCGGACCCACATTTACGTCCGATGCTCCGTTCTTGAAGCGACGCATCGTTCGACGCGGCCCCGGTGAACCGCACGTTGCATTAGGGCAATCGCAAGATCTTTCCCCGTATGGCTTTGTGAAATTCTCCATCATCGGATCGGAAACGCCAGTGGACATGAAATCGGGCTGCCAGGGATGCCGGAGCAGCGAGCCGCTTCCCTTCGATTTCACCATGGCGTTCCACCCCATCGTGGATCTCGACCGGGAGATCGTCTGGGGCTACGAGGCGCTGGTTCGGGGAACGGAGGGGCAATCGGCATGGCAGATCCTGAGCCAGGTCGATGAGGCCCGGCAATACAAGTTCGATCAGGCCTGCCGGGTGAAGGCCATCGAGCTGGCGGGCCGCCTCTTCCCGAAAACCGAGGAGACGAGGCTTTCCATCAATTTCATGCCGAACGCGGTCTACGAGCCCTCCGCCTGCATCAGAACCTCCCTGGAAACCGCCCGCCGCGTGGGCTTCGACACCCGGCGGATCATGTTCGAGTTCACGGAAAACGAACGGATGGCGGACACGAAGCACGTCGCCCGGATCATCGCGGAATACAAGCGCCTCGGTTTCATCACCGCCATCGACGATTTCGGCGCGGGCCATGCGGGGCTGAACCTCCTCGCCAACTTCCAGACCGACGTCATCAAGGTCGACATGGAAATCGTCCGCGGCATTCCGGATTCCTCCGCCCGCCAGGCCATTGTCGCCGGCATCCTGGTGATGGCGCGCGCCCTCGGCATCACGGTCATCGCCGAGGGCATCGAGACGGAGGCGGAGCTCGCCACACTCCGGAATGCGGGCATCAGCCTGTTCCAGGGCTTCCTCTTCGCCCGTCCTGCCGTCGAGGATCTACCGGCGGTTTCGCTCAACCCGTGAGGCGTAAGGGAAAGGAGATCCCCTTACACGCTCTACGCCATGGATCCCCTTCCCTCGCTGCACTCAGCCTGAGGATGACACGCGCCACGTCAAACTCGGCAGTTGACGTAACGTCCAAGTCTCATTAGGAAAACCGTCCGGCCGCCCGCCGCCGCCACTCTTCCAGTGTCCGTCGGCTCCATTCCTGCCTTTCGATCCCGCTCCAGCCCATGACTGGCGTGCATTGTCGTTCGCCCCTGCGGGGAACGGCATCCGAGGCAGATGTTCATTTCCGTTGCGGCCGTTCCTCGCCACCGATCGAATGCTTCCGGACCGGCCGCTTCCGACCTCGCGTATCTCCCATGAAGGACTTTCAATCAGGTCTGTTCCTGAACAAGATTCCCTATGTGACATCGGGTTCGGGGCCCAACCCAATCGTCGTGCTCAACGGCGGGCAGGCTTTCGTCAGGCGTCCGACCCCGGCGCGGGCGATGAGGGACGCGAGCCGCATCGCGCGCCTCCTGCCTCGCGGCCGGCCGATCTACATCCTGGGTTACGACCCCTCTCCAGCCGCCGACTACACGGTCGGCACGATCGTCGACGACGTCGCGCGGATCCTGGGGGACATCGGCCCGGCCACCGTGATGGGCATCTCCTTCGGCGGCTTCGTCGCGGCGCGGCTCGCGGCGGATCGTCCCGACCTCGTGACGGAGCTGATCCTGACGGTCAGCGCACATCGCTTCTCGCCGGAGGGACGCCGGAGCGTCGACCGGCAGATCGCCTGCGCCTGGGCCGGCGACTTCGACGGCTTCCTCGACGAGTTCGGCCTTGTCTTCCGCCGCCCGTGGCTCAACTGGCTCATCCGCCTGCGGTTCAGGCAGGAGCGCAAGCGGCTGCTGGAAACGATGAACGATCCGGTGACCATCGTGCGCGGACTCAACGCCGTTGCGGGCGAGGAATTCGGCCGCGATCCGTCCTGGCTCGCCCGCATCGCGGCGCCGGCACTCGTCGTCGGCGCGACCCGCGACCCGTTCTTCGACGTGGCGGCTCTCGAAGAGACGGCCCGGCTCATCCCCGGGGCGCAGCTGCGCCTCTTCAAGAACGAGACGCACATGCTCCCCGTGGAGCGGGCGCGGGACGTCGCGGCGGTGATCGCGCAGTTTCTGCGGAAGCACCGAGGGACGGCGAGTGGCGGCTCGCCTTAGCGAATCGTGAAAGTCCGATCCGCTTCGCCGAAATGTCCGCTTGCGTGAAGCACTTCACAGCGGCCTGGGCCGAAGCGCGTCATCCTGCAGGCCATTCAGCAAAGCCGAAAGGGAAACGCCATGAAGGCAACGGATCATCACCCCAGGGAATACGAACCATCCATGCGGCCCATTCCCGTCTCGGTCGCATTGCTCTTCGTCGTGATGGGGATCAACGTCGCCGCGACGGTCCTGTCGCTGCTCGCGTGAGGCATCGAACGCGAAGGTGGGAACCGCTTTCGCGCACAAGAGGCGTCGGGCCAAAACATAAAGCATCGAACCCGTTTCCGGGTTCGATGCTCCCATTCAGGAAGAGCGTATCGTTCCGAGCGGCCCCGAAGGGCCGCCTGACGCGTCCTGGGTTCAGCTCAGGCGCCGCACTTCGCGGAAATCGCCGGCCGTCGATCCGGCCTCGCGGAGGTTCCCCGTCGCCCACATGGCGGCCTGGGTGCGGTTGGCGACGCCGATCTTGCGCAGGATCGCCTTCACGTGAACCTTGATCGTCGCCTCGGTGATGTCGAGCTTGCGCGCGATGACCTTGTTCGGGTCGCCGCCCATCAGGGACTGGAGGATCACCGTCTCGCGCGGCGAAAGCTTCGAAACCTTCGGGTCCGGCATCCGGTGGTCGGCCAGGGGGATCACCTGCGCGGCGCCGGCGGGCGAGTGCTCCTGGGTCAGAAGCTGGCGCAGAATCGAACTGGGCAATATCCTCTCGCCCAGCATGGTGAGCTCGAGCGTCCTGACCAGAACCTCACGGGCGCTCGTGGCGAGGCAGAAACTGTCCACCCCCGCGTCGACCGCGGATTGCACGCCCGGCACGTCGAACTGCTGGGATATCGCCACGACCCGGGAGACTGGATGCTGCGCCTTGGTCTCGCGGATAAGTTCGAGCGTCTGCTGGAAATCGCCCGTGGCATCGACGATGCAGAGATCGGGTGCGACCCCGGTGGATCCGGCCATATCGAAGCCGGTGCCTGACAGAAGCTGGGAGAGGCCAGCCCGCAACAGAACGTTCCCGCAGAGCAACTTCGTTGCCACGCGCTGCGAGGAATTCGTTGCCATCGCAGCAGGCGCTGCGGCATGTTCGGAATGATCCTGGATCATCGATTGCCCCCCTTAGGACAAAATGGTGCGGGTTAGTCCTCCTGAGCCTATCAGGACTCAAAGTCCTAAGTTGATCAAGGTAGCGAAGGCCCTCTCTACTCACTAAGGGGTACTACGTACCCCCTAATGGCTCCGTTACGGAAAGCACCTGTTAATATCTTTCAGGACCAGGTCGGCGCACCTGCCTCCGGACGGGACCGGGCCAGACGGGAACCGGGTGGCATACCCACTCTCGCCATCCGGGTTACCGACTTGGAGCCCGCCGTTTAACCCGCAAGCTTAGATTGCATCCGTTGCCGGCTCACCCTCCAGGACGATATTATTCCTCACAGGTTCTGATGGCTGGGGGGAAACATGCCGGTCAGCAAGGCGAATGTATCCGACGCGCACCCTGGGCGGAAGGCGCCCCGGGGCATGATCACCGACAACGATCTGAAAATACTGTGGGTCGCACGGACGCTCACCAACATCGATTTCCAGTATGGGGAAGACATCCTGAATCTCGATCGCAGCCCGATCGACGCCGAGCAGAGGCGATACATCGAGACGCAGCTGCTGCTGAAATACCGCGAGCGGCGCGAGCCCTACCAGAAGCTCCTCGAAAGCCTGCGCGCCTGAGGGCTCGCCGAAGACCCGACAAGAAAAGAGGCCCCGAAAGGGGCCTCAGTTCTTCAGAGGGAGCAACCAATTCTGTCGGCCACACATCAGTGTCACCCCGTCGGAGACGAGGGTCAATTCACGTATCCTTACGGATCATGACGCTCGGGAGTGCCGCCCCCTCGCCCACCTCACGACGAGTCCTCACCGCGAGCCCGCCGATGCTTCCTCCGTCTTACCGGGCCGTTGGATCTTGCTCTCGTGGAAGCGGCGCACGATTTCGGTGCCGATGCTCGTTCTCTGGCTGCCGGCGGGCTGCTCGCGGCTGGCCGCATAACAATCCTGCATGGCGAATGTCTCGTTGGCCCTGGGATGGTAGAACGTCTTTTCCATCCGGTTATACGTCCAGGGCTCGTCGCTGCAGTTGCGCCCGAACGCTCCGATCGAATTCTCGACCGCCATCCATTTGAGACTGGAACCGGGGCACTGGCCCTCATACTGCCCGCTATAGGCCCCGATCCGGGGATAGCAGCTTGTCTGGGCGTGGACCGCGCCGAGGGACGACAACAGGATCACGGTGGACAGGATCGCTCTGGACATGAGTTCATTCGAGAAAAGTTGCGGCCCAGCTTAGCAGCGCCGATGACGCAAGGGAATGCATTTAGGGTCGAGAACAGATCCGAGACGAAACGCCTTCAGCGGCTGTTCCAGGCGCGCAAGGCGAGAATCGGTGTCAGGATGGGCCAGCCGAAACCGGCGATCAGGATGTGGTCGAGACTTACGCCTTCGTCCCCATCGATGGTGGTCGACACTGCCAGGAGCAGGATCACGCCGCACAGATAAACCATAAGAACTTCACGCATGAACCCAGCCCGCCTTTGTCACTAAGGTCGAGCTTTGACGCAGTGTTCATAGGAATCCAATGCGACCGGCGGTCGCCGCATCCTTTGGTCGAAGACGCATGGGCCGCATCCGACATCCGAGGAAGCTAGTCCCAATTTCAGGCCTCCTCCTCGAATTTTATGGAAAACTATTCTTTTTCATAAACTTAGCTGAAACCCAATCCGGACTTGCCCGTTCTCAAGCTCAAGGATGAGCAGAGATGGAGGGCATGGATGCCAAAGCGGCACCATCCTTATACCGCCGAGGGCCATGAAGGCTGGAACGTCGGTCTCGGTAACCTGCCGTCGTCCAGCCAGTCCGAAGTCCTGAAAGACCTCGGGAGGCAGTTGCGGCAGAATTATCAGAACGTGCTGAAGGAGCCTGCTCCGGACCGGATCCAGCAATTGCTGGAGCGCCTGGAGCAAGCCCATGCCCGAGAGGAAAACGAGGAGCTTTGAAGCCTCGGACGGGCGCCTGCGCCCACGTCCAAGACTTCAGGGCTGCGGCTCGACGCGTCGCTTTCCGCAAACCCATTCGGCATTCGGTAGCAAACGCCACCAGGTCTCCGTGACCTCGTCTCAGGTATCCTGCGGGATTTGTCGGTTCCGGACCGACATGGTAATCCAAGAGCCCTCTTCTAACCTCGTATGACCCTGGAGCCGTGGCATGGGAGCCGAGCCCTCGTCGGACAAGTAGGCCGCAACAACGCTTTCCTTGTTGTTGCGGCGTCTGTCGAACCGATTCCAGCCCATGCTGACAGGCAGGTCGCCGCCAAATGTTCCTCATTTGAGCGGATGCATCATCATGTCTCCAAAGCCCCCCGTTTGGGCCTATTCCCTGCCGACAGCGCTCCTGCTGATGGCACCCTTCGATATTCTCGCCTCCCTCGCGATGGATATCTATCTCCCCATCGTTCCGGCTATGCCGGGCATTCTCGGCACCAGCCCGGCCATCGTCCAGCTCACGTTGAGCCTGTACATGGTGATGCTCGGGCTCGGCCAGATCATCTTCGGGCCGATCTCGGACGGCATCGGACGGCGGCCCGTTCTGATCGGCGGCGCGATCCTGTTTGCGGCGGCATCATTCTTCCTGGCTGCATCCCCGTCTGCCGTTCCCTTTGTTGTCCTCCGCTTCCTGCAAGCGGTGGGAGCCTCGGCAGCGATGGTGGCCACCTTCGCGACCGTCCGGGACGTGTATGCCGACCGACCGGAAAGCGTGGTCATCTACAGCCTGTTCAGTTCCATGCTGGCCTTCGTGCCTGCCTTGGGACCGATCGCCGGCGCGATGCTCGCCGACAGGTTTGGATGGCGCTCGATCTTCGTGGCACTGGGTGTTCTTGCCGTTCTCGCGGCCCTGCATGCTCTGCTGCGATGGCATGAAACCCGGCCCGTGACGGCCGCCAGGTCACGACGATCGTTCCTGCCCGTCCTGCGCAGCCTCGCGTTCTGGACCTATACGCTCGGGTTCAGTGCCGCCATGGGGACGTTCTTCGTGTTCTTCTCGACCGCCCCCCGCGTCCTGATCGACGGAGCTGGCTACTCCGAGCTGGAATTCAGCTTCGCCTTCGCAACAGCAGCAGTCGTGCTGATCATCACGACACGCTTCGCCAAACGGTTCGTTGCCCGGTGGGGGAACGCCGGCAGTCTCACGCGGGGCATGGCGATGCTGCTTCTGGGCGCCGGGTTCCTGAGCATCGGGCAGGTGTTCGGGACACCCTCCCTTTGGACGTTCGTTGTCCCCATGTGGGTCATGGCAGTCGGCATCGTCTTCGCCGTGTCGGTGACGGCGAACGGCGCTCTGGAGAAGTTCGGGGACATCGCCGGGTCGGCAGTGGCGCTGCATTTCTGCGTGCAGAGCCTCATCGTCAGCATCGGGGGAACCCTGGCTGTCATTTGGCTGCACGGCGACACCGCGTGGCCGCTTGCAACCTTCTCCGCGACCATGGCCGTCGTCGTCCTGATCGCCCAGGGATGGCTGCATTACCGAAACCGTCTGCGGACGTGATCCAACGTGCAGTCGGGCATGATGCCCGACTACACCGCCTCCACAGGGATCAGGAGCTTGGGACGCGGCCTCCCGCCTTCGCCAGACGCAGAATGGTGGAAAGCGTCTGTTAAACAACAACTTAGGTGTTTACTGATGGACTTTGCTACCTACTGCCGAATCCATTCACGCTTCTGCGTTCGAGGCTTCAGGCCGCGAACCTGCCGCTCGCGGCCTGGGCAATCCAGCCGTCTCTGCCTCAGCCCCTGCGGCGATCCCGGTGGTCAGACGAACTTGCGCGCGGGATGAGATTGTAGATCAGGAACCCCGTCAGGATTCCGGCTCCGAGCAGAACCAGCGGATAGGATCTGGCGGTATGAACCACGTCGGATGCCTTCTCCCGCACCACATACAAGGGCGCGGAATCGTGGATCAGGCGTTCGGCGCGCCGGAGATTCTCGCGCCGGGTATGAATTTCAAGGTCGTACCCGTCATCGTCGTCACGCTCGTGAACGGCGATGCTGTTGCGGGCGAATCCACCCGAGACAAGACGCTGAACGGCCCGGTTGGCCTCCTTGCGGGACGAGAAGCTGCCTGTGGCGATGGAGGTATGCGGCATCAGTCAATTCCTTTCAAACTGCTGACGCAAATTCCTGGCAAGCGCCAAGGTTCCAAGCCGCACGAGGTTGGGCGGTCCGATCGCCTTCGGGTCAGTGCCGTCGCGAGGCGTCGGCGGCCTTTTCGGCTTCCATCAACACGTCCAGCGCTTTCCACGGCTTCTGCATGAACCGAACATCCCTCGGAACCTCGCCTTCACGCTGATCGAGAGGCCGCCCGGAGGTCAGGAGCGTGCGCACCCATGGCCATTTCAGGCGCACGGTACGGACCAGGTCCAGGCCGTCCATCAGGCATGGAAGACGGACATCGGCGAACAGGAAAGCCACCTCGTCCGAATGCTGCCGCAGATAATCCAGGGCCTCTTCGGCGCTGGATGCCTCGACGACTTTCAGGTCCGTTTCCTCAAGGAGTGCCGCCGCCAAGCCTCGGACTTCGAAGTCATCCTCGACGATCAAGGCGACACGATAAGGCTCAATCTTCTGTCCCATACGGCCATCTCCTCTATTGCCCGGCGGCTGTTCTCGGAGCTCTCGGCGTCTGCACGGACGCGCAAGGCTCGGTGATCCTTGGAAAGACCGTCCCGGAAACGCAAAGCGGGTGGTCGCGAAGATGACGCAGAATGCGACGCAATCGGCTGTCCTGCCGGTCCCGCCTGCGAGTGCTGCGTTCTCAGGGCCAGATACAAAACCTTAGGTTCCCGATGGTGCGCCATCGGGTGAGGCCCTCATCACAGAACGGTGAACTCCGCGCTCCGTTTCAGCTTGGCCGTTGAGAAATGTGTCCGGGGTTCGTTTTTGCCTTGGAAGAACCCGCCTCCAGGCTGTAGCTTAAGCTCAGGAACGACCGGCCGCATGTGAGATTTCTGCTGTGCTCAAGGAGACCAAGCTTCATCAAGAGTTCTTGGATCTGGAGCACCACATGCGGCTTCTGGATCGGCAGCTTGCGGACGCCATTCAGCGCATCCGCCACGGCTCCTCGCCCGATCTCGTGGAGAAGGCGAAGGCGGACGAGAAATTCCTTCTCTCGGAACTTGATCGCCTGATGACCAGGATGCGCGCCGTCGAAGGTCAGCTTCTACAGATTCAGAAGACCGCAACCCGGCATTAGGCCGTCGAACGCGAAACCTCGAAGCTTCGGGACCGCTCGAGGCGGCCGGCATGAGTGCGGACCGGGCTTCTACGGCCGGACGGACTGGAATCTCATGTGCGGCAGAACACTTCGCACCGCGCGGCGAAAGTCCAAGGTGGCACTCGATTAACGTTAGGTTAGGTCAAGTCACGAAGAGGGTGAGGCATGACCTTCGACGGCTCTCATCGCACATCGATATCTAGAATTTCCCACGACCGGGCGCCTCGGCGTTTTGGTCTTCCCTTGGTTCCGACATTGCTCGGGGCACTAGCGATCATGAACGTCGCGTCGGTCGTTCTGGTGCTCATGGAATAGCTTGCTTCACCGGTCGTCTTGCAGGGCGTGCCGAGCGGAAGCAGCAGGAAGAACTGCAAGGCGCATTCCAGGGAACGCAGCCTTGCAGTTTCTCGAAAACAGGTCGACGCAGAATGCGGAACCGAGGGTCCGCGTCAGATGGCGCGCCGGCCGTGAACCACCATCGGAATTGCCGAAAAGCGAAGACGCCTTATCGCAATCCAAGGAACGACAAGATCGCGAGGACGACCACGATCGCTCCGATGAGCCAGATGATATTGTTCATGATGTTGCTCTCCTGACGTTGGCTTGACTCCATGCCAACGGTCAAGGTGAGCCTTCGTTCCGTCGATCGAGGCGGCTCCGGCTAATCGGAAGTGCAGTCGGTCACATCCCGGCCGGCCACGTTTCCGGCGGGACCGATTTGTCGCCGTGAAACGGTCGTGCACGCCTCGCGCGTGAGCCCGCGGGTCGTGTCAGCCTGGACGCTGCCGTCATAGACGCGCTGCGTTTCGTAGCCCGGCCCCGATTGATATTGCCAGGTGGACACGCCCGCGCTGCCCACGCATCCGGACAGGCCGATTGCAAGAAACGTAACAGAAGCCAGGGTTCTGAAGGCTTTCGACATCGTAGTCCCGATCCTTTGCTTTCGCCTGTTTCATGGGACCTTATAGGCAGCGTCCCCGATACGGCAACGCACGGCTCGGAATGTCGAAGCGGCATGCAGCCCCCCTCGCGTCCGATGCACGCCCGATCAAAAAGAAAACCCCGGTGTCGCCACCGGGGTTCTCCTATCCAATCAGGATAAGCCGATCAGAAGTCGCGCTGAACGCGCAGACGGCCTTCCCAGTTGTCGCTGTCCACGCCGAAGTTCGGACCGCGCGGGTCGATGTTCGAGTAGAGAACCTCGACACCGAGATCGAGACCCGAAACCGGGGACCAGATCAGGTTCGTACCGGCGCGCCATTCGGTGAAGTCGAACACCGATGCGCTGACGAGCGAGCCAGGACCGAAGCCCGCAACGCCGCCGTTGCTGTAGTCGACGCGAGCGTAGGAACCGAACACGCTCTGGCGGATGGTCGGGGTCCAATAGTGGTTGATGCCACCGGCGATGGACCAGCCACGGCCGGTATTGATGTCGCCGTTGGTGCCGATATAGGCGTCGACCACATCGCGGGTCGTCGCTCCGGAGGTCACGTTCGGATCGAAGCCGAGATAGCCGAGAGCACCGTCGGCATAGGTGGCGGCGAGCCAAAGGGCATCACCCTCGGCAAGCGCCGGCAGGTTGACGTAGCCCTGAGCCGTCACAGCCCAACCGAGCTTGGTGTCCGGGTAATCGGCGCCACCGGGGAAGGTGATCAGGT
This sequence comes from Microvirga lotononidis, assembly GCF_034627025.1. NCBI lineage: Bacteria > Pseudomonadati > Pseudomonadota > Alphaproteobacteria > Hyphomicrobiales > Methylobacteriaceae > Microvirga > Microvirga lotononidis. The sequence goes on along the minus strand of NZ_CP141048.1, from coordinate 3,703,561 downwards.
TGTCGCTGCGCAGCTGGTGCAGGGCAGCGCCGAGCTGAGCCGAACCCCAGGTGCCGGCGTACTTCAGGTTACCGACGAGGTCGGGCATCGTCTGGCCAGCGTCGGTGAACACCGAGGTGCCAGCGAAGGTGTTGCCGGTGAAGCTGCCTTCTTCGGCGGCGATCGTGGCCGAGAAGCCGTTGCCGAAGGAGAAGGTGTAGGCGAACACGTTGACCGTCGGAGCGTCGTAGAAGCGGAGCGTGCCCCAGTTCTCGTTCGGCAGGTCGCTGTTCATGAAGAACGAGATCGTGCGACCGGCGGTGAGGCCGCCGAACTGCACGAAGGCCTGGTCGACGTTCGGCGATGTGGAGCTGAAGCCATACGAGCCGGTGTCGCGAGTCATCTCGAAGCGCACGAAGGTGCGGAGCAGACCGTAGGCGGTGGCGGTGCGGGCGTCGAGCTGGATACGGCCACGAGCGCGGAAGCCGATGGCGTCATTGGCGCGGTCGTTCGGTTCCACGTACAGGAACTCGCCGCGAACACGGCCGCCGACGCGGAGGCAGGTTTCGGTGCCGGGGATGTAGAAGAAGCCTGCGCCGTAGGTGGAGCAGACACGCACGTATTCGACGGGAGCAGCCTTCGCGACGGGAAGATCGGCAGCTTGAGCCCCGGCGACAGCCGCGAGACCCGCGACCGATCCGAGGAAGAGGCTCTTAGCGAGCTTCATGGTTCTCTCCAAAAATTCCTGAGTCCAGGACTCATATACAACCGTGACCATAATCAAGCGTCGGTCTGGCGCAACATGGGCAGCCGCGCAGTTCGCCCATACATGACGCAATCTGCTGAAAAGATAAGCAAATTTGGATAGCCCCCGAAATTATCTCCGCCGGTGTGTCATTATTTCAACAGCGGAGAGCACCCTATCCACAGACCGGTTTACGAAGGGTCATCGTGCGCGCCGAGGCCTTCATCGGGTGGCCGGAAGGGAAGGAAACGACGCGCGTTTTCCTTCCCGGTCAAGCCTCAGTCGTTGAAGAAATAATCCGAGTCCCGGCAGACATATCCGGCGAAGCATTGCGGCGCATCTCGGGTCGACACATAGCGCGGCTCGATCGTCTCGTTGGCTTGGCAGAAGCTGCTGTCCCGGACGTAACGGTCGTAGGTATAGGTGCCGGTGCCGAGGACGACGGCCCCGCGAGCGGACACGAGACCACGAGCCTGATTGCAGGTCATGCTGGGTGTGAAAGGCCGGTTTTGAGCCAATGCGCCCGACGCGAAGGACAACGCAACCAGAACAAGAGCAACTCGTCTCATACTCGAATCCTTCATACGGACGCACCTGGCGGGACCGCGATTCCCGCATGACAACGTCGAAGGGCGAGCCCAGTTACGCGCAAGACGCGCGCTTTTTTCCAGGATGAGGAGAGTATCGACCTAAAGCATCGGCTGCAGGCGCCGCGCCAGCTCGACGGCCGCGGCATAGTCGGTCTTGCCGGATCCCAGGACCGGAATGCCGGAGACCAGGATGGAGCGGGGCATCCAGAGTTCCGGGAAGCCCTGCGCCCTGGCGTGAGCCAGCAGCACATCCCGGTCCGCATCGGCCTTGTCGGTAATGAGGATGATCTGCTCGCCCTTGCGCGGATCCGGCAAGGCCACGACCACATGGCTGTTGTCCGGCCAGAGGCTCTGGACGGTCGCCTCGATGGCGGCCAGCGAGATCATTTCGCCGCCGATCTTGGCGAACCGCTTCGCCCGGCCCCTGATCGTCACGATCCGGTCTTCGACGGTCACGATGTCCCCGGTATCGTGCCAGCCGTCGACGGGAGGACGCAGGCCGCCGGGCGCTGCGGGATCGAGATAGCCCTTCATGACGTTGGGGCCGCGCACGTTGAAGCGCCCGCCCTCGTGGATCCCCTCGACCGGATCGAGGCGCCATTCGATGCCCGGCAGGATCGGGCCGACCGATCCGGGCCTGTTGCGGTCGGGCAGGCTCACGGAGATGACCGGCGAGCACTCGGTCGCCCCGTACCCCTCGAGGATCACCGTGCCATGCTTGGCCCAGAGCTTGCGCGTCTCGTCCTTCACCCGTTCGGCCCCGGCGATGACGTAGCGGACGCTGGCGAGATCGTTCTCCCCCGCCGCGCGGGCATAGCCCTGCAGGAAGGTATCCGTCGCGAGCATGATCGTGGCGCGGGTGCCGGCCACGAGCTTCGGGATCTGGCGGTAGTGAAGCGGGCTCGGATAGAGCACGGACTTCATGCCGTTGAGAACCGCCGTCAGCAGCCCGGCGGTCAGGCCGAAGGAATGGAAGATCGGCAGGGGGTTGAAGAACACGTCGTCAGGCCGCAGCACGTCGCCCGCCAGCGCTTTGACCTGGTAGGCATTGGCGACCAGATTGGCGTTCGACAGCACCACGCCTTTCGGAGCCCCTTCGGAGCCGGACGTGAACAGCACGACGGCCGGATCGTCGGGCGCGACCTTGGCGCCCGCATGGACGCGACGCGCCATCCAGGAATCGACGAGACCGCGCAGCTTGTCGAAGCTCGTCAGCTGTGCCCGGACGTCCTCGAGCCACAGGATCCGCCGCCCCTCCCCTAGGGTCGCCACGAGGTCGTCGAGCTTGCCCTGCTCGACGAAGCGGCGGGAGGTCACGATGGTCTGGATCCCGGCGAGCTCGCATGCGGCCTTCAGGTTCTTGGGCCCGGCCGTGAAGTTCAGGAAGGCGGGGACGCGTCCGAAGGCGTTGAATCCGAACAGGGTGACGGCGATCGCCTGGACGTTCGGGAGCAGCACGCCGATCGTCTCGCGCTCACCCGTCAGGCCCGCCAGCTTGCGCCCGAGGACGAGCGAGCCCAGAACGAGGCGTCCGAATGTGATCGGCTGGCGCTCCAGGTCCTCGAGGGCGACCTTGTTCCGTCCGAAACGGTCCCTCGCATCGAGAAGGGCGCCGAACAGGCTCTTGCGCGTCCGCGCGATGTCGAACTCCGCCACGGGCGCCCCTCAATTCCTGTTAACCGGCCGAGCCTTCGCGGATCGGAGCCTGATAGGCCAGGCCCATATCCCAGGGGAAGTAGATCCAGGTGTCTTGGCTCACTTCCGTCACGAAGGTGTCGATCAAGGGACGCCCGGCGGGCTTGGCGTAGACGGCGGCGAAATGCGCGTTGGGGAGCATGTCGCGCACGATCTTGGCGGTCTTGCCGGTATCGGTGAGATCGTCGATTACGAGGACGCCCTTGCCCTGCCCGTCGCCCACGGCCTTGATCGAAGGCGCAATGTCCTTCAGCACCTGCAGGTCGCCCTGGTTCTTGTAGTCGTGGTAGCTGGCGATGCAGACGCTCTCGATGAGCCGCAGGTCGAGCTCGCGCGCCACGATGGCGGCCGGCACGAGGCCGCCGCGGGTGATGCAGACGATCGCCTCGAAGGGCCCGGCCGACGCCAGGCGCCAGGCGAGAGCCCGGCAATCGCGGTGGAACTGATCCCAGGAGACGGGGAAGGCTTTGGGAGAGGTCGGGGACATTGCTATGCTCTTGTAGGGCTGTCAGGTGAAACGAATAACGCTTACAGGGGCGCCCGGTCGCCCTTGAGGCGGCCGAGAAGCTCGCGCACGGCGGCGGCGGAACCGGCAACGGCATCCGGGTCCTTGCCCCGCACGACGATCTGGTTGCGGAAGCCGCTCGTCGAGAACGACGGATAGGACCCGATGGACACGGCCGGGTTCGACGCGGCGATCTGGCTCAAGCCCTCGGCATAGATGCCCTCCGCCAGCCCCTCGGCCTCGATGGTCTCGATGATCATGCGGGCGCCGGTCTGGAGGGTGGGCGCGATCAGGTCGAGCATGGCCTGCATGATGGACGGCACGCCCGCCATGACGAACACATTGCCGATCCGGAAACCAGGCGCCTTGGAGATCGGGTTCTCGATGAGGTCCGCTCCTTCAGGGATGCGGGCCATGCGCAGGCGGGCCTCGTTCAGCTCGTGCGGCTGGTAGCGCTCCCGCAGCATGGCGACGGCCCGGGGATCCTGCCCGATCCCGACGCCGAAGGCCTTGGCGATGCAATCCGCCGTGATGTCGTCATGGGTCGGGCCGATGCCGCCGGTCGTAAAGAGATAAGTGTAGCGGCCGCGCAGGGCATTGACCGCCGCAACGATCTCTTCCTCCACGTCGGGCACGACGCGCACCTCGCGCAGGTCGATGCCGATCCCGGTCAGGTACTCGGCGATGTAGCCGATATTCTTGTCCTTGGTGCGCCCTGTGAGGATCTCATCGCCGATGATGAGGAGGGCGGCTGTAACGGAAACGGCCATGCGCAGCGATCCTTTTGGGGGCGTTTAGCGTTAGAAGCTGCAATTCTCAAGCGGAAGCAAGCGTTCATCCCCGGCGGCGATAGGCAGCAATGACGTCCTCCTACGTCATGGCCGGCCGTGAGCCGGCCACCCCGATCAGAAAGGCGCCGCGCCCTCCAGAAGCGAGATCACCGGCACAAGGCCGGTGATGACATCGGTCGCAGTTGAACCCCGGCCTCCTCCCCTGCTACCAAGTTTTTTTCGTTCAAGCGTTGGATTTTGATGCGTTTTCAGGAAACCCTGCTCGAGGGCCGTCTCATCGAGCGCTACAAGCGATTTCTGGCGGATGTCGAGCTCGATACGGGCGAGGTGGTCACGGCCCATTGCGCCAATCCCGGCGCGATGATGGGCCTGAAGGAGCCCGGTTGCCGGGTGTATCTCTCCCGGGCCACGAACCCGAACCGCAAGCTCAAATACAATTGGGAATTCGTGGAGGTCGCGGCCGGCGGCGGCCCGCGCCAGCTCATCGGCATCAACACATCCCGGCCCAACCTCCTGGTCGCGGAAGCCCTGGCCGACGAGCGCCTCGCGCCCTTCGCGGGCTACGAGCGGGTCAGGCCGGAGGTGAAGTACGGCCGCAACAGCCGGGTCGATTTCCTGCTCGAGAAGGACGGCGAGCCGCCCTGCTACCTGGAGGTCAAGAACTGCCACCTGATGCGGGAGGCGGGCTTCGCCGAGTTCCCGGATTGCGTCGCGGCCCGCAGCGCCAAGCACCTCTACGAGCTTGCGGACATGGTGGCGGAAGGCGCGAGAGCCGCTCTCGTCTATGTCATCCAGATGGACGCCGAGCGGTTCGACGTGGCCCGCGACATCGACCCGGCCTACGACAAGGCCTTCCGGCACGCCCTGGCGGCGGGCGTGGAATCCTACGCCTATGTCTGCCGCATCACGCCGCAAGAGGTGGCCATCGACCGGCCCGTGGAGATCGTGACGCCGCGGTGAGCGTCCCCTCCGGTTGTGACGTGAGCGGGCGTCATCCCCGGCGAGCCGAAGGCTCGGGAAGGGGATCCATGGTTCAGAGCGTGCAGATGGGTTCCCTTCCCCTGCGCTCCGCTCCGGTCGGGAATGACATTGTGAGAACTGGATTCATCTGAACAAGGCCAATGATGACCTAGGAGCACGTCGCCCCGGCAAACCCTCAGCCCCGTTCGAAGGCCAGATTCATCTTGTTCGTGAGGATCTGCCGGTAACCCTTGCCTTTCAGGAGCTTCACCACGTCGATCTGCCAGCGCTCCGGCACGTTGGCGACGACGAAGAGCCCGGGGTACAGGGACGCGGGCGCATCCCGGAAGAAGGGGTCGAGCACCAGGTCCTCCGCCCCCTCCACGTCGAGCTTGATGGCATCGACGCGGGTCAGGCCTTCCCGGTTCAGGAGTTCCAGCATCGTCACGGCCGGGACGCGGATCGCGTCCGTCTGGCTCGAGTTGACGATCTTCAGGCTCGCTTCGCCCCGGTTGAGCGGATCGAGGAAGAGGGTGAGCTCGCCGGTCTTGTCGGCCACCGCGCAATCCACGGCCTTGATGGTGCAGGAGGGGTTCTGGCCGATGTTGTAGATCAGGCGGTCGAAGATCTCAGGCTGCGGCTCCACGGCGAGGATCCGCACCGGAACGGAGCCCGCTTCCCGTCCGACCGAGAGGGCGTACCAGCCGACGTTCGAGCCGATGTCGATGAAGGTGAAGCCGTCCTTGATCCGGGACGTCAGGAGCTTGATCTCGTCCACGTCGAAATATTGCGGCGTGAACAGGATGCGCCGCTCGCAGACGTTCTTGTAGGGATAGAGCCGCATGCGGAGGCCGAAGGTCTCCAGGTCGAGCGGCAGCCCCTTCAGGGTCTTCATCGCCAGGCGGCGCAGCATCAGGGCCACCCGGCGGCCGGCCCAACCCTCGGGCAGCCCGCGCGTGCGGTCGATCACCCAGCGGGCGAGTCCTGAAGGCGCAAAATCGCCGAAGGGGCGAGAATCATTCATTAAGCGGGAATCCACGACCGTCGGTTGGGAATGAACAGGGTTGCTCATGACACCCTCGGGCGCCAATCGCAAGCGCGGCAGCAGGTCTTTAGAGCATCGTGCCGAAATGTGGGTCCCGGTTTTCGCTGGCGCGGCCCTCCGGGTCCGCGACAACGACGGCCTCGTTCATCGGGCAGGCATCCGATAGATCCCAAAGGAGCAAGTCCCGTTTGGGACCCATCCGATGCTTTAGCTTGCGTCGGGCGCGGCGATCCCTACATTCCGGACAAGAGTTCAAGGAACGAAAATGACCGAAACCGACGTTGTCGAGCGCAAGCGCTCCGCCGAAATCCCGCTCCACGGGCCGGAGGATTTCGAGGCCATGCGGCGGGTGTGCCGCATGACGGCCGAGTGCCTCGACATGCTGACCGACTACGTGAAGCCCGGCGTCACGACGGAATTCCTGGACAAGCTCGCCTTCGAGTTCATCCGCGACCATGGCGCCTATCCGGCCTGCCTGAACTATCGCGGCTACACCAAGACGATCTGCACCTCCATCAACCACGTGGTCTGCCACGGCATCCCCAACGACAAGCCCCTGCGCGACGGGGACATCATGAATATCGACGTGACCCTGATCCTCGACGGGTGGCACGGCGATTCGAGCCGGATGTACTACGTGGGCGAGGTGCCGCGCCGGGCCCAGCGGCTCTGCGAGATCACCTATGAATGCCTGATGCGGGGCATCGCGGCGGTCAAGCCCGGGGCCACCACCAACGACATCGGGGCGGCCATCCAGTCCTATGCCGAGGCCGAGCGCTGCTCGGTGGTGCGGGACTTCTGCGGCCACGGCCTCGGCCGCGTGTTCCACGACTCGCCGACGATCCTCCACTACGTCGAGCCGGCCTACAACGTGGAGCTGAAACCCGGCATGCTCTTCACCATCGAGCCCATGATCAACCTCGGACGGCCGCAGGTGAAGGTGCTCGCCGACGGCTGGACCGCCGTGACCCGCGACCGCTCCCTGTCGGCCCAGTTCGAACATACGGTCGGTGTGACCGAAACCGGCGTCGAGGTCTTCACCTTCTCACCGAAGGGCTTGGACAAGCCGCCTTATTCCGCCGCTTGACTCTAGCCTGACACGTCGCTTCAAGCCTACAAAGTTACATCGGCGTTCCGGACCTTTTCTCGGAGCGCCGCGAGGCACAAGCGACGGGCGGGCATGAGCGGCGACGAGACTCCCCATTATCACGGCCACCGCGACCGGCTACGCGCCCGATTCATGGAGACGGGCGGCGACCCGCTGCCGGATTACGAATTGCTGGAACTGGTCCTGTTCCGCTCGATCCCGCGCCGGGACGTGAAACCCATCGCCAAGGAGCTGATGAAGCGCTTCGGCACCTTTGCCGAGGTGCTGGCGGCCTCCCCGGCCCGGCTCATGGAGGTGGACGGGATCGGCGAGAGCGTGGTGACCGACCTCAAGGTTGTGGAGGCCTCGGCCCGCCGTCTGGCCAAGGGCGAGGTGGCGAAGAGGCCCGTCCTGTCCTCCTGGGCTTCCGTGATCGATTATTGCCGTACCGCCATGGCCTTCATGGACAAGGAGCAGTTCCGACTGCTCTTCCTCGACAAGCGCAACGCCCTCATCGCCGACGAGGTGCAGCAATCGGGCACCATCGACCATACGCCGGTCTATCCGCGCGAGGTGGTGAAGCGGGCGCTCGAGCTCTCGGCCTCGGCCCTCATCCTGGTCCACAATCATCCGTCCGGCGATCCGACGCCCTCGTCCGCGGACATCAAGATGACGCGCGAGATCATCGACGTCGCCAAGCCCCTTGGGATCACCGTCCATGACCACATCATCGTCGGCCGCGAGGGACATGCCAGCCTGAAGGGCCTGCATTTGATCTGAGCGTCAGCGAGGCCGGCCGCCGCGCACCCTAGAACAGCGACTCGAGCCCGGCGAAGATCGCGTAGACGAAGCCGAGGCTCAGGGTCAGGCCGATGGAGCCGATGACCAGGCCGGCGATGATCACAAGGCCGTCACGCTCGACGAGGCCGAGCCCCACGAGGCACACGGCCAACCCTAAGGGAATCTGTCCGACGAACGGGGGCGCGAACAGCAGGCCCAGGGCCAGGATCAGGATGACCGCGCCCATGAGCCGCATGGAGAGGGGCGTGTCGAGGAAGGTCATGCGCGGACGCGAGATGCGCTCCAGCCGGCGAAAGACCGGGATCGCCCGTCCGACGGCACGCTCCACGTCGGTCCGGGCGACGGACCGGTTCATGAGCTGGCGCGGCAGCCAGGGCGCCTCCCGGCCGAAGGTGATCTGGATGGCGACGAGGGCCAGGAGCAGGCCGCAGACCAGCGGGATCGGCGGCGGCATGGGCAGGCAGTTCGGCAGGCCGAGGAGGACGATGAGGAGCGCGAAGGCCCTGTCCTGGAGCACCGTCATGATCTGGCGCACGGTGAGGCGCTCGCCAGGCTGTGAGGCAAGGGCGAGCAGAATTTGTGAAGTGCGCGCGTTGGAAAACAAGGAGCCCTGGCAGGTTCGGGGATGCTCAGGGCGCCTCTCTACCTGACTTAATGTCCGGGGCCAAGGGTTTGAGGCCACATCCTCAATGAATGTTGATCTCGCCCTGAACCGCCCGGAATTCCGCCGGCTTGATCAGGCGGGCATGGCTGACGGTGACGGAATGCAGGGGACCGGCGAGTTCGCGCTTCCAGAAGTCGAGGAAGTCGATGAGGACCGGAAAACGGGGAGCCAAATCGTATTCCTGCCAGATGTAGGTCTGAAGGAAGGTCGGGTGATCGGGCATGCGGTAGAGGATTTTTGCGGTCGTCAGCCCATAACCTTCCATCTGGCGGATGAAGTCCTTGGATACCATGCGAACTCCTTCTCTCAAGCTCCAGCGAGCCCGGACGACAGGTATCCGCCCCAATGGCACAGGCGGTTCCCTGCCCTATGCTCAAGGCTAAATCTTGAGTGTGTTTCTCGGTTCCCGCAAGCCGACGGGGTTGCACATTCCTGCGATGTTGCGTTGATTGCCTTTAACCACGTGCGGCCCGAGACACCGGATAAGGAGATCCCCGGGAATGCGCTTTGCCTTCGCCGGAATCGATTTTCTCGGAGATGTTTTCGAGACGTTGCTTGCCCGTGGCTGGGAGCCGGTCAAACTCTTCAGCCGGCCCTGCGACGGCATCTACGACTTCAACGACGTGACGGTCGCTCGCGCCCGCTCCTTGAGGCTGCCGATCCAGATGTCGCGGATCCTTCCGGCGGATCTGGCCGGCCTGAAGGCCCTGGGGTGCCAGGCCCTGGTGGTGGCGGGCTATCCCTGGCTGGTCACCGGCTGGGAGCGTCACGTGCCTTTCGCGGTCAACTTCCATCCGTCGCCGCTTCCGATGGGGCGCGGACCTTACCCGCTCTTCCAGGCCATCCTGGACAGTCATCCCGAATGGGGCATGACGGCCCATCGCCTGGAGCCTGCCTTCGACACCGGCGCCATCGTGACCCAGACGCGGTTCTCGTTGAGCGAAACGGAGACACACGACACGCTCCTGGCCAAGTGCCAGATCGCCGCCAAGGAGATCTCCCTGCAACTGGCCGACGATCTCCCCCGGCTCTGGGACGAGGCGCGTCCGCAGGGGGCCGGGACCTATTGGCCCCGGATCACGCAGGCGCAGCGGACGATCCATTGGGCGGGAAGCGTCCGGAACGTCATGCGCACCGTCCGCGCCTTCGGATCCATCGAGGCCTTCGCCCAGATCGAAACGCGATACGTCTATGTGTGGGAGGCCACCGGCTGGGAGGAGCCTCACCGCTACCGGCCCGGCACCCTCGTCCACAAGCACCGCAGGCACATGGTCGTGGCTGCGCGCGACGGCTTCGTGCAGATCACGGGCTGGAGCCCCTATGCGCCGGGACCGGCGCGGAGCAAATAGCGCCCGCGCCTGCTTCAGCGCCGGCGTTTCACCAGCTTCCAGGCCTGACGGAGGATGAAAATGTTTCTGATCAGCTTGAACATCGGGCTTCCTTGAAATTCTTCCTGCGTCTCAAGGGGTGGGCAGCGCGGAAGGTTCCAAGCTCGGCCGGAAGAAGGGAGTCTGCCTGATTTTTAGAAAGCCGCGTACGGAACCAGGCCTCCCCGACGGCATTATTCCATCACGAAGGCCATATGCCCCCAGGTCTTCGAGACCCTCAAAGCCCTTCACCGCCCCCGTGAAGGGCTTTTTCTTTTCCGGATTTCATTCACAGCCGCGATGAAACCCTTCGGCGTTTCGGTCATTTCCCTCCCGAAGGCTATCCTGTTGGCCTTCAGGACCGGGAGGCCTCCTCATGTGCCGGCGACGGCGGGTGAGGAGGCCTTTCCGTTTGTCCACAGGTTTCAGAGCGTCCGGTAATGGCGCCCCTGGTAGACCAGGGTGGGTTTAGTTTCCCCGAGCCGGATGCGGACGACCTCGCCGATGATCACGTGATGTGTCGCGACGATCCGGGCTTCGCTGATGCGGCAATCGAAGGAGACGAGGCTCGTCGTCAGAGCGGGCGAGCCCGTGTCGAGCGTCTCCCATTCCCCGATGGTGAAACGCTCCTGCCCCTGAAGGCCGGTGCGTCCGGCGAAGATGTCCGCGAGCGACCGATCCTCCGAACTCAGAGTGTTCACGCAGAAGACCCTGTTGGCGAGAAGCGCCTGCGCGGAGCGTGACGAGGTGTTGACGCAGACCAGAAGCGACGGCGGGCCGTCCGTCACGGTCGTGACGGCCGTGGCCGTGAATCCCGCGCGCCCGGCCGCGCCGTCGGTCGTGACCACATGCACGGCGGCAGTCACCCGGCTCATGCCTTCCCTAAAGAGAACGGCATCGGGACCGGCGGCACCTGTGGCGGCGGAATCGGGAGTGGCTTGAGACTTCAACATGATATTCCAGACAAGCCTCTTCCACGCTTTCAGGGCAGAGCACAAGGTCGTACGGAGCCATATGGTTCCTGGCCTTAGTCTTTGGAAGCGGTAGGCAGAACGGAACTTGCCCAGTATTGCATCAGCCCCTGCCGCTTATTCCATCAGGAGCGGTAATAGGAAACTTAACAGAAAGTTGTCGAACGAAAATCCGTTTGGTAGAGACATCAGCATCTTACGTCAGGCTTGGCGTTGCTCTGGCATCGTGCTTTCCTGAGGTGTTTCCCAAGAATGACCCCATTCCAGAGGGGCAAGGGTAGGACATGGAAATCTTTGTGCAGCAGCTCATCAATGGGCTGACTCTGGGGTCGATTTACGGCCTCATCGCCATCGGCTACACGATGGTCTTCGGTATTATCGGCATGGTGAACTTCGCCCACGGCGACGTCTTCATGCTCTCCGCCTTCATCGCCCTGATTTTCTTCCTGATCCTGACGACTTGGCTCGGGATCTCATCGGTGGTGCTGGCGCTGTTCTTCGTTCTCATCATCGCGATGGTGCTCACCTCCCTGTGGGGCTGGGCCATCGAGCGGATCGCCTACCGGCCCCTGCGCGGGTCGTTCCGCCTGGCGCCGCTGATCTCGGCCATCGGCGTTTCGATCTTCCTGTCCAACTTCGTCCAGGTCACCCAGGGCGCCCGCAACAAGCCAACCCCGCCCATGGTGCAGGACGTGATCGTGCTGTTCCAGGGCGCCAGCGGCTACAACGTCGCCCTCTCCTACAAGCAGATCATCATCATGGTCGTGACGGCCGTGCTGCTCACGATCTTCTGGTACGTCGTCCAGAAGACCTCGCTCGGCCGCGCCCAGCGCGCCTGCGAGCAGGACCGCAAGATGGCCGCCCTTCTCGGCATCAACGTGGACCGGACGATCTCCCTCACCTTCGTGATCGGTGCGTCGCTCGCGGCGGTCGCTGGCACCATGTATCTGCTGTATTATGGCGTTGTGAGCTTCAACGACGGCTTCGTGCCGGGCGTGAAGGCCTTCACGGCAGCGGTTCTGGGCGGCATCGGCTCCCTGCCGGGCGCCGTCCTCGGCGGGCTGATCATCGGCCTCATCGAGACCTTCTGGTCGGCTTATTTCTCGATCGAGTACAAGGACGTGGCCGCGTTCTCGATCCTCGCCATCGTCCTGATCTTCATGCCCTCCGGTATCCTCGGACGGCCTGAGGTCGAGAAGGTTTAAGGGGCCTGAAAAGCATGAACGCTCCTTCCATCACCACCGCGGGCCAGACCCAGGCCGTGACGCGGAAATTCGACCTGAGCGCGGCCCTGAGGGACTCCTTCAAGACCGCGCTGATCATGCTGGGTCTCTCGATCCCGATCCTGGCCTACAAGACGGACCAGTCCGGCGCCGACCTCTACCTCACCCCCCGGTGGGGACTGGTGGCGATCATCTGCGCCATCGTGTTCGGCCTGCGTCTCGCACTGCACGCTTTCACGGCCTCCAGGTCCTACCGCCAGGCCACGCCCAGCTCGCATCAGGCGACGGAGCCGGTCCATGCGGAGCCGAGCGCCTTCCAGCACGTGTCCAAGTTTGCCATTCCCTTCTTCCTCGGGGTGGCGCTGCTCTTTCCGGCCATCATCTACCTGATCCAGGGCGGCCTGAACGAGTCGCGCTACTGGGTCGACCTGGGCATCCTGATCCTCACCTACGTGATGCTCGGATGGGGCCTGAACATCGTGGTCGGCCTCGCGGGCCTGCTCGATCTGGGTTACGTCGCGTTCTACGCGGTCGGGGCCTATTCCTACGCCCTGCTCTCGACCACCTTCGGCCTGTCGTTCTGGATATGCCTGCCGCTGGCCGGCATCCTGGCGGCGTTCTGGGGCATGATCCTCGGCTTCCCGGTCCTGCGTCTGCGCGGCGACTATCTCGCCATCGTGACGCTGGCCTTCGGCGAGATCGTCCGCCTCGTTCTCATCAACTGGGTCGACCTGACCAACGGCGGCGCCGGTATCTCGTCGATCCCGCGCGCGACCTTCTTCGGCATCCCGTTTACCGCGGGCGAAGGCGGCTTCGCGCAGACTTTCGGCCTCGAATTCAACGGCATGCACCGGATCATCTTCCTCTACTACCTGATCCTGGTGCTGGCGCTGATCACCAACTTCGTGACCATGCGTCTGCGCAGGCTGCCCATCGGGCGGGCCTGGGAAGCCCTTCGCGAGGACGAGATCGCCTGCCGGTCGCTCGGCATCAACACCACGAACACCAAGCTGACGGCCTTTGCCATCGGGGCCATGTTCGGCGGCTTCGCCGGCTCGTTTTTCGCGGTCCGCCAGGGCTTCGTCTCTCCGGAAAGCTTCAACTTCCTGGAATCGGCGATCATCCTGGCCATCGTGGTGCTCGGCGGCATGGGCTCGCAGATCGGCGTCGCCATCGCGGCCGTCGTGCTGGTCGGCGGCCCCGAGATGCTGCGCAACCTGACCTTCCTCCAGGCCATCTTCGGATCGGGCTTCGACCCGAACGAGTACCGCCTGCTTCTCTTCGGCGCCGGCATGGTGGCGATGATGGTCTGGCGCCCGCGGGGCCTGATCTCGGAACGTGAACCCTCGGTGATCTTGAAAGAGCGCAAGGCCATTTCCGGCTCGCTCGTGAAGGAAGGACACGGCTAATGCGCTGGCTGCAGGATCCCATCCTCGACGTGCAGCATCTCACGATGCGCTTCGGCGGCCTCGTCGCCATCAACGACCTCTCCTTCAAGGCCGGGCGCGGCGACATCACGGCGCTCATCGGCCCCAACGGAGCGGGCAAGACCACGGTCTTCAACTGCATCACCGGCTTCTACAAGCCGACGGAAGGCATGATCGCGCTGCGCAAGCCCGACGGTTCGCATCTGCTCCTGGAGCGGCTGCCGGGCTACGACATCAACTGGAAGGGCAAGGTCGCCCGCACCTTCCAGAACATCCGCCTGTTCTCCGGCATGACGGTGCTCGAGAACCTGCTGGTGGCCCAGCACAACCCGCTCATGATCGCCTCGGGCTTCACGTTCCTGGGCGTTCTCGGGGTCGGGGGCTACCGCAAGGCCGAGAAGGAGGCCATCGAGAAGGCCAAGTACTGGCTGGAGAAGGCCCGCCTGATCCACCGGGCCGACGACCCGGCCGGCGACCTTCCCTACGGTGACCAGCGCCGCCTGGAAATCGCTCGCGCCATGTGTACGGACCCGCTCCTGCTCTGCCTCGACGAGCCGGCGGCGGGCCTCAATCCGCGCGAATCCCTCGAGCTCAACGAGCTGCTCCTGTCGATCCGCAAGGACAACGGAACGTCGATCCTCCTGATCGAGCACGACATGTCGGTCGTGATGCAGATCTCGGACCATGTAGTGGTGCTCGATTACGGCACCAAAATCTCGGACGGCGCACCCGCCGAGGTCAGGAACGATCCCAAAGTCATCGCTGCCTATCTCGGCGTGGCCGATGACGAAGTCGAGAAGGTCGAGGCGGAGGTCGGCGCATGAGCACCGCTGGAACGAACATCGCGATGCAGGGCCAGGTCTCCCCGGCCGGTCAGCCGCTCCTCAGCGTCCGTGGCGTGAAGACCTATTACGGCAATATCATCGCCCTCAAGGGCGTGGACATGGATGTCCATGAGGGCGAGATCGTCACGCTGATCGGCGCCAACGGGGCCGGCAAGTCCACCCTGATGATGACGATCTTCGGCAACCCGCGCGCTCGCGAGGGCAAGATCACCTATGCGGGCCAGGACATCACCAAGATGGCCACCCACGAGATAGCCCGCATGTCGATCGCCCAGTCTCCCGAAGGCCGGCGCATCTTCCCGCGCATGACGGTGTTCGAGAACCTGCAGATGGGCGCGTCCCTGCACAACATGGCGCATTTCGACCAGGATCTGGAACGGGTCTGCACCCTGTTCCCGCGCCTGAAGGAACGCCTGCAGCAGCGCGGCGGCACCCTGTCCGGCGGCGAGCAGCAGATGCTGGCGATCGCCCGGGCTCTCATGAGCCGCCCGAAGCTCCTCCTCCTGGACGAGCCGTCCCTCGGTCTGGCGCCCCTGATCGTGAAGCAGATCTTCGAGATCATCAAGGAACTGAACGAGAAGGACGGCATGACGGTCTTCCTCGTGGAGCAGAACGCCTACCATGCCCTCAAGCTGGCCCATCGCGGCTACGTGATGGTGACGGGCAACATCACCATGAGCGGCACCGGCAAGGAACTGCTCGAAAATCCGCAAGTCCGGGCAGCCTATCTCGAAGGGGGGCATCACTGATGCAGGGCATCCTCTACGAAGAGCCGTCGATCTGGCTCTTTCTTCTCATCACCGTGATCATGGGCGGGTGGGCGGCCTGGATGACCGGCCGGGCCATCGCGCTGACCTGGCGACCTTTCTGGACGCTGATCATCTACCTCTTCATCCTCGGCGCCGCGGTGCGCTTCATCCACTTCGCCCTGTTCGGCGGGACGCTGCTGTCGATCCATTATTACGCGGTCGACACCATCGTGCTGCTGATCGTCGGCGCCCTGGGTTTCCAGTACCGCCGCGCCCGCATGATGACCACCCAATACCGCTGGCTCTACGAGCGGAGCGGCCCCTTCTCCTGGCGGGAAAAGACGTCCGCCGTGAAGGGCTGAGCGCATCGTGCGGAAAGGCGGATCAGGCTTTCCGCACCGAACGATGCGCTGCGTTAAAAAGACGGCGCATCGGATTGATCCCAAAAAGGGTTTCCTCTTTTGGGCCCGACGCTCCGGTCGAAAAATTCCCAGGTGACATCCGCTTAAAAAACAGCATGATGTTACCTCGGATGACGGGTCTACCGTCAAACCGGCCCCACAAAGGAAGGGGGGCCTATAAAACCACCCAGAGGAGTGACCTCATGAAAAAACTGCTGTTGACCGGCGTGGCGCTTGGTCTTGGCCTCGCCTTCTCCAGCGCTGCCAGCGCCCAGATCAAGATCGGCGTCGCTGGCCCCATCACCGGCCCGAACGCGGCCTTCGGCGCCCAGCTGAAGAACGGCGTCGAGCAGGCTGTCGAAGACATCAATGCCGCTGGCGGCATCAATGGACAGAAGCTCCAGGTCGTCGTCGGCGACGACGTGTCCGATCCGAAGCAGGGCGTGTCGGTGGCGAACAAGTTCGCCGCTGAAGGCGTGAAGTTCGTCGTCGGCCACTTCAACTCCGGCGTTTCGATCCCCGCCTCCTCCGTCTACGAGGAAGCTGGCATCGTCCAGGTTTCGCCCGCTTCGACCAACCCGCAGTTCACCGAGCGCGGCCTGTGGAACACCTTCCGCACCTGCGGACGCGACGACCAGCAGGGCCTCGTTGCCGGCAGCTACCTCGCCGACAAGTTCAAGGGCAAGAAGGTCGCCGTCATCCACGACAAGACCCCCTACGGAAAGGGCCTTGCCGACGAGACCCAGAAGACCATGAACTCCAAGGGTCTGAAGGAAGTCGTCTATGAAGGCGTGAACCCGGGCGAGAAGGACTACTCCGCTCTCGTGTCGAAGCTGAAGCAGGCTGGCGTCGACGTCGTCTATTTCGGCGGCCTCCACACGGAAGCCGGCCTCATCATCCGCCAGATGCGCGACCAGGGCCTGAACGCCCCGCTCATGTCGGGTGACGGCATCGTGTCGGCCGAGTTCGTCTCGATCGCCGGCCCGGGCGCCGAAGGCACCCTGATGACCTTCTCGCCGGATCCGCGCAAGAACCCGAACGCCAAGGACGTGGTGGCCAAGTTCAAGGCCAAGAACTACGAGCCTGAAGCCTACACGCTCTACAGCTATGCGGCCGCCCAGATCCTGGCCGACGCCGCCAAGCAGGCCGGCAGCTTCGACGGCAAGAAGGTTGCCGACGTCATGAAGGCCGGCAAGCCCTTCAAGACCGTCATCGGTGACCTCTCCTTCGACAAGAAGGGCGACATCACCCGTCCGGACTACGTCATGTACGTCTGGAAGAAGGGCGCCGACGGCAAGATCGACTACACGGGCAACGAACTCGCCATGTAATCGATCGGCCTGAAAGCCGACATTCGGAGACCCGCCCTGGCGACAGGGCGGGTTTTCTTATGGACATCCTGCTCAAGGGCCGAGCCAGAAACAGGAAACCGAGGCTTCTCCGTTTTCCGTTGATATAACCCACGTCGTGGCCGGGCTCGTCCCGGCCACCCACGTCTTGGGAACCACAGCCCAGCAAAGGCGTGGATGCCCGGCACAAGGCCGGGCATGACGAGAAAAATGAATTTCCAACCGGCCTCTCGGAAACTGGTGACGATGCCCGCTCTCAACCTTTCCCTGCTCAAGAACTCCTACGCCGTCTGCCGTTTTCCTTCAGACACGCCGGCCGTGGCTCCTGCACCCGGCCCCTTCTCTCTCCTCGTCCAGGCGACCGAGGAAACGACGCTCGTCTGCCCCCTCGACCATGCCCCGCCGCACGCCGAAATCGATGCCGGCTGGCGCTGCTTCCGGATCGAACAGAGCTTCGATTTCAGTGTTCCGGGTATTCTCGCTTCCGTGCTCGCGCCGCTGGCGGGCGCCGGCGTGGGCATCTTCGCCACCTCCACCTTCAGCACCGATTACGTGCTGGTGAAGGCGGGCGATACGGACAAGGCCGCCGCGGCGCTGAGAGCCGCCGGGCACACGGTCCGAAGCGAGGAGTGATCAGGCCCGCTCGATCCGGGCGGCGAAGCAGCCGCGCCGGGCGAAATGGGCATCGATATGCGCGACGTGCGTGTTGGCGAAGAACCGTCCGATCACCTCGAGAACGTCCTCACCCTCGGCCACCTCCGCATCGACGATGAAGGCTGCGGCATCATAGGCCCTTAAGGACAGGAGTCGGTCCCGCATCATCGGTGGCAATTCGCCCCGATACGTCCCGGCCTTCCCTGACCGGCTGACGAAGATCGGACCGGCCGCGCGATAGGGTGACGTCCCGGTCGTCTGATGAGCGTGGTTGAGCAGCAGAAGCTCCTCCCCGACCGCAACCCGGGTCAGGGACACGCGGCACGGATAGGCATCGGCCTCATCGGCATGGACGCGCTGGGCGCCGATGGCCCTGAGGTCGGCATCATTCAGTTCGAACAGGGGCGCGAAAGGCTCGGCATCGAGGCCGCGGATCAGGAAGGACATAGGCGATCTCCGTGTGGGATCACCACGATGGCAAGTTCGTCCCCCTGGAGCGACCCGATTCCTGTGCGGCGCTACCCCAGCGTCCCCAGCGCCGGAAACGTCTCCAGGAGCCAGAACGACATGTTGCCGATCCAGCCGGTGAGGAAGGCGATGCCGGTGAGGACGAGGAGAACGCCCATGACCTTCTCGATCAGGGCGAAGCGGGAGCGCATGCGCTTCAGAAGCGCCACGAACGGCTTCATGGCGAAGGCGGCGAGCAGGAAGGGAATGCCGAGTCCGGCCGAATAGGCGGCGAGCAAAAGGGCGCCGTAAGACACGCTGTCCTCCGAGCCAGCCACGGTCAGGATCGCGGCGAGGACCGGACCGATGCAGGGTGTCCAGCCGAAGGCGAAGGCAAGGCCCATCACGTAGGCGCCCCAGAGCCCCACGGGTCTCGTCACCTGGAACCGGGCCTCGCGGTAGAACAGGCCGATGCGGAAGAGCCCGAGGAAATGCAGGCCCATCACGATGATGGCGATGCCCGCCACGGTGCTCAGGACATCGAGATATTGCCGGATCACCTGCCCCAGGGCCGAGGCCGTGGCTCCCAGCAGCACGAAGACGGTCGAGAAGCCCGCCACGAACAGCAAGGCCGCCAGGATGGCCCGCTGCCGGACGGCGCGGTCGTCTCCCGCGCTCAGCCGGTCGAAGGTGGTGCCGGCGAGAAACGACAGGTAGGGCGGCACCAGCGGCAGGACGCAGGGACTTAAGAAACTGATGAGGCCGCCGAGCGCCGCGGCCGGATAGGAAACACTGAGCATGGGAGCCTTCTATCCTGTCGCGGCCGCTTGAGAAAGGCGGTGAAAGGCCCGTTCTCCAGCTTGTGAAGGCGGCCGAAATTCGGTTTGCTTCACCCCATGACACAGCGCCGCAATCTCATCACCGACGTCCCCGGCCTTCGCATCGGCAATGCCCAGGATTCCGCCCTCGGCTCCGGCGTGACAGTCGCGCTCTTCGACGCGCCGGCCGTCGCCTCGGCCTTCGTCATGGGCGGGGCTCCGGCCACCCGCGAGACCGATCTGCTCGACCCGGACAAGATGGCGCCCGGCATCCACGGGGTCGTGCTCTCCGGCGGCTCCGCCTTTGGCCTCGATGCGGCCAGTGGAGTTCAGGCTTACTTAAGAGAACAGGGGATCGGCTTCGCCGTCCGGGATGCGCTCGTCCCCCTGGTCCCGCAGGCGTGCATCTTCGATCTCATCAACGGCGGCAACAAGGATTGGGGCCGTTACCCGCCCTATCGGGAACTCGGCTACGACGCGGCCCGCCAGGCCGGACCGGACTTTGAACTCGGCACGGCCGGGGGCGGATACGGCGCCACGACGGCGAATTTCAAAGGAGGCCTCGGCTCGGCCAGCGCCGTCACCTCAGCCGGTCACACGGTCGGAGCGCTCGTGGTGGTGAACAGCATTGCCTCGGCGGTCATCGGCAACGGCCCGCATTTCTGGGCGGGCGCCCTGGAGGAAGGCGGGGAATTCGGCGGGTACGGGCATCCCGAGCGCGTCGATGCGCAGAAACGCCAGCTCGTCTGGAAAGGCGGGCCGCAGCCGGCCACGACTATCGCGCTCGTCGCGACGGACGCTGCCTTGACGAAGGCCCAGGCCAAACGCCTCGCCATCGCGTCCCATGCGGGGCTTGCCCGGGCTCTGCGCTTCTCTCACGCCCTGTTCGACGGCGACACGATCTTCACCGCCGCTACGGGGCGCAGGCCGCTCCAGGACGAGGCGGCGGAGTTCACGGAACTCACGGCTCTTGCCGCCGACGCGCTGACCCGCGCGATCGCACGCGGGGTCTACGAGGCGACGGCCCTGCCCTATCCGGACGCGCAGCCGGCCTGGCGGGACAGGTTCTCGCGAGGCTAGCGCATCGGACGGAAAAGTGGCCCGGTTTTCCGCCGAATCCGATGCGCCAGCCAAGAGAAGGAGCATCGGATGAATCCCAAAAGTGGTCTCCACTTTTGGGTCCGAGGCTCTAGAACCTATCCGCCCGATAAGGCTTCGGATCGACGACAGGCGTCTCGCCAGTGATCATCTCGGCCAGGAGCCGTCCCGTCACCGGGCCGAGGGTCAGGCCATGATGGGCGTGGCCGAAGCCGAACCAGAGGTTCTTGTGCTTGGGCGCCGGGCCGATGATCGGCATCATGTCCGGGGTGCAGGGGCGCATGCCCATCCAGGGCTCGGGATCGACCCGCTCGCCCAGGGGGAAGAAGTCCCGGGCGATGGGCTCGGCCCGCTGAAGCTGAACCGGCGTCTTAGGCGCGTCGCGGTTGGCGAACTCGGCCCCTGTCGTCAGGCGGATGCCCTTCGTCATCGGGGCGAGGAAATAGCCCCGGTCGAAATCGAGGGTCGGCCGGTTGAGCACCGCATTGCCCACGGCCTTGTAATGCATGTGGTAGCCGCGCTTGACAGCCAGAGGCAGGTTATAGCCGAGCTTCGTCGTCACCACGTCGGCCCAGGCGCCCAGGGCGATGACGACCTCGCCGGCGTCGACCGGCCCCTTCTCCGTCTGGACGCGCCAGCCGGTCGGAGTCTGCTCGAGCGTGCGGGCGTCGCCCGCCGCCAGTTCGCCGCCGAGCCGCTCGAACAGCCCGACATAACCCATGGTCAGCATGTGCGGGTCGGACACCGAGGCCGGATCGGTCCAATGAATGCCGCCCTTCGTCTCGACCTTGAGATGCGGCTCGCGCTCGGCCACGGCCCGCGTGTCGAGCGCATCGAAATTGACGCCGAAGTCGCGCTTCACGTCCTCCGCGTCCTTGAACTGCTCGTCGCGGCTCTTCTCGTCGCGGAACACCTTCATCCAGCCGGTCGGACGGATCAGGTGCGTGGAGCCGGATTCCTCCGCCAGCGCCATGTGCTCGGTGACGCTGCGCTCGATGAGAGGCGCGTACATCCGGGCGATCGCCTTGTGCTGGGCGGGACGGGAATGCATCCAGTACTGCCACAGGAACGGTGCGAGCCTGGGGATCGCGGCCCAATGGTAATGGGCGTCGATGGTGTTGTTGAGGGCATAGCGCAGCAGGGCGCCGAAATCGTGCGGGAAGCCGTAAGGATAGACGCCCTCGCGCTGGATCAGGCCGGCATTGCCGAAAGAGGTCTCTTCGCCTGGCTTGCGCTTGTCGACGAGCAGGACCGACCGTCCTCGCTTCTGCAGATGCACCGCAATCGACACGCCGACGATGCCGGCACCCAGAACAACCACATCCTTACGCATCGAGACCCTGCCCCGTTCCGCCATCCGCCAGGATCGGAAGACGACGTTCATGCCTATTGATGAGGCATCTTTACTCCCGTTGGCTCGAAGCCGTCCACGGATTTCATGCCGCAAAAGCCCCCTTCCCCAGCCAAGTGGTCTTCAATTGGTCCGAGCGAGCGGCTCGATGCCCCGTTGCGGCGGGAAAAGGCTCGTGCTACCGGCGCGGCATGACACGCCCGCTCCTCATTGCCCCCTCGATCCTGGCTTCCGATTTCTCGAAGCTCGGCGAAGAAATCCGCGCCATCGACTCCGCCGGTGCGGACTGGATCCATATCGACGTGATGGACGGGCATTTCGTGCCGAACATCACCATCGGCCCCGACGTGGTGAAGGCCCTGCGCCCTCATACGTCCAAGCCCTTCGACGTCCACCTGATGATCGCCCCGGTCGATCCCTACCTGGAAGCCTTCGCCAAGGCGGGCGCCGACATCATCAGCATTCATGCGGAAGCCGGGCCGCACCTGCACCGCTCGCTCCAGACCATCCGCAAGCTCGGCAAGAAGGCCGGCATCGTGCTCAATCCCGGCACGCATGAAGGCTCCATCGAGCCTGTGATCGACGAGGTCGACCTGATCCTTCTGATGACGGTCAATCCGGGCTTCGGCGGACAGGCCTTCATCCCCTCGGTCTGCCACAAGCTGCGCCGGATCAAGGAAATGGTCGGAGACCGGGACATCGACATCGAGATCGACGGCGGCGTGACGTCCGAGACCGCGCCGCTGGTGGCGGAAGCCGGAGCCAACGTGCTCGTCGCGGGCTCCGCCACGTTCAAGGGCGGTCCCGGCGCCTATGCGTCCAACATGGCGGCCATTCGCGAGGCGGCCGCAAAGGCGCGTTGAGATCAAAGGGCTATCGTGCTACCGCGCGGGCATATCACCCGCGTGGAAGTGGAAAGCCATGATCCCCCGTTACAGCCGTCCCGAGATGGTGGCCATCTGGTCGCCGGAAACCAAGTTCCGCATCTGGTTCGAGATCGAGGCCCACGCCACGACGGCGCTCGCCAATCTCGGCGTCGTGCCGAAAGAAGCCGCGGAGAAGGTCTGGGAGGAGGGCTCCAAGGCCACCTTCGACGTGGAGCGGATCGACGCCATCGAGCGTGAGGTGAAGCACGATGTCATCGCCTTCCTCACGCATCTGGCCGAGATCGTGGGACCCGAGGCTCGCTTCGTCCACCAGGGCATGACCTCCTCGGACGTGCTGGACACCACCTTCAACGTGCAGCTCGCCCGCGCGTCCGACCTTCTCCTGCACGATCTCGACGAGCTGCTGGCCGCTATCAAGCGCCGGGCCTTCGAGCACAAGATGACGCCGACTATCGGCCGCTCGCACGGCATCCACGCGGAGCCCACCACCTTCGGCCTCAAGCTCGCCCAGGCCTATGCGGAGTTCGAGCGCTGCAAGGTCCGCCTGATCGAGGCGCGGCGGGAGATTTCCACCTGCGCCATCTCGGGCGCGGTCGGCACCTTCGCCAATATCGACCCGAGCGTCGAAGAATACGTGGCCGAGCAGATGGGCCTCCAGGTCGAGCCGGTCTCGACCCAAGTCATCCCCCGCGACCGGCACGCCATGTATTTCGCCACCCTCGGCGTCATCGCGTCCTCCATCGAGCGCCTGGCCACGGAAGTGCGCCACCTGCAGCGGAGCGAAGTCCTTGAGGCGGAAGAGTTCTTCTCGGCCGGCCAGAAGGGCTCCTCCGCCATGCCGCACAAGCGCAATCCCGTGCTCACCGAGAACTTGACGGGCCTTGCCCGCATGGTCCGGGCCTACGCCATGCCGGCCATGGAGAACGTGGCGCTCTGGCACGAGCGGGACATCTCCCACTCGTCCGTCGAGCGCATGATCGGCCCCGACGCCACCGTGACCCTGGACTTCGCGCTCGCCCGCCTGACCAGCGTCATCGACAAGCTGGTGGTCTACCCGGAGAACATGCAGAAGAACCTGGACCGTCTCGGCGGCCTCGTCCACTCACAGCGGGTTCTGCTGGCCCTGACCCAGAAGGGCGCATCCCGCGAGGATGCCTACCGGCTCGTCCAGCGCAACGCCATGCCGGTCTGGCGCGGGGAAGGCGACTTCCTGACCCTGCTGAAGAACGACGCGGACGTGACGAAGTACCTGTCCCCGGACGAGATCGCAGCGTGCTTCGACCTCGGCTACCACTTCAAGCATGTGGATACGATCTTCACGCGGGTCTTCGGCGCAGGCGGCGCATAGCTCGGGGGTTGGAAATATTTCCCGACTGAGCAAGAATCCCCAGTCAGGCGTCGGGCCCAGGAGTGGTGTCCGCTTTTGGGTCCGATGCCTCTCTTTTGACGAACGCATCGTCCGGTGCGGAAAACCGGAGCCACTTTTCCGCCCGATGCGTTGAAAGATCAATGGCGCGGGGGTTGTTGCCATGCTGTCGGAGAAGCTTCTCGATCTTGCGTTCACGCGGGCCATAAAACACGGCACCCTGGAGATGATAACGGCCAGGGGCAAGCGTTTCACGTTCGGCAACGGGGCCGAGCCGCAGGTCTCGATCCGGTTCACGGATGCCGCAGCCCAGATGGCCCTCTGCCTTCACCCGGAGCTGAAGCTCGGTGAATTGTTCGTCGACGGCCGCCTCGTCATCGAGAAGGGCAATATCCTCGACCTGCTCCAACTCCTCCTTCAGGACACCCATGGGGAGCTCGACGAGCTTCCCCTGCATCGCCTGCGCAAGATCCGCGCCTGGATGATGCGGCGGGCCGAGAACGACGCCATCCGCTCGAAGCGCAACGTCGCCCACCATTACGATCTCGACGGCCGGCTCTACGCCCTCTTCCTCGACGGCGACCGCCAGTATTCCTGCGCCTATTTCGACCATCCCGACGCGAGCCTCGAAGAGGCGCAGATGGCCAAGAAGCGGCACATCGCGGCCAAACTGCTGGTCGATCCGGGCCACAGCGTCCTGGACATCGGCTCCGGCTGGGGCGGAATGGGGCTCTATCTGGCCCAGGTGGCCGGCGCAGGCTCCGTCAAGGGAATCACGCTCTCGGAGGAGCAGCTGGAGGCATCGCGCAAGCGGTCCGCCACCGCGTGCCTCCAGGACCGTGTGCAATTCGAGCTTCAGGATTACCGCGACACGAAAGGCTCCTTCGACCGCATCGTCTCGGTCGGCATGTTCGAGCATGTCGGCGTGTCCTCCTACGACGCCTATTTCCAGGCCAGCCGGAGCCTCCTGAAGGCCGACGGCGTCATGCTCCTCCACACCATCGGGCGAACCGGCACGCCCTACCCGACCAATCCGTGGATCACGAAATACATCTTCCCGGGCGGCCATCTGCCCGTCCTGTCGGAGATGATGCCCGCCATCGAGCGCGCCGGGCTGGTGGTGACCGACATCGAGATCCTTCGCCTGCACTACGCCTATACCTTGAAGGCCTGGCGCGAGCGCTTCATGGCCCATCGCGAAGAGGTCCTGCGCCTCTATGACGAGCGTTTCTGCCGGATGTGGGAATGCTATCTCGCCATGTCCGAATCCGCCTTCCGCTGGCAGGACGCGGTCGTCTTCCAGGTCCAGCTCGCCCGCCGCAACGACGCGGTACCCCTGACCCGCGACTACATCGCGGAACGGGAGGCCGTCCTGAAGGAGGCCGAGCAGAACATGGAGTTGAAGCGGAGCGCTTGAACCTGCCTCGGCGGGTCTTTATCTCCCGGTCATGAAAACCTCCGATTGCGAAATCCTCATCGTTCCCGGCCACACCAATTCCGGCGAAGACCATTGGCAGAGCCGGTGGGAGCGCCAGCTCTCGACCGCTTGGCGCGTCGAACAGGAGAACTGGGACGCCCCCAACAAGGACGCCTGGGTCGAGCGCATCGTGCGCGACGTGGAGCGCGCCCAGAAGCCGGTCGTGCTCGTTGGGCACAGCCTCGGCGTGCTGGCCATCGCCCATGCGGCGCCGCAGCTCGCGGGCGGGAAGGCCAAGGGCGCCTTCCTGGTCAGCCTGCCGGACGTGGAACGGCCCGACTTCATCCCGGCCATCGACCGGGCCTTCGCGCCGATCCCGCGCGAGCCTTTCCCCTTCCCGTCCGTTCTCGTGGCCAGCCGCACCGATCCGCATTGCGACTACGCCAAGGCGGAAGACATCGCCTATGCCTGGGGCTCGGCCATCGTCGACGCGGGCGATGCGGGCCACCTGAACACGGAGAGCGGCCACGGCCCGTGGCCCGAGGGCCTCATGCGTTTCGCCGGATTCCTGAAACGGCTGTGAACCTCCGGAGAGGCTGACTACGAGGATGCCTCCGACCTTATCCACATGACGAAAAGTTCATGCGGCGGTCACCTGAGCGAGAGCAGGATGAGAGCAATCTTGTCCTATCGCCACAACGGAGGATATCCATGAAGACCTTTGCAACCGTCGCTCTCGCCGCCCTGCTGGCAGGCTCCGGGACTTACGCGTTCGCACAGCAGAATCCTGCCCCGAATGCGCCGGCGGCCTCCCAGGACCAGGGCCAGCAGAACCGCCGCCCCCGCATGAGCCAGGACGATTACAACCGGCTGGTGGATGCCCGTGTCGCGGCGATCAAGGCCGGCCTGAAGCTGTCTGCCGATCAGGAACGCCTGTGGGGTCCGGTGGAAACCGCGATCCGGACGTCGGCCTCCGAGCGCTATACCCGCATGCAGCAGTTTCGTGAGAACCGCGACCAGCGCCGCTCCATGGACCTGATGCAGCGCCTCGAGCAGCGCAGCACCATGCTGAACGAAAGCGCCCAGCGCTCCGCCGCGCTGACCAAAGCCCTCCGCCCGCTCTGGGACAGCTTCAGCGAGGACCAGAAGCGGATTGCCCCGCGCCTCATGCGTGAAGCCATCAACGGCGGCTGGGGCGAGCAGCGCGGACGGGCCGGCCGGGACGGCCATCACGGACGCCGTGCCGCGATGATGATGGACCATGGCCCCGGCATGATGGGCCACGGTCCTCGCGGCCCTGCCTCGCAGCAGTAAGGCAGCGAGCGCAACAGGGGGATCCGGCTTTTCGGATAGGGATGCGCGAACCCCAAACAACAAAAAGGCCGCCCCATGGGGCGGCCTTCTTCGTTTTCGAAACCGGCTCTTCGCGGATTAGCGCGAATAGAACTCGATCACGAGGTTCGGTTCCATCTGGACCGGGTACGGCACTTCCGACAGGGTCGGGATGCGCGTCACGCGGGCCGTCATCTTGGAATGATCGACCTCGATGTAGTCCGGAACGTCGCGCTCGGCGAGCTGGGACGCCACGACGACGACCTCGAGCTGCTTCGACTTGTCCTTCACCTCGATCACATCGCCGGCCTTCACCTGATAGCTCGGGATGTTGACGCGGCGGCCGTTGACCTTCACGTGACCGTGGTTCACGAACTGACGGGCAGCGAACGGGGTGGCGACGAACTTCGCGCGGTACACGACCGCGTCGAGACGGCGCTCGAGCAGGCCGACCAGGTTCTCACCGGAATCGCCCTTCAGGCGGATCGCCTCCGCGTAGTAGCGGCGGAACTGCTTCTCGGTGATGTTGGCGTAGTAGCCCTTGAGCTTCTGCTTGGCGCGCAGCTGCGTGCCGAAGTCAGACATCTTGCCCTTGCGGCGCTGGCCGTGCTGGCCGGGGCCATATTCGCGGCGGTTCACGGGGCTCTTCGGGCGGCCCCAGATATTCTGACCCATGCGGCGGTCAAGCTTGTGCTTGGCCTGAATGCGCTTCGACATCGCTGTTCCTCTTGTTGTCGAATCTGCGAGGAACGCGCCCTCCTCTTCCCCTCATTCCCGAGGAGGTCCAAAGGACCGTCTCGAGGGACAGGACGACAGGCCGGCCGGAACCGGGCCACGGGAGCGTAAAAAGTTACGCGGCCCGAGAGGACCGCGTGAACGGGATTGCCTTAGTCGAGACGGGCCGGCCTGTCAAGGAAGACGCCTCACTCGGCCGCCTGGGCGGTCGCTTCGGGCGTCTCCTCGGCCTCGGGATGGCGGCCGGACCACCAGGAGCGGACGGCCAGGGACAGGCTGTCGAGATAGAGATAGACCACCGGCGTCGTGAACAGGGTCAGGGCTTGGCTGACCACGAGGCCGCCCACGATGGCATAACCGAGGGGCTGGCGAATCTCCGAGCCCGTGCCGTGTCCCAGCATGAGCGGCACGCCGCCGAGAAGCGCCGCCATGGTGGTCATCATGATCGGACGGAACCGCAGGATCGCCGCCTTCCGGATGGCCTCACGGGGGGAGAGCCCCTCGTCCCGCTCGGCGCTGATGGCGAAATCGACCATCATGATGCCGTTCTTCTTCACGATGCCGATCAGCAGGATCACCCCGATGAAGGCGATCAGGCTGAAATCGAACCCGAACAGCATGAGCGTCGCGATGGCGCCGAGGCCCGCCGAGGGCAGCGTCGACAGGATCGTGATGGGGTGAATGTAGCTCTCGTAGAGAATGCCGAGGATCAGGTAGACGACCACGAGGGCTGCCATGATGAGGAGCGGCACCGTCGCGAGCGAGGCCTGGAAGGCCTGCGCATTGCCCTGGAAGGTTCCGGCGAGCGATCCGGGCGGGTTGAGCGAGGCCACGGCCCGCTCGATGGCCTGGGTCGCCTCTCCCAGGGCGGTGCCCTGCGCGAGGTTGAAGCTGATCGTGATCGCGGGAAACTGTCCCTGGTGATTGATCGCGAGGGGCGCGATCTTGCGCGTCGTCCAGCTGGCGAATGTCGAGAGCGGGACCTGCTGGCCGGAGATCGGCGATTTCAGATAGATCTTGCTGAGCGTTTCCGTATCGCCCTGCAGGTCCGGCAGCACCTCCATGACGACGTTGTAGCTGTTGAGCTGGGTGAAGTACTGGGTGACCTGCCGCTGACCGAAGGCGTCGTAGAGCGTGTCGTCGATCTGCTGCGGCGTGAATCCGAAGCGGGAGGCCTGGTCCCGGTTGATCGTCAGGGTCAGGGTTGTGCCGCTCACCTGCTGGTCGGTCGCCACATCGCGCAGTTCGGGCAGCGTCCGGAGCTTCTCCAGGACCTTCGGCGCCCAGTCGTTCAGCTCGTCCAGATTGGCGTCCTGAAGGGTGTATTGGTACTGGGTGCGCGCCTGGCGTCCGCCCACGTTGATGTCCTGCGATGCCTGCAGGAAAAGGCGGATCCCCTCGACCTTGTCGAATTGCGGCCTCAGGCGGGCGATGATCTCGGTCGCGGATGCATTCCGTTCCGACCGGGGCTTGAGGCTGATATAGAACCGGCCCGTATTCAGGGTCGATGCGCCGTTCCCCGCTCCGATCGACATGGCATAGGTCGCGACGTCGGGATCGTTCGCCACGATGTCGCCGAGTGCCTGCTGGCGCTCGTACATGTCCTTGAACGAGATGTCCTGCGCGGCCTCCGACGTCCCGACGAGGAAGCCCGTATCCTGCTGCGGGAAGAATCCTTTCGGGATCGCCATGAACAGCGCGACCGTCGCGGCGAGCGTTGCGAAGAACACGAGGAGCGTGAGGAAACGGTGCCGCAGAACCCCATCGAGACCCCGCTCGTAACCGCGCTCGAGCGCCGTGAACGACGCCTCGAGCCAGCGATAGAGCCGGCCGTGCCTCTCCTCCGGCCCGTGCGGCTTGAGAAGGCGCGACGCCATCATGGGCGTCAGGGTCAGCGACACGACGGCCGAGACGGCGATCGTCATGGTCATGACGATGGAGAATTCGCGGAACAGCCGGCCGATGATGCCGCCCATCAAGAGGAGCGGGATGAACACCGCGACCAGGGACACGCTGATGGACAGGATGGTGAAGCCGATCTCTCCGGCGCCCTGGTAGGCCGCGTTCATGGGGGACTCGCCGTCCTCGACGTGACGGACGATGTTCTCGAGCATGACGATCGCATCGTCGACGACGAAGCCCACGGAGATGGTCAGCGCCATGAGCGACAGGTTGTCGAGGCTGTAGCCCGCGAGATACATCAGGCCGCAGGTGCCGAGCAGGGCCAGGGGAACCGTGACGCTCGGAATGACCGTCGCCCATAGCCGTCGCAGGAAGACGAAGATCACGAACACCACGAGGGCGATGGTGATCAGAAGGGTGAACTGCACGTCGGCCACGGAGGCGCGGATCGTCTGGGTCCGGTCGCTCAGGACGCCGATCTTGATGGCGGGCGGCATCGCGGCTTCCAGGCGGGGGAGCTGGGCCTTCACCCGGTCGACCGTGTCGATCACATTGGCGCCGGGCTGCTTGAAGACGATGAGGAACACCCCGCGCTTTCCGTTAGCCCACGCGGCGAGCTTCGTGTTCTCCGGGCCGGCCACCGCCTGCCCGATGTCCCTCACTCGGATGGGAGCGCCGTCCGCATAAGCCACGATGACGTCGTTCCACTCCTCCGCCTGCACCAGCTGGTCGTTGGCATAGATGGTGAAGCTGCGGGTGTCTCCGTCGATCGAGCCCTTGGGAGCATCGACGGTGGAAATGGCGAGCTTGGAGCGCACGTCCTCCAGGGACAGGTTCTTGTTCACCAGCTTCGTGGGATCGAGCTGCACCCTGATCGCGGGCTTCTGCTGGCCGCCGATCACCACCTGGGCCACGCCCGAGATCTGGCTTACCTGCTGGGCGAGCTTTGTGTCCGCGTTGTCGCTGACCTCCGTGAGCGGCAGGGCATCGGAGACCACGGACACGATGAGGATCGGCGTGTCGGCCGGATTGACCTTACGATAGGTCGGCGGGCTCGGCAGATTCTTGGGCAATTGTCCGCTGGCCGCGTTGATGGCCGATTGGACGTCCTGGGCGGCCGCGTCGATGTTCCGGTCGAGATCGAACTGGATCGTGATCGACGTCGAGCCGAGCGCGCTCGCGGAGGACATTTGAGTGACGCCCGGGATCTGTCCGAACTGCCGTTCGAGGGGCTGGGCGACCGACGAGGCCATGGTCTGCGGGCTGGCGCCCGGCAATGTTGCGGACACCTGGATCGTCGGAAAGTCGATCTGGGGCAGCGGCGCGACCGGAAGGAACGGATACGCGGTCAGGCCCGCGAACAGGATCCCGATCATCAACAGCGTGGTGGCAACCGGATAACGGATGAACGGGGCCGAGACGCCGCCCCTTGAGAATGCAGCACTCATGTCACTTCATCTCCCCGGCCGCGACATGCGTTTCCGAAGCGTTCGTGACCTGCACGGATGCTCCTGGCTGGAGCCGGTAATGCCCGGCCGTGACGACCCTTTCCCCGACGCTCACCCCGCTCTCGATGACCGCCTTGTCGGCTGTGATCACCCCGACCTTGATCGGGCGCATCTCGACCGTGTTGTCCGTCTTCACGACATAAGCGAAGAGGCCCTGCGGCCCTCTCTGGACCGCCGTGTTCGGCACCGCCGCGACCCCTTTCAGCGTGCGCACCAGCAGGCGCGCATCCACCGACATTCCCGGCCAGAGGCTGTGATCCTTGTTGGCGAACTGCGCCTTGAGGCGCACGGTCCCCGTCGCGCTGTCGACCTGGTTGTTCACCAAGGTGAGTTCGCCCTCGGCCAGGGGCGTCTTGCCGCTCGATGTCAGGGCCCAGACCTTGAGCGGTCCCTGCCCCTGCGCCTTCAGGATGCCGGAAAGCTCCGCCTCGGGAGCGGTGAAGATGACGGCGATCGGCTCGATCTGGGCGATCTGCACGATGCCGTTCGTATCGGACGCATGGACGATGTTGCCCTGATCGACCTGCCGCAGGCCCGTACGGCCCGTCAGCGGGGCCCGGATCGTCGTGTAGCTCAACTGTGTGGTCGCATTGTCGATGGCGCCCTGATCCGCCTGGATCTGGGCGTTGAGCGAATTCACGTTCGCCTGCTGGACGTCGAGTTGCTGCTTGGACGCGAAATCGCGGGTGATGAGCTGACGGGTCCGTTCGAGATCCGCCTTGGCGCTCACCAGCTGCGCTTCGTCCTGCGCCTTCTTCGCGACGGCTTGGTCCAGGGCGGCCTGGAAGGGACGCGGGTCAATCTGGAGCAGGAGGTCTCCCTCCTTGACCATCTGCCCCTCCTGGAACGCGATCTTATCGATCTGGCCGTCGACCCGGCTGCGAACGGTGACCGTGTTCAGGGCCTGCACGGAACCGAGCCCCGTCATGTAGATCGGGATGTCGCTTTCCTCTACGGAGGCTGCCTGAACCGGAACGGGAGCCGGTGCGGCAGGTCGCGCAGCCGCCGCCCTTTGCGCCGTCTGGGCCTCATGCCAATGCCAGGCGCCCCAGCCTCCTCCGGCCAGGAGAAGGATGAGAAAAACGACAAAGAGGCCTCGGGACTTGCGCCCCGACGTCGGCTTCGGCTCGACCATGGAGCTCTCCCGCGCGTGGACTCAAGCTTTCTATTTAGGAGGCGCCCCCGGGAGAGATAGGGCGACATCTTACACACTTTCGTGCGTCCACCCTTTCGGGATCAGGGCGCCGTCTGGAGCATGGGCCAGGATTCCACGACGACCTGCGAAAGCCCCCGCACGTGGAGCGCGGCCCGCAACGGTACGCCGATGCCGGCCCCATCGGTGAAAACCGCAACGGCTTCGTCGTCATCCGCCTCGTGGCCGGGCACGGTTTCTCCGATGAGCTGGATCACCCGGCGGGCGATGGCCGGGGCCGGGTCGATCCAGGTCACAGGCCAGGGTGCCAAGGTCTGAAAGCGTGGGAGCAGCAATGGATAATGGGTGCAGCTCAGGGCTACCACGTCGGTCCTGCCGCCCTCCTCCTCGACGAAGCAGGGCATAAGCTCGTCGAGCAGTTCCTCGTCCGAGACGGGATTGCCCGCGAGTTCGGCCTCGGCAAAGCCGGCAAGACGGCGCGAGCCGACGAGATTGACCTTACAGCCCGCCGCATAGGTCTCGACGAGGTCGCGGGTATAATCCCGCGCCACGGTGCCGGGGGTGGCGAGAACGGAGATGTACCCGGTCTGCGTCGTCCGGGCGGCCGGCTTGATCGCCGGAACGGTGCCGACGAAGGGAATGGAGAAGCGCTTGCGCAGATGCGGCAGCACGACGGTCGAGGCCGTGTTGCAGGCCACCACGACGATCTTCGGATCGTGAAGGCCGATCAAACGCTCCATCACGGCCCCGACCCGCTCGACGAGAACCGCCTCGCTCAGCCGGCCATAGGGAAAGCCTGCATCGTCCGCCGCATAGACGAAACGCGCGTCCGGGCGAGCCTTCAGCACCTCTGAAAAGACCGTGAGGCCGCCGAGACCGGAATCGAAAACCAGGATGGTGGGGACGGGGGACGGCATGACGGCGGGATTATAGAGTGCCCCTGCCAGAAGATCGACACGCATAACCAACCCTTACGAACGCGACTTGGTCAAAAAAATCCGCTAGAGCATCGGATCCCGAAGCGAACCCGCTTTTGAACCCGATCCGATGCTCAACTCTTGAGCTTGCGCATCGTTCGACGCGGAAATCCGGGTCCCCCTTTCGTCGACGCGGCCCTTCGGGTCCGCGCGATGCGCGAGTCCGTGCTTGGATTCGGGAGGCGCCATATTCAACTTGCGGCGCGGCGTCGGCTCGCCCTTGCTCTCCGGCGCCGCTGCTTTCGGCACCTGGGCCGACAGGCGCTTGACCGGCCACCCGTCGCTCCAGGTGCTCATGTCGACGAATTTGGGATCGCGCAGGAGCGCCGAAGCCTCCTTGCCGGCAAAGGCCGCATCGGACGCGAGGTCAAAGGTTTTCCAGAAGGCGAGGAAGTCGAGCGCATCGGTGCCGTTGCTGCCGAGTTGCTGGGTCAGGATTGTCTGCGGACCGCTGAGCGACATGTCAGCGCTCCAGCGCCAGGTGTTCCTCTGCTTCGGATCGCGAGGCGGATCGGGCGGAAGCTTGATGGCGGAAGCGTCGTAATCGGCCTTGGGCGATCCGGGCGATGCGAGGGTCGTCGTCAGGGCGGGATAGCCGTGGTCATCCGATGCCGCCCGCATGAACAGCTTACGGGACGAGGGAACGGCGCTGGCCTCCTGGAGCAGCAGGCGGGACGCGCGATCGCTCGGTATGTAATCCCTGTCGCCGCTCATGGTGATGATCATGGTCGCCGGATCGACTGCCGAGAGATCGCGCAGGAGGATGCCGCGCTCCTTCTCGTTCGACGCGATGCCGCCCGGCATCAGGCCGAAAATCAGCTTCGGCGCCGGGACCTTGCCGGAACCCGCGCCGGCCGCGAGGTTGAGCGCGATCGGCACCCCCGCCGAATGGCCGATGAAGGCGACCCGCTCCTTGTCGGGCTTTGCCTTCGGGTCGTTCGCCAGCTCCGCGAGAGCGCTCTGGATCAGGTCCTCGGCCAGGTTCGAAGCGTCGGCGGGACGGGAACGGTTCACCTCCTGGAAGCGGGGGAAGAGCACGAGGTTGCCCCTGCGGGCCAGGTGATCGATCCAGCCGCCGTAGAGACCCGGGTTCACGGCTCCCCAGGAATGCAGGAACACCACCACGGGACGCGGCCCCGAAGGCTCGTCATTCCCGTGGAACACGAAGGTTCCGCTGCTCGCGGTGCCGAGCGCCCGCTTGACCACCTCGGACGACGTGTAGTCGCGCCCGCCCGGCCCCTGCGTGGGCTGTTGCGGCGGCGTCGCCGCGTGAGCCGCCGGGGCCACGAGGGCGGCGCCAAGGAGCAGAACAGGCAGCAGGGAGCGGCGCATCGTCGTCTCGAACTCTTTCCAATCGGCCAGATAGGGCCCGCTGATCATAAGGCCACGATTAGATTAAGGTTTTCTCAATCGTCGGCCTTCCGCAAGGGCCCGAATCGCCCCGCGCAGCGTGCGCACCTCCTGCTCGGTCATTGCGAGGCGGTGGAAGATGTCCCGCATGTTGCGGGTCATGGTCGGCTTCTTGTCTTCGGGATAGTAGTTCACCGCCTCGAGCTCGGTCTCGATGTAGTCGAAGAACGACGTCACCATCTCGCGGGGCGCCGGGGGCGAGTGCCGCCCTCCCTCGAAGGGCAGCGCACCGCCGGTCGCGAGCTTGTACCATTCGTAGGAGACCAGCAGGACGGCCTGCGCGAGGTTGAGCGAGGAGAATTTCGGATCGACCGGGAAGGTGATGATGGCGTCCGCCAGCGACACCTCGTCGTTCTCCAGGCCCGTGCGCTCCCGCCCGAACAGGATGCCGATCCCCTGCCCCGACCCCAGGCGCGCCTGCGTCTCCTTCATGGCGTCGTCCGGCGCGAAGACCCGCTTCATCTGCCCCCGTTCCCGGGCCGTGGTGGCGAAGACGAAGTTCAGGTCCGCGATAGCCTCGCGTACCGTGTCGTAGAGGCTCGCTCCTTCAAGCACGTGGGTCGCGCCCGAAGCGGCCGAATGGGCGCCCTTCTTCGGCCAGCCGTTGCGCGGCGACACGAGGCGCAGGTCCGAAAGACCGAAATTGGCCATAGCCCGGGCCACCATGCCGATGTTCTCGGCAAGCTGGGGTTCCACGAGGATGATGATGGGCTTTTGCGGAAGGTCAGTCATGGATGGTTACGTATCGGATCACTTTGGGACGCCACGGGCGAGAGCTGCCCTTAAGCCCACTCCGAACATGGAACCGTGATTCTCTCCAGGGTAAGCGCGCTGCGTCAGAGCGATATCGGCTCGGGCACCGAGCCGCTCGAACATTTCGTCGAACATCATCTGCCTCCGCTGCAACCGTGCCTTCCGACGCTCGTCGCCCGGCGTATTCTCCGGAACCTCGTAGAGGACGACCAACTCCGACTGACCCATTGCACGACGCTTCGAAACGTCTTCGGCATGCAGCATCAACGGCGCATGCCACGACAACGAGGGGCTGATGGCGTAATAAGACCGGAACAGATCAGGGCGTTTGAACAAGGCGTTGACCACGAAGAGACCGCCATAGGAATGGCCCCACAGCATCTGCCGCGCGGGATCGAGGGAAAACTCCTTGGCGACGTCGGGAAGCATGCGCTCTGCCACGAGAGCGAGGAAGACGTCCCCTCCTCCGGCCTTTTCGGTCGAGGGCGGATCGGCCGGAAAGGTGGTGCCGTTCAGGAAAAAGGGCGGCGTGTAATCCAGGTCCCGGGTGTCCGGGTCGTTCCGTCCCTCCTCGTAGCCGATGCCGACAAGCACAAGGTCCCGCACGCGATCGAGATCCGCCTGCTGAAGGGCATCGAAGGCCGCATTGCCGTCGAGCATGCAGATCGCGGGCCAGCCTTCAGCAGGCGGATCGGTAACGGGAACAGCGACGAAGACCTGATAATGGCGCAGCCCATCGACCGAGTCGAAACGTCTCTGCGCGAAGCGATGAGTCGGCGAATGGGCTTCCGAGAGCGCATCCTTCGCGCGGAGTCGCATATCCGGCTGGGCCCGAAGGGCAGACATTCCGGCGATAAAGGAGGTCGCGGCGAGAAAGGTTCTTCTATGCATGGTCGGCCCCGCAGGCACGATGAGCAACTCTGTCGATTTAAGCCAACCTGACCTGTTTGTCTGCAAATGAAAGCCGCGCTGACGCCGCATCGAGGCGCAATCCTGGAGGGATGGTCTTTCCGAGGGCCGAAATCCGGCGATCGCGCATCGTCCTATCTTCCCTTTTCGTGAAAAAGCCCCTCCGGGATACCGGAGAGGCCATACGGCTCCGCTTGGTTGCGGTCCAACCGCTTACCAGCAGCCCCAGCCGCAATGGTAATACGGACGCGCCGAAGCTGCCCCGAGGGCGGCGCCGCCGACGACGCCGACCGCCGTGCCGACGGCCACTTGGCTCGCGGCCGCGTTCGATTGGGCGACGTTGTTGCGGTAATTCGCGTTCCGGCAACGCTCGAAAGTCTTCGTGCCGGGCTTCAGGCCCGATTCCGTGCAAACGGAATCGGCATTGGCCATGGACTGCTCGGCGGTCTGGCAGCCGGCCAGGACCAGGGCCGCAGTTCCGAGAATGATAGCAAGACGCATGTCAGCTCCCCTTGAGGTTCTACAAAAGTCTCCCGACAGCGCCCCAAATCCGAATGATCGGACCAGATGCCTCTAGGGAAGCCGCCGGAACGACACGATCTGAACTACGGATAAGCTTACATTTCCGTGCGGCAGCACACGCGACGTGGTGAGTTTTCTCCTACCGGGAACTTGGACCCATCGATGTCCCTTATTTCCTGTCCACCTTGACGTCATACCGTCACAATTCCAGCCGCCGTCATGGAGTATCGCGTGTCCCTGTTGCGTTGCCTTGCGACGAGTCTGTGCCTGATTCTTTTCCTCTCGAACCCTGCTCTCGCGGCGCCCTCGGACGTCCTGGCCAAACCGGCGCCTCCCCTGTTCCACGGAAACTGGTGCGGCGCGGGCGATGCCAACCGGGCCGCGCCGATCGACGCGCTCGACGCGGCCTGCCGTGCGCACGATCTCTGCTACGAAAGACTCGGTCGCAGCGCCTGCGAATGCGACAGGGCCATCCTGAAGGCGACGGCTTCCATCGTCAGAAGCCCTCGGATCCCCGAGACGGTCCGGAGCAAGGCCGCGACCGTCAACTCGCTGTTCAGTGCAGCCCTGTGCACCGAGACACCGAGAATGCGCTCCTGGACGGGAAAGCGCTGATTTCCTAAGCCGCCCCCACCTTCCCCCCTGGCTCTAACCGCGCTATAGCCCCCGCAACCATCCTGCCGCAGGGCAGGAGTGTTCCAGCCCCAAAAAGCGCAAGGTGAGATCATGGCGAAGATCAAGGTAGCCAATCCGGTCGTCGAGCTCGACGGCGACGAGATGACCCGCATTATCTGGCACTTCATCAAGGAGAAGCTGATCCACCCGTATCTCGACCTCGACCTGAAGTACTACGACCTGGGCGTGGAGCACCGCGACGCCACGAACGACAGGGTCACGGTCGAGGCCGCCGAGGCGATCAAGAAGTACGGGGTCGGCGTCAAGTGCGCCACGATCACGCCGGACGAGGGCCGGGTGAAGGAGTTCAACCTCAAGGAGATGTGGAAGTCGCCCAACGGCACGATCCGCAACATCCTCGGCGGCGTGATCTTCCGCGAGCCGATCATCTGCAAGAACGTGCCGCGCCTGGTGCCCGGCTGGACCCAGCCGATCATCGTCGGCCGCCATGCTTACGGCGACCAGTACCGCGCCACCGACTTCAAGGTGCCGGGCAAGGGCCGCCTGACGATCAAGTTCGAGGGCGAGGACGGCACCGTCATCGAGAAGGAGGTGTTCAAGTTCCCCGACGCCGGCGTCGCCATGGCGATGTACAACCTCGACGACTCGATCCGCGAGTTCGCCCGTGCGTCGATGAACTACGGCCTGATGCGCAAGTACCCGGTCTATCTCTCGACCAAGAACACCATCCTCAAGGCCTATGACGGGCGCTTCAAGGACATCTTCGAGGAGGTGTACCAGAACGAGTTCAAGGCCAAGTTCGACGCCGCCGGCATCATCTACGAGCACCGCCTGATCGACGACATGGTGGCCTCGGCGCTGAAGTGGTCGGGCGGCTATGTGTGGGCGTGCAAGAACTACGACGGCGACGTGCAGTCGGACACGGTGGCGCAGGGCTTCGGCTCGCTCGGGCTGATGACCTCGGTGCTGATGACGCCCGACGGCCGGACGGTGGAGGCGGAAGCC
Source organism: Microvirga lotononidis (assembly GCF_034627025.1). Classification (NCBI taxonomy): domain Bacteria; kingdom Pseudomonadati; phylum Pseudomonadota; class Alphaproteobacteria; order Hyphomicrobiales; family Methylobacteriaceae; genus Microvirga; species Microvirga lotononidis. The sequence goes on along the minus strand of NZ_CP141048.1, from coordinate 3,665,487 downwards.
GCCCACGGCACGGTGACGCGCCACTACCGCGAGCACCAGAAGGGCAAGGAGACCTCGACCAACTCGATCGCCTCGATCTTCGCCTGGACCCGCGGCCTCGCGCACCGGGCCAAGCTCGACGACAACGCCGAGCTCGCCCGCTTCGCCGCGACGCTGGAGAAGGTGTGCGTCGACACGGTCGAGGCCGGCTTCATGACCAAGGACCTCGCGCTGCTGGTCGGCGCCGAGCAGAAGTGGCTCTCCACCACCGGCTTCCTCGACAAAATCGACGAAAACCTCAAAAAAGCCATGGCGGCTTAAAGCCCATTCACCCGTCATGGCCGGGCCTTATCCCGGCCATGACGAACGAAAGACAGCGACCAATCCAGGGCCCGGCTTCATGCCGGGCTTTTTTGTTGACGGGTCGCCCCAGCAAGCTTGACTATGTTCTAGCTTTGTTCTAGGATTATATCCATATTTGAGAAGCTATGGATCGTTTATGTCCATATCATCTTCCTCTCACCGCGAATGGCTCGGCGCCAGAAGAGCCTTCTCCATCGCGCAGCTAGAACTCCGGAGCCTACGCATCGCACTCGCGCTCAAGCGCTTCAACCCGAGCCAACCACGCGTTCCGGCTGGAACTCCCAATGGCGGGCAATGGGTGGGAGAAAGCGGGAGTGGCGGCGAGGCCCGGGTCGAGACCGTCAATTGGCCCGCCCGTCGAAGTGGAGGAATCCGCACCATTCGCGGGCGGATCTATGAAACCTCTCCCACTCAGGAAACACGTCTTGCAGCCACGGAGGCGCGTGCAACGGCGCTCGTGCGCGAAGTGCAGCGCCGCGATCCGAACTGGAAGCCACGGCCTAACCTCTACGAAGGCGTCGAAGGCGAGATCCTGGCCCATCAGGCCACCGCCCTGCAAGCCACCGCGCGCCTGCGGGAATTGAGGGCACAGGAGCCAGTTTGCCGACCGATAGGGGACGCCCCGCCGCTTTCACGCGGAGGCTCGTCGGATGGCATTTATACCATTCCGACATCCGTATTCAGAGAAATGCTGATAACAGTAACACCTGGTTCGCAGATTATTACGTCTCCCGTCGGCTACCGAGGCCAATGGTATCAGCAGCCAGACGGCTCCGTTTTCGGCATTCGATGGAGCGAGCGATATGGCGTAACGCTCGACGTCATTCGGAGCAATAATCCCCTCGTCCCAAATGGATACAAGGTGCATCAGAAATGACCGAAGAGCCGAAGCATTGGTATTATGGGACCCCAATGAGCGAACACATCAAGCGGGTCGCCGACGAACTGCCGATTGATGCCGTAGGCATGTGGCAGATCGTGCCTGGAGGTCGCCAAGGATTTAAACTCGAAGGCGATGCGCTGATCGATTTCGTGCGCCGTTGCATCGCCGAACTTCTCTCGCGTGGCGCGGTGCCTGTGGTCGGCGGCGGACTTGACGGCGAGCACGAGTGGATCGTGCAGCGGCAATACGGTTCCACGCCCGAAGAGATCATCGACAACGTCGTACGCGAGTGGCTGGCGAACGGTGCCAAGGACGAAGATCCCGGCGGGCTCTGGTTTGCCTTGCGGGAATACGCCTGGACGCCGCCATCATAATCTATCGGAGGAGGAAGAAGATCATGCCAGACTTCAAGCCCACCCTGACCGGCGGCTGCCAGTGCGGCGCGGTGCGTTATGCGCTCCTATCCGAGCCGACCCATGCCAGCATCTGCCATTGCCGCATGTGTCAGAAGGCTTTCGGCAATTACTTTTCCGCACTCACCGGCGTGCCGCGCGAGGATCTGGTCTGGACGAAGGGGCAGCCCGGGATCTTCAAGAGTTCCGAGGCCGTGGAGCGGGGTTTCTGCCGCGACTGCGGCACGCCGCTGACCTTCTCCTATGTGGAACAGGACCGCATCACCGTCTCGATCGGAAGTCTCGACGAGCCGGGCCGGGTCACGCCGGAAATCCAGTACGGCCTGGAGAGCAAGCTCCCCGCCTTCGCAATGCTGCACACCCTGCCCGGCCAGCGGACGGAGGATTATGCGAGCCCGGAGGATTTGAGGAAGATGGCCTCGCGCCAGCATCCCGACCACGATTGAAGCGGATCAGGGGCTCACGAAGAGCTTTACCGGCCGCCGCGAGACTGAGCCACCTTGTGGAGATGCGCCGCGATGGAGGGGTTCGCCTCCAGCAATTCATGAAGGTCGTCCGCATCGAGGACGAGCAGCCGGCAATGGGTCGATGCCTTCACGGTGGCGGAGCGGCGGCGGCGCCTCAGGATCGCTATCTCGCCGAAGAAGTCCCCCGGCCCGAGCCTCACATGCTCGCCCGGCAGCACCACCTCCACGTCGCCGGAGGCGATCAGGTACATGGAATGCGCCTCATCGCCCTTGCGGACGATGACCTCTCCCGGGATGCAGCTGCGCGACCTGAGGCATTGCATCACGGTGGCGATCTCATGCGCGTCGAGATCGGCGAACAGGGGCACACGGGCCACCATGCTCCAGGTCACGACGAAGTCGCGGCGATGGATCTCCCGCGAGAAGGCGCTCGCGACGATGCCGACCGGCAGGGCCAGCATGACGAGGCCCATGACGGCCGTCACGGCAGCGATCACCCGTCCGATCGCCGTCACGGGCACCGCGTCGCCATAGCCGACCGTGGTCAGCGTCACGATGGCCCAGTACATCGCCTCCGGGATCGTGCCGAACTTGTCGGGCTGCACCTCCCGCTCGGCAAGGTTCATCGCCGAGGCCGCAAGCAGCATGGCACCGATGAGGATGACCCCGCAGGCGAGCAACGCCCGCCGCTCCGCATAGATGGCTTCCGCAAGGCTCGCGAGGCCCGGCGAATAGCGCGCGAGCTTGAAGAACCGGAACAGCCGGAGCAGCAGGAGGGTCCGCAGGCTCTCGACGTCCCAATAGGCGAGATAGAAAGGCAGGATCGCCAGGAGATCGACGATGGATTGCGGATGCATGGCCCAGCGCAGGCGCGCCCGCCACGGCCGCAGGTGCTGGAACGGCGGGTCTTCGGGCGCACACCAGAGACGCGCCATGTATTCGACGGTGAAGATGAGCCCGCTGACGATCTCGATCCAGAGAAAGAGCGCGCCGTAGCTCTCTCGGATGGAAGGGACGCTCTCGAGGACCACGGCCGTGACATTCACGGCGATCAGGAGGATCAGGCCAAAATGAACAGCGTGAACGATGGGGTCGTTCACGCTGCTGCGTTCGAGGATTTCGTAGATCCTGCGCCGCGCCGGGTGTGGATGAACCCTCGGCACGGCGTTCGGTCTCACGCGGCGTCGGTAAGCGCCGCTTCGATGGCGGCGAGCGCCGCTTCGGCCTGCGCCCCGTCGGGACCGCCGGCCTGGGCCATGTCGCGGCGTCCGCCGCCGCCCTTGCCGCCGAGCTTTTCCGACCCGACCCGCACAAGGGCGACCGCGTCGACCTTCGCCGTCAGGTCCTCGGTCACGCCGACGACGATGCCGGCCTTGCCGTCCTCCGCGACGCCCACGATGGCCACGACCCCGGAACCGAGGCGCTTCTTGCCCTCGTCGGCGAGGCTCTTCAGGTCCTTCATCTCGACGCCGGTGACCGCGCGAGCCATCAGCTTGATGCCGGCCACGTCCTTGACCGGATCGCCGCCGTCCGCGCCGCCGCCGCCCATGGCAAGCTTGCGACGCGCCTCGGCGAGGTCGCGCTCCAGCTTGCGGCGCTCTTCCAGAAGGGCCGCGAGGCGCGGCGAGACCTCGTCCACCGGCGTCTTGAGGAGGCTCGCGACCTCGCGCAGCTTGCGGCTTTCATCGGCAAGGTAGCGGCGGGCGGCGTCGCCCGTCATCGCTTCGAGGCGGCGTACGCCCGCGGCGACGGCGCCCTCGCCCACGATGGTGATGAGGCCGATATCGCCGGTGCGGCCGACATGGGTGCCGCCGCACAGCTCCACCGAGAATGCCCGGTTGGCCTCACCCTTGCCCATGGAGACGACTCGGACCTCGTCGCCGTACTTCTCGCCGAAGAGCGCGCGGGCGCCGGACTCGATGGCCTCGTCCACGGCCATGAGCTTGGTGACCACCGGCTCGTTCTGGAGCAGGACGCGGTTGGCGATCTCCTCGACCTCCTTGAGCTCCGCATCCTCGATGGGCTTGGGATGGCTGAAGTCGAAGCGCAGGCGGTCGGGGGCCACCAGCGAGCCCTTCTGGGCCACATGGTCGCCGAGGACCTGGCGCAGCGCCTCGTGCAGGAGGTGAGTGGCGGAGTGGTTGGACCGCACGGCCGAGCGGCGCTGGTGGTCCACGGTCAGCTCGAGGGACTGGTTCAGCTTCAGCGGACCGTGCTCCACGGTGACATGGTGCACGAAGAGATCGCCGAGCTTCTTCTCGGTGCCGGTCACGAAGACACGGGCGCCCTCGCCCTGCATCACGCCCGTATCGCCGACCTGACCACCGGATTCCCCGTAGAAAGGCGTCTGGTTGAGGACCACGAGGCCGGTCTCGCCGGCCTTGAGCTCCGTCACCTCCCGGCCGTCCTTCAGGAGCGCCAGGACGACACCCTCGGCCGTTTCCGTATCGTAGCCCAGGAACTCTGTCGCGCCCGTGCGCTCCTTGACGGAGAACCACACGGTCTCCGTGGCGGCCTCGCCCGATCCGGACCAGGCGGCGCGCGCCATCTCGCGCTGGCGCTGCATCGCGGCGTCGAAGGTCTCCGTGTCGACACCGATGCCCCGGGGCTTCAGAGCGTCCTGCGTCAGGTCGAGCGGGAAACCGTACGTGTCGTAAAGCGTGAAGGCCGTATCGCCCGAGAGGTTCTGCCCCTTGGTGAGTCCGCGGCTTTCCTCGTCGAGAATCGACAGGCCGCGCTCCAGGGTCTTGCGGAAGCGAGTCTCCTCCAGCTTCAGGGTCTCGGTGATCAGGGCCTCGGCGCGGATCAGCTCAGGGTAGGCCTGTCCCATCTCGCGCACGAGAACCGGCACGAGGCGGTACATGAGCGGATCGCGCGCGCCGAGCAGCTGGGCGTGGCGCATGGCGCGGCGCATGATGCGGCGAAGCACGTAGCCGCGCCCCTCGTTCGACGGCAGCACGCCATCGGCCACGAGGAAGCAGGACGTGCGCAGGTGGTCGGCGATCACGCGGTGCGAGGCCTTGCGGTCGCCTTCCGGCGCCACGCCGGTGGCATGGGCCACGGCTTCGATCAGGGTGCGGAACAGGTCCGTGTCGTAGTTCGAGGTCACGCCCTGCAGGATCGCCGAGATGCGCTCCAGCCCCATGCCGGTATCGATGGAGGGCTTGGGCAGGCCGATGCGGTTGCCGGGCTCGATCTGCTCGTATTGCATGAACACGAGGTTCCAGAACTCGAGGAAGCGGTCGCCGTCCTCCTCCGGGCTGCCGGGAGGGCCGCCCCAGAGCTTGTCGCCCTGGTCGATGAAGATTTCCGAGCAGGGGCCGCAGGGACCGGTATCGCCCATCTGCCAGAAATTGTCCGAGGTCGGGATGCGGATGATCTTGGAATCCGAGAACCCGGCGATCTTCTTCCAGAGGTTCGCCGCCTCGTCGTCGTCGTGGTAGACGGTGACCAGCAGCTTGTCCTTCGGCAGGCTGAACTCCTTGGTGATCAGCCCCCAAGCGAGTTCGATGGCCCGCTCCTTGAAGTAATCGCCGAAGGAGAAGTTGCCGAGCATCTCGAAGAAGGTGTGGTGGCGCGCCGTATAGCCCACATTGTCGAGGTCGTTGTGCTTGCCGCCCGCGCGCACGCATTTCTGCGCCGTCGCGGCCGTGCTGTAGGGGCGCTTCTCGGCTCCCGTGAAGACGTTCTTGAACTGCACCATGCCGGCATTCGTGAACATCAGGGTCGGATCGTTGCGCGGCACAAGCGGGCTCGAGGCCACGACCTCATGGCCGTTCTTGGCAAAGTAATCGAGGAAGGCCGACCGGATTTCGTTGACGCCGCTCATGGAACTCTTAGCTCGGAGTAATGGGCCTAATCGCCCGACATGCTCATGTTTCGGCCGTTTCTAGACGTCCCGGCTTTCCCTGTCGAGGTGGCGCTTCGTCCAAAGTGCGACCTTCAGGCCCGGATCGTAAGGGTGAGGTCCGGGAACCTTCGCCCCCGGCCGCCGTCAACCTCGGAGCATATATACCGAGGACAGGCCGCGATGAGCGAACGTAACCCTCCGTCCAGGGCCAGTATAGCGGGCCACCCGATCCATCCGATGCTGGTGCCCTTCCCGATCGTATGCTTCACCGGCGCGCTCGTGACGGACATCGTCTATTGGCGGACGGCCGATATCATGTGGTCGAACTTCTCCGCGTGGCTCCTGGCCGTCGGCCTCCTCATGGGCGGCCTGGCGGCCCTGGCCGGATTGATCGATTTCCTGAGCAGCCGCGCGATCCGTGCCCAGGCGCCGGCATGGCCGCATATGCTCGGCAACGTGCTGGTCCTGGGACTGTCCCTGCTCAACGCCTTCGTCCATAGCCGCGATGCCTGGACCTCGGTCGTCCCGACCGGCCTCGTCCTCTCCGCCGTCGTCGTCCTCCTCATGCTCGTCACGGGCTGGCTGGGCTGGTCGATGGTGTACCGCCACCGGGTGGGAGTCCTGTCATGACGGCATCGTCCCGAATCGCGCCTGGCTTGGTCGCCCTCATTAGTCTTTCCATGCTGGCTCTTGCCGGCTGCCAGGACGATGGGACCTTCGATCCGCAGAGCCAGGTCGGTCCCGATCCGGTTCTGCCCGAGCCGAAGCAATACCTGCTGCCTCCCATGCGCTTGGCAAAGCCGGTCGGTTGGGGCGCGAACGAGACCCCGAAGGTCGCGAGCGGCCTGAAGGTTCAGGCCATGGCCAGGGACCTGGCCAATCCCCGCGTCGTCTATCCCCTGCCCAACGGCGATGTGCTCGTGGTCGAATCCGGCGGCCCCGGCACCGATCCGAACCATCGCCCCAAGGACCTGATCATGGGCTGGATCATGTCCTACGCCCATGGCGACACGCAAGCCGGCAACCGCATCACTCTCCTGCGCGATGCCGACGGCGACGGGGCGCCCGAGATGAAGACGGTCTTCATCGACCATCTCAACTCTCCCTACGGCGTCGTTCTCGTCGGCCAGGATCTTTATGTCGCCAACACCGACGCGATCATGCGCTATCGCTACACCGACGGTCAGACCCAGATCACGGAGCCGGGCACCAAGCTGACCGATTTGCCGGGCGGTCCCATCAACCACCATTGGACGAAGGCTCTCACGGCAAGCCCCGACGGATCGCTGCTCTACGTGGGCGTCGGGTCCAACAGCAACATCACCGAGAACGGCATGGAGGCGGAGAAGGACCGCGCCGCCGTGTGGGAGGTGGACCGGGCGACAGGCCGCGCGCGGGTCTTCGCCGGGGGCATCCGCAACCCGACGAGCCTTGCATTCGAGCCGAAAACCAACGTGCTTTGGGCCGTCGCCAACGAGCGCGACGAGCTCGGGCCCAACCTCGTTCCCGACTACCTGACCTCCGTCCGCGAAGGCGCCTTCTACGGCTGGCCCTACAGCTATTTCGGCCAGCACGTCGATCCGCGCGTCATGCCGCAGCGGCCGGATCTCGTCGCGAGCGCCGTCGTGCCGGATTATGCGCTGAGCTCGCACGTCGCCCCCTTGGGCCTGACTTTCTATACCGGTACCAGCCTGCCGGACGCCTATCGCGGCGGCGCCTTCATCGGCGAGCATGGGAGCTGGGACCGCAACCAGTTCAGCGGCTACAAGGTCGTGTACGTACCCTTCGAGAACGGCAAGCCCAACGGCAAGGCGCAGGACGTGCTGACGGGCTTCCTCGCCGGGGAGGACAGCGTCCATGGTCGTCCGGTGGGCGTCGCCGTCGACAGGACCGGAGCCCTGCTGGTCGCGGACGATCTCGGCAACGCTGTCTGGCGCGTCACCGCCCAATGAGTGAGGCGGACTTCCACATGAAAAGACCGCCGCGATCTCTCGCGACGGCCTCTCTTTGCCCTTGAAGGAGAGCAAAACCTCTTTCGTGCATGGCCTTATCGGATAACCTGATCCCACTTATCCGGGCCATGCATTATTCCGCGGAACCCTCGTCCAGGTCGTCGGCGGTCGGGGTCGCCTGCTCCAGGATGCGGTCGGCGAGCAGGCCGGCATTCTGGCGGATGAGCGCCTCGATCTTGCCGGCGACCTCCGGGTTGTCCCGCAGGAACTGCTTGGCGTTCTCGCGGCCCTGGCCCAGGCGCTGGCTGTCGTAGGAGAACCAGGCGCCCGACTTGTCGACGATACCGGCCTTGACGCCCAGATCGATGAGCTCGCCCACCTTGGACACGCCCTCGCCGAACATGATGTCGAACTCGACCTGCTTGAAGGGCGGAGCGACCTTGTTCTTCACGACCTTCACGCGCACCGAGTTGCCGATCGGATCGTCGCGATCCTTCAGGGTCGAGACGCGGCGGATGTCGAGGCGCACGGATGCGTAGAACTTCAGGGCGTTGCCGCCCGTCGTCGTTTCCGGCGAGCCGTACATGACGCCGATCTTCATGCGGATCTGGTTGATGAAGATCACCATCGTGTTCGAGCGCGAGATCGAACCGGTGAGCTTGCGCAGGGCCTGGCTCATGAGGCGGGCCTGAAGGCCCGGTTGGACCTCGCCCATCTCGCCGTCGAGCTCGGCCTTTGGGGTGAGCGCCGCCACCGAGTCGATGACGAGCACGTCCACCGCGCCGGAGCGCACGAGGGTATCGGCGATTTCGAGAGCCTGCTCGCCGGTATCGGGCTGGGAGATCAGGAGATCGTCCAGGTTGACGCCGAGCTTGCGGGCATAAACGGGATCGAGCGCGTGTTCCGCGTCCACGAAGGCGCAGACGCCGCCCTTCTTCTGGGCTTCGGCGATGGTGTGCAGCGCCAGCGTGGTCTTGCCCGACGATTCCGGCCCGTAGATCTCGATGATGCGGCCGCGGGGCAAGCCGCCCACGCCGAGCGCGATATCGAGGCCGAGCGAACCCGTCGAGACGGTTTCGATTTCCACCGGCTGCTGGCCCTTGCCGAGCCGCATGATCGAGCCCTTGCCGAAGGCACGCTCGATCTGAGAGAGCGCCGCGTCGAGAGCTTTCGATTTGTCTTTATCCATTGATGAGCTTTCCACCAGTCTCAGGGAGGACTGTGACATGACCTAACATCCTTATGGCAGGAGGAAGAGTGAATCTCAACGCGGTGTTGAGAGAATATATGTACTCACTTTGTTCCTACCCGCAAGTTCTTTTTTCGTTCTCATTCGAGAATTCACAGATCCCTTGCAGGGCACGATGCCGCAGGGTTAAAATTAAGTAAATTCAGCTACTTACCGAACCATCGCCTGCTTCACGGTCTCGACCAGCTGGCGCAGGCTGAAGGGCTTGGGCAGGAAGTTGAAATCCTCACCTTCGGGAAGGTTCTTGCGGAAGGCTTCCTCTGCGTAACCGGAGACGAAGATCACCTTCAGGTCGGGGTAGAGCTTGCGCAATTCGCGCAGCAGGGTCGGGCCGTCCATCTCGGGCATGACCACGTCCGACACCACGAGATCGACCGGGGCGCCCCGCTCCTGGATGATCTCCATCGCCTCGATGCCGGAGGCGGCTTCCAGCACCGTGTAGCCGCGGGCGGAGAGCGCCCGGGCGTTGACGGCCCGGACCGGGTCCTCGTCCTCCACGAGGAGTATGGTCCCCTGCCCGGTCATGTCGGCGGCGGGCTTCTTGGGCGCGTCGGCCTTGGCTTCCTCGGGCGCCTCCTGGACCTCTTGGACATGGCGCGGCAGGTAGATCCGGAAGGTCGTGCCCTCGCCGAGCTTCGAATCGACGTCGATATAGCCGCCCGATTGCTTGACGATGCCGAAGACGGTGGAGAGGCCGAGGCCCGTACCCTTGCCGACCTCCTTCGTGGTGAAGAAGGGCTCGAAGATCTTTTCCACAACGTCGGGTGTCATGCCGGATCCGGTGTCTGACACCTCGACGACCACGTAATCGGCCGGCGGCATCGCGCTCACGTTCAGACGGGCGGCCTCCGCGGCCGAGACGTTCCCCGTACGGATCGCGAGCTTGCCGCCGCCCGGCATGGCGTCGCGCGCATTGACGGCGAGGTTCACCACCACCTGCTCGAACTGGTTCACGTCGGCCTTCACGAACCAGAGATCGCGGCCATGGCTGAGATCGAGTTCCACCCGCTCGCCGAGCAGGCGCTTGAGCAGCATGGAAAGGTCGTAGAGACGGTCGTTGAGGTTCAGCACCTCCGGCCGCAGCGTCTGGCGGCGCGAGAAGGCGAGCAGCTGGCGCACCAGACTCGCGGCCCGGTTCGCATTCTGCTTGATCTGCATGATGTCCTGGAAGGACGGATCGGTCGGCCGGTGATTGGCGAGCAGCAGGTCGCTGTAGCCGATGATGGCCTGCAGCACGTTGTTGAAATCGTGCGCGACGCCGCCCGCGAGCTGGCCGACCGCGTTCATCTTCTGCGATTGGGCGAGCTGTTCCTCCACCTTGCGGAAATCGGTGGTGTCGAGGGCGTAGAGAATGGCCGTCTCGCCGTCGGCCCCGGTATCGCCCACAGGCGTCACCCAGACCCGGACGGAGCCCCCGCTGTCTCCCGTGGTCTGGAGCTCCAGGGGCGGAATGTCTCCCCGATTCTCCGCCGCCGCCTTGAGCGCGGCCTCGATGGGTGCGCGCTCACGGAACGGATCGAGAATGGATGCGCCGGTCGCTCCGCTCTCGGCCATGCGCGTGAGCGCGCCGAACAGCTTGGTGAACGGTGCATTGGCATGAACGACCCGCCCGGCCTGATCGACCGTCGCGATGGCAATGGGCGTGTTGTTGAAGAACCGGGCGAAACGCACTTCCGCCGCGCGCTGTCCCTCGTCGACTTCTCCTCCCGCGGAGCGGTTGAGGACGAGCGTCCGGGACGGGCCCATCCGCCCATCCTGTCCGAAGGCGATGCGGTGATACAGCCGCACGGGCAGAAACTGGCCGTTGCGGCGGCGCAGGTCGAGGTCGAAGGTTTCCGTGCGGACGCTGCCCGGCTCGCCGGAGAACGACGTCATCAACGACACCACGTCGCGAGGCACGATGTCGGTGAGGTTCAGCCCTCCGGAGCCGACCTGGGCGAGATCGTAGTCGAGCCACGACGCCAGGGTCGCGTTGAGATAGATGATCGAGCCCTCGGGATCGACCGACAGGAACCCCGCCGGGGCGTGATCGAGATAGTCGATGGCGTGCTGGAGCTCCTGGAAGACGTTCTCCTGCCGCTCACGCTCATGCGTCACTTCGCTGATCGTCCAGAGCGCCGCCTGTCGCCCGTTGGGACGCGGTACCGGGCGTACGCGCACGCGGTACCAGCCGAATTCCTGCGCCCCGCTCAACGAGGGCGAGAGGCGGATCTCCTCCGTCCCCGTGCGGTGCTCGCGCGCGGCCTGGGCCAACCGATAGATCGCCTCCGAGACCTCGGGTGCCCCCATGAACAGGCGCTCCACGGGACGCACGTCCCCGCCCTGCAGTCCTGCGATGGAAAGGTAGGCATCGTTGGCATAGGTGATGCGGCCGTCGTCCTCGATCACCACGAGACCGTCGCCGGAGGTATCGGCCATGAGCTTGGTGATATCGTTTCGCGCGGTTTGGCCGGGAAACTGAACGACGCCGATCGCCATCGCGAAAAGGAAGAAGACGCCGGCCATGGCGAAAAAGGCGAGCAGTCCGAGGATCAGCGGCTGGGTCTGCTCGATGTCCAGGAACCGCAGGCTCAGGGTTGCGCCGACCAGGACGCCGGCCAGAAGCAGCACCCATCCGATATGTCCGGGACGGTCGGAACGGTCGATGGCCGCGCTTCTCGGCGTGTCGCCCTCATAAGCCATGGAGTGTCAACTTCCTCAACGGAGGCGGATGTGCCTTGGGGCACAGGATGCAACGTTGCAACCGCCTGCTCGATCTTCGTCGGTCATGTTACGCGTCAATTATTGATCGACCTCTAAGGCGGCTCCATGAGCCGATGCAAGGTCCCGACGCCCCCCGAACTTGGATCACACTACGATTTCGCCATAGGAAATCCCTATTTTCCTTGATGAAAAGGGGATCAGACCCATTTTGGTCCCATCGTCGAGGACCGATCCTCATCCACATGACGCGTGCAGAAGCCAGCATTCGTTAACCATCTGTTAACCTTGTCGCTGGCTTTGGCGGTCAATGTGGTACAACCAACGCAGAACGGGCCTGCAGAGGCCTGCAAACACTTGAGAGTACAACGTGTCATCTCTTTTCGGTATCGAAGCGTCACGGGCAGTCCAATTCGCGATTGCATTCGCGATCATTCTGATCCTTCTCGTGCTCTTCGGTGTAGTCTTCCGCAAGCTGACTGGCGCGCGCCTGATGATGCCTAACAGCGATCGTGGTCGCGGCAGCCGCCAGCCGCGGCTGGGCATCGTCGACGTGTACGACCTCGACCGGCAGCGGCAGCTCCTCCTGCTGCGCCGCGACAACGTCGAGCACCTCCTTCTCATCGGCGGCCCGAACGACGTGGTTATCGAGACCAACATCGTCCGGGTTGCAGGCGCTCGCATTCCCGCCGCGTCCAACGATACGGGCATGGAGCGCTTCGAACCGACCCTGGATCAGGCGCCCCGCGCTCCGCAGGTCGAACCCGCCGGTCGCCCATCCATCGAGAGCCAGCTCGCGGCCCAGCTCGGGTCCTTCGTGCGGCGCCCTTCGGATGAATCCGACATCGATGAGGAACTCTCACCCGTCGCCACGGTGAGCGCTCCGATCCCGGCCCGCCCCGAGCCCGTGTTGAAGCCCGACGCCGTTGCCGTCTCGGCCGCCCCGGCCATCCACGGCCTGCGCGCCGAAGCGCGGACGCCCTCTTTCCAGAATCCGCCTCCCGCGGCTCCGGCCCCGGTCGTGGAGCGTCCCGAACCGCGCCCGGCCTTTACGCCTCCACCGTTCCAGTCCCGAGCGACACCGGTGCCGCCGCCTCCGGTGGAACCCGAGCCGGTCCGCCCGCCCGAGCCGGCACCGGTCGAGCCGCAAGCCGCCGCGCCGCGTCCCGCCTCGGAAGCCGGCCTCTTGTCGGACATGGCCAAACAGCTCGAGGAAGCCCTGAAGCGCCCGGCAAGCCCCGTTTCGCCTCCCCCGATGACGCCTCCGGCAGAACCCGCTGAGCTCGTCGAGGAGGAAGAGGAGATCCTGGAGCCCGCCCGGGCGCATGGAGAACCGGCCGCTGCCGCGGTTGAGGATCAGGACGAAGAACTCGCCGAAGAGGAACGGGAGGCCGCTCCGCCGGCCAAGCCCGCTCCGGCTCCGGAGCCGATCCGCCCCGCATCGCCTCCCCCGCCCGTGACGGCCCCGCTTCCGCCTCAGGCGAAAGAGACACCCGCCGCGCAGCAGAAGCCGACGGATCCGTTCTCCGTCGAGGATATCGAAGCGGAATTCGCGCGCCTTCTCGGACGTCCGCTGGACCCGACCAAGAAGGGCTGAAGCATCCTGAAGCGTCAAAGAAAAAAGGGCTCCGCAAGCGGAGCCCTTTCAATTTGGCGATGGAAGGTCTCAGTCGTCCCGGTAGACGCGCTCGTTTCGCTCGTGGCGTTCCTGGGCCTCGAGCGAAAGCGTTGCGATGGGACGCGCTTCGAGGCGCTTGAGGGAGATCGGATCCCCGGTCTCCTCGCAATAGCCGTAAGAGCCGTCCTCGATCCGCGCGAGCGCGGCATCGATCTTGGCAATGAGCTTGCGCTGGCGGTCGCGGGCACGAAGCTCGATGGCGCGATCCGTTTCCGAGGAGGCGCGATCCGCGAGGTCAGGATGATTCTCGTTCTCGCTCTGCAAGGTGGCGAGAGTTTCCTGAGCCTCTTTGAGGATGTCGTGCTTCCAACGGATCAGCTTGCGCCTGAAATACTCCCTTTGCCGTTCATTCATGAAGGGCTCGTCTTCTGTCGGACGGTAACCCTCATCAATCACGATGTCTGTCATGTTCAGCCGTTCTTCCCCGATGAACCGTGGCGCCCCTATATAGGCAAGCAGGATCGGGGACAACGAGATTAAGTGTCATCGATTTGTCTAACAGGCCCGGGCACCTCTTTTGCGCCTTGGAAAGACGGACCAGAACGATTTGCCGCACCCCTAAAGTAGGGTCCGGCGAGCCGCTAGGGCCTCGTGCGGACCCAGAGGGCCGCGTCAGCGAAAAGTGGATCCGGTTTTCCGCGTCCAACGATGCGCTAGGAGGCGGCCGCCTCGGCCCTGCTGATCAATTCGCCGGCCACGTCGCCAATCTTGGGCGTCTCCTCGCGGATGAAGGGCAGCGGACGGCAGACGGAAAGAGCCGCAAGGCCGAACCGGGCGGTCATCAGCCCATTCAGAACCCCCTCCCCGAGCTTGGCCGAGATCCGTGCGGCAAGGCCCAGTCCCAGAACCTGCTGCATGAGGCTGTCGCCGACGGCCATGCCCCCCGTCACCGCAAGGTGGTTGAAGGCGGCCTTGGCCAGCCGCAGGAAGCCGAACAGGCCGGGCCGCCCGCCGTAGATGCGCGAGAGGGTCCGCAGCAACCGCACGGCGGCGAAGATCACGAAGGCGACGTCGACGATGGCTCGGGGGCTCACCGCCGTCACGAGGGAGACCTGTTTCGCAGCGCCCGCGATGGCCCGTTTGGCCTGGGCGTCGAGGGGGGCGAGAAGCTCCCGCTCCGCGATGGCGAGGCGGTCGTCCGCATCGATGATCTCGTCGGTCAGGCCGCGCAGGCGAGCGCTCCCCTGGGCCGCCGAGGCACGGCCGCCGTAGAGGCTCAGGAGGTCGGACACGATCCCCTTCGCGGCCTTGTGATCCTTCACCGCAAGGGCATCGATGGCCGCCTCGCGCAGGCTCTCGATCTTCTGTTCGCGCCAGATGCCCGCCACCTCGCGGCCGATGATGGCAAGGAAGGCGAGAACGGCCAGGATTGCGAGCGCCATCGCCACCCAGCCGAGCCAGGGCGCGACGGCGTAGAGATCGACGATCAGCTTCTCCACCGCGAGCCCGAGCCCCAGCACGAGGAGGCCCGACAGAGCGGAGAGGAGGATGCCGACCCAGGGCGCACGGCGCTTCTCGCCCATGGGCACCACGATGCCGTCGGCGGCCTCGATGGCGTCGAAGGGCTCCTCCGTCACCTGGACGGCGCCGGCCGTGACGTTCGGATCGTCGAGGCGATAGGCGCGAGGTTGGCGGCTCATGCGAAACGATCCCCCAGCAGGAATTCAAGGGCGCGGTCGAGGCGGATATGGGGCATCTTGGCCATGCGGCCCGCCGCATCGACCGGCAGCTTCGGCGGGCGGAAACGCGGGAACCGGAAGGAGCCCGGCGGGATGGCGCCCTGGAAAACGGCCTCCGGCGTCTCCGGCAACTCGCCCGGAAAGATCGCGGCCTCAGCCTCGCCGTCGAAGATCTCGTCCCCGACCCGCTCGCCGGCCTCGGGAACGCCCGCGACGGCACGCAGGGTCTCGCGGCCTTCGCGGATCGTCGTCTCGCGCGTGGCGCGCACGGAAGCGAGCGCCACGGTCCCGACCCGGGCGCCGGCGGCCTCGGTCCGGCGCGAGGCGCGGTTCACGAGAAGGCGGAGGATCGCGTCGAGCCTGTCGTGGTCCGTGTGGTGGATGTGATCGGCCTTCGTGGCGGCGAAGAGAACCCGGTCGGCCCGCGGCGAGAACAGGCGGGACAGGAGCGTGTTGCGTCCGATCCGGAAGGCCATCAGCACCTGGTCGAGCGCCTCCTCCAGCTCGGCGAGGGCCACCGGCCCGGCATCGATGGCCGCCAGCACGTCGACGAGCACGATCTGGCGATCGATGCGCTGGAAATGATCGCGGAAGAACGGCCGGACCACATGAGTCTTGTAGGCCTCGAAACGCCGCTCCATGAGGGCCGCGAAGCTGCCCGGGGCGATCGGCTGCCCCTGGGCCAGATCGAGCGGCGCGAAGGTGAGCGCAGGCGAGCCCGCCAGATCGCCCGGCATGAGGAACCGGCCCGGCGGCGTGGTGGCGACGGCCTCCGAATTCGCCCGCAGGACCGTGAGATAATCCTTGAACGCTTCGCTCGCCCGTGACGCGAGCATCTCGTCGGAAGAGCCTGTGGGATCGAGGGTTTTCAGCGTTTCGTGCCAGCGCCCCGCCGCCGCGGCCCGGTCGCGCTTGCGGCTCGCCTCGACGGTCTGCCGGGACCATTCGGCATAGCCGGCTTCGAGAAGCGCGAGGTCGAGCAGCCATTCGCCGGGGTAATCCACGATGTCGAGGGCGAGCGAGGCCGGACCCGTGCGCCAGCCAGATTTGCGTTCGTACTCCACATCCACCCGCAACTCGCTGATGCGGTTGGTGGATTGCGGCCAGCGGCGGCTCTCCGTCAGCGCCGCCATATGCTCTTCATAGGGGAAGCGCGGCACCACATCGTCCGGCTGGTGCGTCAGATGGGCCCGCCGGATACGGCCCTCGGCCGAGGCGCGGAAGGCGGGCAGGTTCGTGCCGCGCGTGAGATGATGCACGAGGGCGGTGGTGAAGACGGTTTTGCCTGAGCGGGCGAGGCCTGTCACGCCGAGGCGGAGAGAGGGCTGGATCAGCTGCCCGGAGACCTCCCAGAGCGATTGCGCCGCGGATCCGGCGCGGGAGGCGAGATCGGTAATGACAGACACGAAGATGAACCCAATTCTCTCAAGCCAAGCTCGTAGGTGGGGCCTGAAGTCCTAACCTGCAAGGCAGCGTCAGCGCTCCAAGCTCTGCGGGGGCACCTGCGAAAGGTCCGCCTTCTTCTCCTCCGTTCCTGCCCCTTCCTTCAACCGGGCCGCGGCCCGTTCGACGGCCTCCTCGACCAGATCGGGACTGGCGCGAAGCGCCCCCAGCTCGAAAGACGACATGGCCAGCATCACGTGGACCAGGTTCGGCTGAGGCGTCCCGTCCTGGGCGAACAGCTTCAGATCGTCCGTCGGCCCAAGTCCAAGGCCCTCGACCATCCGGCTCGCGTAGTTGCGGTGGCGCTGATCCTCCGACGGACAGGCGGACGCCACCTGAACCTTCGGGACCG
Organism: Microvirga lotononidis; assembly: GCF_034627025.1. NCBI lineage: Bacteria > Pseudomonadati > Pseudomonadota > Alphaproteobacteria > Hyphomicrobiales > Methylobacteriaceae > Microvirga > Microvirga lotononidis. The sequence continues at coordinate 3,648,479 of NZ_CP141048.1, read as the reverse complement.
GCCTGGGAGCAAGTTTGGGGGCGGCCGAGGCGGTGACCGCCGGCTCCTTCACGGGTTTGCGGTGTGCAACGGCGACAGGAGGCTGGGCGGGCTTGGGCTTCTCGCCCATGCCCTCGGCGATGCTCGGGACCCGGTATTGCGGGGTCTTCGGCGTTATCGGGATCACCACCGAAACCCGCCCCGGTTTCCCGCCGGGACCGGCCTTCGCCGTGTAGCGCACGGCACCGCCCTTCTTGCGGCGCGACGCGAGATATTGCGCCCGGACGGTCCCGCCGATGCCCCTCACCGCCAGCAGCGCGATGTCGCCGAGGCTGGTCGCGACGTTGCACTCGGCCGGCGCCCAGCGACGGACGATGTCGAGCGCGGACTTGCGGTTGAACTCGAGATAATAGCGTCGCAGCAGGGTGGCGGCGGCATCGGCGCCATGATCGGCCGTGGCGAAGCCGACATGGCCTTCGCCGTCGGTCGCGAGTTCGCCGTTCCAGCGGGCGCTCTTGATGCACCAGTAATTGTTGAGCTTCACGCAGCGGGTCACGAAGGGGCGCTCGGCCCTGAAGAAGGCCACCATGGCCACGACGGGCTTCGGCTCCAAGGCTCCCATGGCCTCGCGGCGCCAGTTGGTCACCTCGCGGCTCGCCGGCTCGTAGCGTGCCTGGAGAGCCTTGGCTTCCTTCTCGGGCGGAGACGCGGCCTCGCCCATCTCAGCAGGGATCAGAGCGCGCAAGGCGAGGCCGAGCATCAGAATCGTCTGTGGCGTCATGATGATCGGCCCCCGCTTCGGCCGAAAACGATGAAAAAGCTTCCAGGCAGAACGATGATGGAGCCGCTGGGTTCAGTCTCAAGCCCCCGTGCCGTCTTTCTCGGAGAAGGTGAGTGGACAGGCGGGCCCTTGCACGAACCCGCCGATCAATCCCGACTATGGAACGAACCTGATCTGAGAGCATATCTGACTTGCAGCAGAAGTCCGGACAGAATGACCCGTTCTCCTCTAGATGGGGGTTCCCGGAACGCGATGGACACAATGGATCAATCACCGAACGAGAGCGTGCGGGACAACCCGGCACCTGCCCTGAGCCACACCGAAATCCGCACGATCATTCTCGGCGTCATGCTGTCCATGTTCCTGGCGGCTCTCGACCAGACCATCATCGCGACGGCTCTCCCGACCATCGGCCGCGAACTCGGCGACCTGGAGCACCTGCCCTGGATCGTGACGGTCTATCTCCTGACCTCTACGGCGGTGACCCCGCTCTACGGCAAGTTCAGCGATTCCTACGGCCGACGCGTCACCATGCTGATCGGCATCGTGATCTTCATCATCGGCTCCATCGCGTGCGCTCTCGCGCCGAACATGATCGTTCTCATCCTGGCGCGTGGCCTGCAGGGTATCGGCGGCGGCGGATTGATCGCGCTCGCTCAGACCATCATCGCAGATATCGTCGCGCCGCGCGAACGCGGCCGCTATCAGGTCTACTTCGCCAGCGTGTTCATGACGTCGAGTCTGCTCGGTCCGGTCCTGGGCGGCTTCTTCGCCCAGCATCTGCACTGGTCCGTCATTTTCTGGATCAATGTGCCGCTCGGCCTCCTGGCCCTGACGATCGCCTTCCATTCCCTGAAGAAGCTTCCCCGCTTCGAGCGTCCGCATCGGCTCGACGTGCTCGGCGCGCTTCTGCTCGTGGCCGCGACCGTCGCGCTGTTGCTCGCCCTGAGCTGGGGCGGGCTGCGCTATCCGTGGGCGTCCTTGCCGATCCTCGGGCTCTTCGCCGCCTCCGCGCTCCTCTGGGTTCTCTTCGCCGTCCGCATGCGCCTGGCGCCGGAACCGCTGATCCCGCCCGGAGTGCTGCACAACCCGGTGGTGCGCATGGCCGTGCTCGCCGCCTGTTTCGGCATGGGCACCTATATCGGCCTCACCATCTACCTGCCGGTCTATTTCGAAACGGTGCGGGGTCTCTCGGCGAGCCTGTCGGGCCTCGCCCTCATCCCGCTCATGGCCGGAACGGTAGTCGGTGCGACGATGTCCGGCCGGAGCATGGCGAAGGTGAAGCACTACAAGCGGCTTCCGACCGTGGGCCTCATCGTCGCCATGGCGACCACGGGCGTGCTTGCCGTGTACGGCCAGTCCCTGTCCATCGTGACCGTGGAAATCATCCTGGCCGTGATCAGCGTGGGCCTCGGCACGGTGCTTCCCGTCACCATGGTGACGACCCAAAATGCGGTCGCGCCCCATCAGATGGGAACCGCGACGGGCACGGCCAATTTCTTCCGCTCGCTCGGCGGCGCCTTCATCGTGGCCATCTTCGGGGCCATCGTGCTCGGCGCCTCGGGCATCGGCGGAGCCACGAGCTTCGAATCCCTGGGCGCGGTCGCAGCCCAGAGCGGCATCAACCTGGCCGATGTATTCAGCTACGTCTTCATGGCGGCCGTCGTCGGGTTCGGGCTTTCGCTGGCATTCCTTCTCGCCCTCGAGGAGCGCCCCCTGCGCGGCAGCGCGGTCAAGGCCGCCGAGGCGGTGGTCGCCGACTGAGCGGCGCCTCTCACCGACGCCGCTGGCGAAGCAGCGTCCAGAGGAGCGAACCCGCGAGAATCAGCAGCAGGATGGCGCCGACGGTCATGAAGACCGTATCGGCGCGCGAGGCACCGGCGGGCGGGAGCATCGGTGCGTCGGGATCTTCCTGGAAGATGGAGCGCCCCGCCGCAGCCTTGAGGATTTTCGGCCCGCCGTCGTCCCTCAACACAGCCGGGAGGGGGTGGAAGGCAGGCATGATGGAAGCCGCGCCGGGCATCGATCCTCTCCTGCATCGAAGGTGGTGGACATCCTGAGCGTTAATGACCTGCATGCGCGCCGGTTTCGCTCGACCTGCGGCGTCATGGCTGGGGAAAGCCCATTTCGCCTGTGGAGGACTTCACGATCTCCGGCACTTCCTTAAGCCTTGCCGTGTTAGGACCGTGCCCGACTATTTTCGAGTACCGCAAGAGGGAGGCTGATGAAGGTCGGCATCGACATGGGCTTGGCGTCCTCCGCCCCGGGGGGACAATCGGCATTGCTCGATCTGGAAGAGCTTCTGGCGACGCGTCTGCTCGTCCAGGGCAATTCCGGCTCCGGCAAGTCGCATCTCCTGCGCCGCCTTCTCGAGCAGAGCGCCAACCTCGTCCAGCAGGCCATCATCGACCCTGAGGGCGATTTCGTCACCCTGGCCGACAAGTTCGGCCACGTGGTGGTCGATGCCTCCCGGAGCGAAGGCGATCTTCAGCGCATCGCCGCCCGGGTGCGCCAGCACCGGGTCTCCGTGGTCCTGAGCCTGGAAGGTCTCGACGCGGAAGCGCAGATGCGCTGCGCGGCCGCCTTCCTCGGCGGCCTCTTCGATGCGGACCGCGACTACTGGTATCCCATGCTCGTGGTGGTGGACGAGGCGCAGCTCTTTGCGCCAGCCGCCGCAGGTGATGTCTCCGACGAGGCGCGAAAGGTGTCCCTCGGCGCCATGACCAACCTCATGTGCCGCGGCCGTAAGCGTGGATTGGCCGGCATCATCGCCACCCAGCGCCTCGCCAAGCTCGCCAAGAACGTGGCGGCGGAAGCCTCCAACTTCCTCATGGGCCGCACCTTCCTCGACATCGACATGGCCCGCGCGGCCGATCTTCTGGGCATGGAGCGCCGTCAGGCCGAGATGTTCCGCGACCTCGAGCGCGGCCATTTCGTCGCTCTCGGCCCTGCCCTGTCGCGCCGTCCCCTGCCGATCCGCATCGGCGCGGTCGAGACCTCGACCCGCAGCGGCACCTTCAAGCTCATGCCCCTGCCGGAGCAGCCGAAGGAAGAGGCCCGCGATCTCATCTTCAAGGCCGGCGAGGACGAGATCGTCGCCCGTCCGGTCATGCCCCGCCGGGCGCCCCCGCCGCCTCCGGCACCCTCCACGAACGATCTCCTTGCCCAGCTCGCCCGCACGAGGCCGGCCGCCGCGCCGGAGCCGCAAGTGGAGGAAACCGAGCAATCCAAGGCCGAGCGCGAGGCGGCCCTCGATGCGATCCTGCGCGAGATCCTGGACGATCCGGAAGCCGCCTTCCGCTCCGTGGCCGTCCTGTATCAGGACTTCCTCGTGCGCTGCCGCATCCGCCGCGTCTCCGGCGAGCCGCTCAATCTCAACGCCTTCCGCCGCCGTCTGGCGGTTGCGCGCGCGGGCGTCGACACGGCCACGGCCGAAGGCTCCGAGTGGGATCGCGCGGTGGCCTTCGCGGCCGATCTGGCGGAGGACATCCAGGGCGTGTTCCTGCTGATCGCCCGAGCGGCCATGGAAGGCACACCCTGCCCGCCCGACGGCGAGATCGCCCGCGCCTGCGGCAGCCGCTCGCCCGGACGTGCCCGGCGCCTCATCGCCTATATGGAAAGCCGCAACATCGTGGTGACCCGCAACGACCCGCGCGGCCTGCGCATCATCGCTCTCCCCGATCTCGGCTGGGAAACCGGCCCCGGCGACCCGAACGCCTTCGAGGAGCCGCAGGTGCCGGAGACGCGAGATTTGTTCGCGATGGGGTGAAGCTCGCCCCTTCAAAGCAGTGACGGGACATGTTTATAGATTATCCACCCGATTCGGGCTGTCACGCTTATGTGGCGATGTAAGCTTCCCTAGAGAACAACATGAACGGAAAACGCTCTCTCGTTTTTTTTGAAATGGCTGCAGGTCTACTTGGTTGGGTCTGGATCGGCATGACGATCTGGTTTCTGTGGGCCATCATTGCTGTCTTTGCCTTCAACGGCACATGGTCCCACGTACTCTATGCCTTATTCGGTGGCATGGTTGCGAAGTGGCTGGCGCGAGGTTTCGGCGACAATGCCAAACGAGTTCGCTTTGAACAGCAAATGATCCTGAATGGAGCAACACCGCAGGAGGCAGCACAGGCTTGGATAAAGGCATATCAGTAGCCTCCGCGGCGATTGAGCCCAGGCTTGCTGCGGCTCCGCTGTAAATTCTTATTTGGTGGCTTTCCTTTGCAGTGTCTCGTTTGGGAGATTTCTGGAAGGATACGCCACCTCCCGGACAAAGATCGCTGCATCATTGCGCCCCCTTGGTCCCGTTGATTCGGGCCAAAGCCGATGGGATGCGCCGATGTTCCGCTTCTTCGAGACCCGGATCGACTTCACCAGACCTCATCCGGAGGAATCGCCGCCGGATGATCTCTGGGGGTTCTACTGGCACTTCATCGCTCAGGCGAAGGGTCTGTTCGTGGCGCTTTTCGCCCTGGGCTTCGTGCTTGCCGTCGTCGAGGCGCTCGTCCCCTGGCTCATCGGCCGACTGGTCAACGCCATCTCGCATACCTCGCCCGAAGGGATCTTCCATGAAGCCGGGCCGCTCCTGATCGCCATGGGAACGATCATCCTGCTCGTGCGGCCGCTCGGGACGATCCTGTTCCGGCTCCTGGTCAACCATTCCCTGGCGGTGTCCTTCACCACCATGGTGCATTGGCAGAACTACTGGCACGTGGTGCGTCAGCCCTTGGGCTTCTTCCAGGAGGATTTCGCCGGGCGCATCGCCAACCGGGTGCTGCAGACGGGCCGGCCCTTGCGCGAGACGATCCTGTCGGTCGCCCGCGCGGTCTGGCAGATCCTGATCTTCGGCGCGGCTTCCATCGGGCTCCTGGGCACGCAGGACTGGCGGCTCGCCCTGCCCATGACCGGATGGTTCATCCTTTACGCAACCCTGCTCGCCGTTTCCCTGCCCCGCATCCAGAAGCTGTCCCGCGTGTCGAGCGAGGCGCGCTCGGCCGTGACCGGAAAGGTGGTGGACAGCTTCACGAACATCATGACGGTGAAGCTGTTCGGGCGCCGCAAGGACGAGGACGAATACATCAAGGAAGGCTACCGCTGGCTCAACGACGCGTTCATGGGACAGCAGCGCGTCAACACACTCTATGTGGCCGGGCTCACCTTCCTCAACGCCGTCTTCCTGGTCTCGACCGGCACTGTTGCGGTGTGGCTCTTCAGCGCGAACCGCATCGATGCTGGCACCATGACCACCGCCCTGCTGCTCTCGACCCAGATCGTCTCCATGTCAGGTTGGGTGGCCTTCGAGGTCATGGGCATCTTCGAGAATGTCGGCACGGTGCAGGAGGGCATGAAGACGATCTCGCGTCCGCTGACCATGCAGGACAAGCCGGAAGCCAAGCCATTGACGGTGAGCCGTGGCGAGATCCGGTTCGATCGCGTCGACTTCTCCTATGGCGACGGCGACAAAGTCATCGACCGGCTGAACCTCACCATCCGGCCGGGCGAGAAGATCGGCCTCGTGGGACGCTCGGGCGTCGGCAAGACGACCCTGGTCAACCTGCTCCTGCGCTTCTTCGAGCCTCAAGGCGGCCGCATCCTGATCGACGGGCAGGACATCGCCGACGTGCGCGAGGAAAGCCTGCGCTCGCAGATCTCGGTGGTGACGCAGGATACCTCGCTGCTGCACCGCTCCATCCGGGAGAACATCCTCTACGGGCGGCCTGGCGCGGGTGAGGACGCCATGCGCGAGGCGGCGCGCCAGGCCCATGCGGTCGAGTTCATCGAGCGGCTCGCCGACGGGCGCGGGCGGCGCGGCTTCGATGCCCATGTGGGCGAGCGGGGCGTGAAACTCTCCGGCGGCCAGCGCCAGCGCATCGCCATCGCCCGCGTGATCCTCAAGGACGCGCCGATCCTGATCCTGGACGAGGCGACCTCGGCCCTGGATTCGGAGGTGGAGGCCGCGATCCAGGAATCCCTCGCTACACTCATGGAGGGGAAGACCGTGATCGCCATCGCCCACCGTCTCTCCACCCTCCAGCTCATGGACCGCCTGATCGTGATGGACGACGCCCGCATCATCGAGGAAGGCACGCACGAGGAGCTTCTGGAGAATGGCGGCCTCTACGCCGGGCTCTGGTCCCGCCAATCCGGCGGGTTTCTTGCCGCGCGGAAAGGCGTGGCGGACGAGGCGGTTTAGCGGGAATGCCTGTATCGCGTCGGTCCATGACATGTGGCTCGCGGAGTGGGATCCCCTCCGCCATCATGGCCGGCCTCGTGCCGGCCATCCCAATCGCGAGAGGTGCGGCCGGACACCGATGATCCGGCGAAAACAAAGTATTGCAGTTTCAGTTCACCTGCCTGGCGGAAAGCGAACCGTCTGTCCCTTCCCGATCGGCGCGAACCTGATAGTGTCCGCGTCGATTTCATTGTTTGAGATAAGATAACATAATGCATAACGACCGCCTGAGCCTTGAAGTCATCGCCCGCCGTGTAGATGCCAAGGCCGAAGATTATTGCGCTCTCAGCGACCGGATCTGGGCCGCGCCGGAACTCGCCTTCGAGGAGCATCGCGCCGTGGCCGAGCAGATCGCCATGCTGGAGCGCGAAGGCTTTCGCATCACAAGGAACGTCGGGGGCATGGCCACGGCCTTCGTGGCGGAATGGGGGTCAGGCGGGCCCGTCGTCGGCATCCTCGGCGAGTTCGATGCCCTGCCCGATCTGGCGCAGGAATCCGCCCGGACCGAGCACCGTCCGACCATGACGGGAACGCCGGGCCATGGTTGCGGCCACAATCTGCTGGGTGCCGGCTCCGCGCTGGCGGCCGTTGCCCTTAAGGACGCGCTCGAAGCCGAGGGGATCGCCGGGACCGTGCGCTATTACGGCTGCCCGGCGGAAGAGAGCGGATCGGGCAAGACCTTCATGGCCCGGGCCGGCCTGTTCCACGATCTCGACGCCGCCTTCTGCTGGCATCCGAGCGTGGTGAACGAGGTCCAGACCTCGTCGTCGCTCGCCTGCATCCAGGCCTATTTCCGCTTCAAGGGCCGCGCCGCCCACGCGGCGGAGGCTCCACATGTGGGCCGCTCCGCTCTCGATGCGGTGGAACTGATGAATGTGGGCGTGAATTACATGCGCGAGCACATGCCCTCGGATGCGCGCGTGCATTACGCCACCACGAATGCGGGCGGCAACGCGCCGAACGTGGTCCAAGCCTTTGCGGAATCGCTCTACCTGGTGCGCTCGCCTCATCTGCCCGACGCGGAGCGCCTGTTCGAGCGCGTGAAGAAGATTGCCGAGGGCGCGGCCCTGATGACGGAGACCACCGTCACCGTGCAGATCACGGACGCCACCTCGAATGTGCTGCCGAACAAGGCGCTACAGGAGGCCATGTACGAGAACATGCGCCGCCTCGGTCCGCCCGCCTTCGACACGGCCGATTTCGCCTTCGCGGAGAAGCTGCAGAAGGTGGCCCTGACGGACGAGGAGATCGTCGCGAGCGTCAAGCCGCACGATCTCTCCCTCAAGACCAAGGTGCTGCACGACGGCGTGCTGTCCATGCCTGCCAGCGAGGCGGTCATGATGGGCAGTACCGACGTGGGCGACGTGAGCTGGATCGTGCCCACGGTGCAATGCCACACGGCCTGCTTCGCCATCGGCACCCCGTTCCACACGTGGCAGCTCGTGACCCAGGGCAACCTGCCGGCCGCGCACAAGGGCATGGCGCTGGCCGCCAAGGCCATGGCGGCGACCGCCGCCGATTGCCTGCGCAATCCCGACCTCGTCGCCCGCGCGAAGGCGGAGCTGAAGGAACGCAATGGCGGGCGCGACTATCGTTGTCCCATCCCGGACGACGTCACGCCCGACGATCTGCGGGCCAAGGCGGCCTAGAGCATCGAACGCAAAACCGGTTCCCGCATTTGCGTCAAAAGATGCGGCTAAGCAGAGAAGAGAGCTGGTTCCACGCCATTGGAAACAGCTCTATTTCGCAAGCGTCCTCCGCTCCGTTCGATGAGGACGGAGATGGAGGGCTCTCCCGAAATTAACCGGCAGGAACCCATGCCCGACGCCTTTTCCATCCGACCTCTCCGGCCGTCCGACGCCTCAGCCTATCGGGACCTGAGACTGGAGGCGCTGCAGAGCAACCCGGAAGCCTTCGGGTCCAGCTACGAGGAGGAGGCGCCGCTTCCGCTCGAGACCATCGAGGCGCGTATTCCCACGTCCAATCCGAATGCGATCTTCGGCGCCTTCGCCGGAGATGTCCTCGTCGGCATGGCGGGCTTTGCCGTCTACGACCGCCTGAAAGCCCGGCACAAGGGCGTGATGTGGGGCGTGTACGTGAAGCCGGAATGGCGCAAGCAGCGCGTCGGCAAAGCTCTGGTCCGGCGGGTGATCGACCACGCGTCCCGGCATGTGATCATGCTCGAAGCCGCCGTAGGGCTCGCGAACGAGAGCGCGCGGCGCACCTATCACGGCCTCGGCTTCAGGCCCTACGGGATCGAGCGCAAGGCGATCCGCATCGGCGACGTCTTCCACGACGAGGAGCTGCTGTCCATGGATCTTCCGCAGCCCACGGGAGCTTAATCGTCCTCGCCGCTTCCGAGGGATTTCGGCGTGACGAAGCGCTCCAACCGTCCGGACTTGTGCGCGACATCGGCCCAGTCGTCCAACGCGAAATCGATGACGGCCAGACCTGCGGTCGGGTATTTCTGGCCCAGCCGCAGGATCCCGTCCATGTCACCCTCCCCGATGAGGAGCTTCGCCAATTCCTCGAAACCCGGATTATGGCCGATCAGCAGGAGGGTGCGGGCCTCGGGCTGCATCTCGCGCAGGACGTCGAGCAGGCGACCGACCGGGGCCTCGTAGATCCGCCCGTCGCGGCGCATCTCGATCTCGCCGAGGAACGGCTGGACCCGCTCCCAGGTCTCCTGCGTCCGCCGCGCCGGCGAGACGACGACGAGATCCGGCTCGAGCCGCTCGCTCTTCAGGTAGGTCCCCATGACGAGGGACGCCTCCTGTCCCCTTTTCGCGAGGGGCCGGTCGAGGTCCAGCGTGCCCGAGGGCCAGGCGGCTTTGGCATGGCGGAGGAGCAGGAGACGAAGCATCAGCGGCCTTCCCGTCTGGCAATGAAAGCGAGCTTCTCGAACAGGCTGACATCCTGCTCGTTCTTCAACAGCGCCCCGTGGAGCGGCGGAATGAGCTTGCGGGTGTCGCGCTCGCGCAGTTGCTCAGGGCCGATATCCTCGGAGAGCAGAAGCTTGAGCCAGTCGAGCAGCTCGGAGGTGGACGGCTTTTTGCGCAGCCCCGGCACCTCGCGCACGTCGAAGAAGATCTTCAGAGCCTCCTCCACCAGCCGGTGCTTGATGCCGGGGTAATGCACCTCGACGATCCGGGCCATGGTCTCGGCGTCCGGGAACTTGATGTAATGGAAGAAGCAGCGGCGCAGGAAGGCGTCCGGCAGTTCCTTCTCGTTGTTTGACGTGATGATGACGATGGGCCGCCGGGCCGCCTTCACCGTCTCGCCCGTCTCGTAGACGAAGAATTCCATGCGGTCGAGTTCGAGCAGCAGGTCGTTCGGGAACTCGATATCGGCCTTGTCGATCTCGTCGATCAGCAGCACGGGCCGCACCTCGGAGGCGAAAGCCTCCCACAGCTTGCCGCGCTTGATGTAGTGGCGGATCTCCGACACCCGGGGATCTCCAAGCTGGCTGTCGCGCAGACGCGAGACGGCGTCGTATTCGTAGAGACCCTGCTGGGCCTTGGTGGTCGACTTGACATGCCAGGTCAGGAGCGGAGCGTTCAGGCTCTTGGCGATCTCCTCGGCGAGGACCGATTTGCCCGTGCCGGGCTCGCCCTTCACCAGAAGCGGACGCTCCAGGGTGATGGCAGCATTGACCGCCACCGTGAGATCCTCGGTCGCCACATACGATTCCGTTCCGGCAAAACGCGCCATTCTTCCACCATTCCTTCCGACGATCCCGAACCTATGGCCTGGCCCCACCTTTCGGCAATCGCTCTCATAGGTTAAGCCCATGACAAACAAACCGGGAGGATAATGACCTATGGCTTACAATCGCTACCACAAGGACCGAATCGGGAATCACAAGCTGCACCCCGAAACCCTGATGCTGGGCTACGGATACGACCCGACCCTGTCGGAAGGTGCGGTCAAGCCGCCGGTGTTCCTGACCTCCACCTTCGTGTTCAACAGCGCCGAGCACGGCAAGGAATTCTTCGATTACGTCGCGGGCCGCCGGGAGCCGCCCCAGGGCGAGGCGGCGGGCCTGGTCTATTCCCGGTTCAACCACCCGAATTCCGAGATCGTCGAGGACCGGCTCGCCGTCTTCGAGGAGGCGGAGGCAGGTCTCCTCTTCTCCTCGGGCATGTCGGCCATCGCGACGACGATCCTGGCCTTTGCCCGGCCCGGTGACGTGATCCTCCACTCGCAACCCCTGTACGGCGGCACCGAGACCCTGATTGCCAAGACGCTCGCCAATATGAGCATCGGGGCCGTGGGCTTCGGCGACGGCGTTGACGAGGCCGGCATCCGGGCTGCGGCTAAGGAAGCCCAAGGAAAGGGCCGCGTCTCGGTCATCATGATCGAAACGCCCTCGAATCCGCTCAACACCCTGGTCGACATCGCCCTGATCAAGAGGATCGCCGACGAGATCGGCCAGGCCCAAGGCCACCGTCCCGTGATCGTCTGCGACAACACCCTGCTCGGCCCGCTCTTCCAGAAGCCCCTCAAGGACGGCGCCGACGTCTCGGTCTATTCGCTTACGAAATATGTGGGCGGCCACTCGGACCTGATCGCCGGCGCGGCCCTGGGATCGAAGGAGCTGATGAAGACGGTGCGCCTGCTGCGCTCGGCCATCGGCACCCAGCTCGATCCCCATTCCTGCTGGATGATCGGCCGCTCGCTCGAAACCCTTGCCCTGCGCATGAACGCGGCGAACCGCAATGCGGAGATCGTCGCCCAGTTCCTGCATGAGCACCCGAGCGTGGTGAAGGTGCACCACCTCGCCTATCTGCCGGAAGGCTCGCGGGCCAAGGAGGTCTACGAGGCTCAGTCCGACGCTCCCGGCTCCACCTTCTCCTTCGACGTCAAGGGCGGCGAGGCCGAGGCCTTTCGGGTGCTCAACGCGCTCCAGGTCTTCAAGCTGGCGGTGAGCCTGGGCGGCACGGAATCGCTGATCTCTCACCCGGCCTCCACGACCCATTCCGGCGTGCCGAAGGCAACCCGCGACCGCCTCGGCGTCTCCGACGCCACGATCCGCGTGTCCATCGGCATCGAGCACCCGGACGACCTCGTGGCGGATCTGGCGCAGGCGCTGTCCACGTTGGGTTGAACCGACTCGTCATCCCGGACGCCGCAGGCGATCCGGGATCACGTGGTTCCATTCTCGTCCCGCGACCCGGGTTGTGCTACGCAGCCCCGGGATGACGCTCACCACGTCATGGCCGGGCTTGTCCCGGCCATCTCGATGCTGTGAAGCGCTGCGCCTCCATTCATCGGGATCACCGGCACGAGGCCGGTGATGGCGTGGAAGGATGTCCCGCCAGAGGGGCACCTGCCGTTTCCCCATGCGCCCATGTCGCGCCCGCCATTCCGCTTTGCGCTGCAATAAACCCTTGCGCATGTCCGACCGGTAGAACGAAAATGGGTCGAACCGGAAGGAAGCAATGGCCGCTGCGATCGACTTGCAGTCCTATCAGGAACCAATTCTTTTTCTGGCAACGGCAGGCATCGTCGTCCCCCTGTTCCACCGGCTCCGAATCAGCCCGGTTCTGGGGTTTCTGGCGGCGGGCGCGTTGCTAGGGCCCTATGGGCTCGGGCGGCTCATGCCGAGCTATCCCTGGATCAATTGGATCACCTTCACCAATCCGGAAGGGACCTCGCGCCTGGCCGAATTCGGGGTGGTGTTCCTCCTGTTCACCATCGGCATCGAACTGTCCTGGCAGCGCCTTCGCACCCTGCGGCGCCTCGTCTTCGGCTTCGGCTCCCTGCAGGTCCTGTTAGGCGCCGCGATCCTGGGGCTGGTGTTCTATGCGTTCAGAACCGTCGAGACGATCACGGCGGCCACCATCGTCGGGCTGGCCCTCGCCTTGTCCTCCACGGCTATCGTGATCCCGGTCCTGGCCGAGCGGAAGCGCCTCAACACGGCGCCCGGGCGGGCCAGCTTCTCGGCCCTCCTATTCCAGGATCTCCTGGTCGCGCCGATTCTGTTCGCCATCGCCGTGCTCGATACGAGCAGACCCGAGGTCACCCCGTCGTCCTTCGCCATCCTGGTCCTGCAGGCGGTCGTCGCGCTGGTCCTGATCATCGGCCTCGGCCGCCTCATCCTGCGACCCTTCTTCCAGCTCGTCTCGGCGACGAAAAGCCCTGAGCTTTTCATGGCCGCCTGCCTGCTCGTCGTGCTGGTGACCAGCCTGATCGCTGCCGTGAGCGGACTGTCGATGGCCTTGGGCGCGTTCATCGCCGGCATCCTCCTCTCGGAGACGGAATACCGGCGCGCCATCGACGTCACCATCCAGCCCTTCAAGGGGCTGCTCCTCGGCGTGTTCTTCGTCTCGGTCGGCATGAGCCTCGACCTGTTCCGCTTCCTCGAAGCGCCGCTGCTGATCCTCTCTCTCGCGGCCACGGTGATCGCCATCAAGGGCATTTCCATCGTGGCGATCGGGCGCCCTTACGGCCTCAACACGGCCGAGGCGGCCGAGACCGCGCTGCTCCTGGGTCCCGGCGGCGAGTTCGGTCTCGTCATCCTGGGCGCCGCGATGATGGCCGGCCTCGTCCCCGCCGGGATCGGCCAGCACCTCCTTCTCGTGACGACCCTCACCATGGTGGCGATCCCACTCCTGGCCCGCCTCGGACAGCGGCTGGGTCGCAAGCTCGAGGTTCGCCAGCCGCTCGATCCGCTCGCAGCCGTCGCGCCACCGACGGACGAGGTCGGTCGCGTCATCATCGCCGGCTACGGGCGGGTCGGCCAGCTCGTCGCCGAGATGCTCGAACGGCACAAGGTGCCCTATCTCGCCATCGACCTGGACCCGGCCCGAGTCGCATCCGAGCGAAAGGCCGGCAAGCCGGTCTTTTACGGCGACGGAACCTATCCCGAGTTCCTGCGGGCCTGCGGCATCGACCGGGCGCTGGCCCTCGTCATCACCCTGGACACCCTGAGCTCCATCGAGGGCGTCGTGTCCGCCGCCCGGCAGGAATGCACGGACATCACCATCGTGGCCCGGGCCCGGGATGCGCGCCATGCGACGCAGCTCTATGAGCTCGGCGTGGACGATGCGGTGCCCGAGACCATCGAGGCGTCCCTTCAGCTCACGGAAGCGGTCCTGAGCGATATCGGGGTCCCCATGGGCCTCGTGATCGCGTCGATCCACGAAAGGCGGGACGAGTTCCGGGAAATCCTCCGGAGGAAGAACCCGAAGCGCGATCCGGACCGGGTCGTGTTCCAGGCGCGCCGGCGGGTCGGCAAGGCGGCTCCATCCGCCGTGACCGAGCAGACGACCGAAGTCGAGACCTGAACTTCGCTCCCTACCCTTGACCTTCCCGGGGTTTGCCGGACACTGGCGCGATGTTCCTGACCTTCTTCACAGAGCTGCGCGCGGCCAAGGTGCCTGTCTCCTTCCGCGAATACCTGTCCCTGCTGGAGGCGCTCGACCGGGATCTCGCCGACAAGAGCGTCGAGGAATTCTATTACCTCTCCCGCACCTGCCTGGTGAAGGACGAGCGGCATTTCGACCGCTTCGACCAGGTCTTCGCCCATGTGTTCAGGGGCATCGCCAGCATGGGACATGCGGTCGACGCGACCGGGATCCCGGAGGAATGGCTGCGCAGGCTCGCGGAACGCTATCTCACGGACGAGGAGAAGAAGCAGATCGAAGCCATGGGCTGGGAGAAGCTCTGGGAGAATTTGAAGGAGCGCCTCAAGGCGCAGAAGGGCCGCCACCAGGGCGGCAACAAATGGATCGGCACCGCCGGAACCTCGCCCTACGGCGCCTATGGCTACAACCCGGAAGGCATCCGCATCGGTCAGGACAGGAACCGCAATTTCCGCGCCGTGAAGGTGTGGGACAAGCGCGAGTTCAAGGATTTCGACGACAGCGTCGAACTCGGCGTTCGCAACATGCGCATCGCGCTGCGTCGCCTGCGCCGTTTCGCCCGCACCGGCTCGGCGGAAGAGCTCGACCTCGACGAGACGATCCACGAGACCGCCCACAAAGGCTATCTGGACGTGCGCCTGCGGCCCGAACGCCGCAATGCCGTGAAGGTGCTGCTCTTCCTCGACGTAGGCGGCTCCATGGATTGGCACATCGCGATCGCCGAGGAGCTGTTCTCGGCGGCGCGGCTCGAGTTCAAGCATTTCGAGCACTTCTACTTCCACAACTGCGTCTACGAGAACCTGTGGAAGGAGAATCGCCGTCGCTTCGACGAGGTGATCCCCACCCTCGACGTCATCCGCACCTATCCGTCCGACTACCGGATCGTCTTCGTGGGCGATGCCTCCATGAGCCCTTATGAGGTCACCCATCCCGGCGGGTCGGTGGAGCACTGGAACGAGGAGCCGGGGCAGGCCTGGCTCGGGCGCATCCTCGATCATTTCCCGAAAGCCGTGTGGCTGAACCCGGTGCCGCAGCCGCATTGGGGCTATACGCAGTCCATCGGCCTGATCCGGCAGGTCTTCGGCGAGCGGATGTTCCCGCTCAACCTCGAAGGCATCGACCACGCCATGCGCGAGCTGGTCCGGTAGGTTTCATTCGATACCGCGGGACCCGGTTTGCCGAACGGGTGAGGTGCCGCTAAGAAGCCGCATGACCCAGACCTACACCCATAGCCCCAAGCCCTTCGGCGGACCGATTTCCTTCATCCTCAAGGGCGACCGGCTCACGGTGGATTCCGGCCGCAAGGTGCATGAGGTTCAGCTCGGCGCCGTCAGTACGGTCCGCATGACCTTCGAGCCCGGCCGGCTGGCGCAGAAATCCTTTCGAACGAAAGTGACCATGCAGGACGGCAAGTCCTTCACGTTCAATTCGCTCAACTGGAAGAGCCTGGTCGAGGCTCAGGAACTGACCGGGGAATACCGCGCCTTCGTGTCCGCTCTGTGCGACGCCGTCGCACGGGCCAATCCGAAAGCTCGCTTCGTGGCCGGAAAGCCCATGGGTCTCTGGCTGCCCACTTCGGCGCTGGCCGTCGCATCGCTGTTGGCCATGGCCTACCTGATCTGGCAGGCCCTCCGGATGGGCGCAACCGGCGTCGCCCTCCTGGGAGCGCTCTTCGCCGTCGTGGGCGTTTGGCAGATCGAGCCGATGATCCGCCTCAACAAGCCTCGCCCCTTCCGGGCCGGGGAACTTCCGGCGGAGCTTCTGCCGAAGGCTCCTTAAGAAGGAGAAGGTCTGTTCCCCATATCATCACCGGCCATGTGCCGGTGATCTCGACTGGAAAGGCGTGGAGTTTCACCGCATTGGGATGGCCGGGACAAGCCCGGCCATGGCGGCGTGAGAGCTGCCGTCAGGCCCGCACCACCAGCACCGAGCACTTGGCGTGGCGCACGATGGTGGCGGCGTTGGAGCCGAGGAGATAAGTCGCCATTGTCGGCCGGTGAGAGCCGATGACGACAAGATCGGCGCCGGTCTGCTCGGCTTCGTCCAGGACCTCGTTGTAGACCGAACCGAGCCGGACGACGGCGGAGACGCGCTCGGACGGAAGGGCCACCTTGGCGGCCAGGCCGGCCAGCCTCTTCTCCGACTCGCCCTGCTGCTCGTCGTCGAAGGTCGGCGGCATGAACTCCATGTAGGTGACGGGCACGATGGCGCGCACATAGATCAGGCGTAAGGATCCGCCCGACATTTTGGCGAGCTCGACAGCCTTGTCGATGGCGGGCTGCGCCTGATCGATCTCTCCGAGATCGACGGGAACCAGGATCGTCTTGAACATGGGCTTCCTCCGGATTCAGCCTTGGCGGGTGGGGGTGTGAACGACGAGGCCGTCGAGTTCGGGCCGGACGCGGATCTGGCACGAGAGCCGTGAATTCGGGCGCACGTCGTAGGCGAAGTCGAGCATGTCCTCTTCCATCGGTTGAGGCTGGCCGGTCGCGGCTTCCCATTCTTCGGCGACATAGACATGACAGGTCGCGCAGGAGCAGGCTCCTCCGCACTCCGCTTCGATGCCCGGGACGCCGTTGCGGATGGCGGTTTCCATGACGGTTGAGCCCTCCTCCGCCTCGACGGTGCGGGCTGTGCCTTCGGCATCGATGAACGTGATCTTGATCATTGCGGACCTCTGCTTGTCGGCGCATACTTATGACAGACTGCACCGGAAGACGAGAGACGAGCGCAGAACCTGCCGTCTTTTCGCCGTAATTTTCCCTGGTAGAGCAGGTTACTAAGCCGTTAACGACGTTCATAAATGACAGGGGACATCGGGTTTCCTTGTTGCAGATCGGCCGCTAGACTTGCTTGGTAAATGACAGATTACCGTGCGGAATCCCGTGATGGGGGTTCCGCGCCGGTTGCGGCCACGCATTCACCTCGTTTTTCAGGGAATGAAGCGGCCTCAACCATCATCAGTTGCGTCACGAGGGCGGATCATGGCGACCGAGAACAAGAAGATGAAGGACCCGGCTGAGGCAGCCCTGTCGGCTGTCGAGCAGGCACTCAACCTCGAAGAGACATTCGTGATCCATACGCCGGAGCGCTCAGGCAACAAGCCTTACGACGAGCCCAAGCTGCCCGATATCGACGATCACGACTTCACGAAGGGTCCTTTCGGTCTCGGCTCCGACTCCCTGTCCGCCCAGGCAGACGACCATGACCCCAGGCTCGACGACATGGCCCGCTCCGGTTTCGTCGCCCCCGACCGGAACGCCGTCGCCAACGACGACCGCCAGAACGTGGGCGTGATGCTGCAGGCCCTGCAGCTTCGCCCCTCCCGCCGCGCCTATTGGATGGCCGCCCTCGTGTCCCTGCTTTGGCTCGGTGGCGTCGGAGCCCTGGTCTACACGCAGGGCATCACCACCCCCGAGCAACTGCTCGCCACCTTCTCGCCCTCGCAGCTGGCCCTCGGCGCCGTCGGCCTCGTAGCGCCCGTCTTCCTGTTCTTCATCGCCGCGATGCTCACGATCCGCTCGCAGGAGATGAAGCTCGTCGCCCGTGCCGTCGGCGAAGTCGCCGTGCGGCTGGCTCAGCCGGAGAACTTCTCCACCGATGCGGTCCTGTCCGTTTCGCAGGCCGTGCGCCGTGAAGTGGCAGCGGTCGGCGACGGCGTCGAGCGGGCCCTTGCCCGTGCGGGAGAACTCGAAACCCTCGTGCGCAGCGAGATCTCGACGCTGGAGCGCGCCTATTCCGACAACGAAATCCGCATCCGTTCGCTCATCGACGAACTCGTGGCGCAGCGTGAGGCGATCGTGTCCAACGCGGAGCGCGTGCGCGGCTCCATCACCGGCGTGCACCAGAGCCTGATCCAGGATCTCGACGGCGCCAGCGAGCGCGTCGTTTCCGCCGTCAGCGGCGCAGGCGACAAGGTCACCGCCTCGCTCGAACAGCAGGGCGACCACATCACGCTGGCCCTCGGCCGCGCCGGCGAGCGCGTCGTCGAGGAAATGGCGAGCCGCGGCGTCGAGCTGGTGGATCGCCTCTCGGGCTCCAGCGAAGAGATCAAGAACGGCATCTCGGAGGTGGGCACCACCATTACGAGCGCGCTCGAGAGCAAGGCGCAGGACATCACGGGCGCCTTCGAGCGCACGGGCGACCTCCTGACCCGCCATCTCCAGGACGGCGCGAGCCAGGTCACCCGCACCCTCGCCGAAACCGGCCGCGGCGTGATCGACGCCCTCGCCCAGCAGGGCAACGACGTACGCGAAGCCTTCGAGCAGACCGCCCGCACGCTCGAGGACAGCTTCGCCCAGCGTGGAGCCGAGATCACCGAGAAGCTGGCGGCCACCGGCGGCGTCATCGCGGACGACATCTCGGCCCGCACCACGGAAATGCGCGACCAGATCGCGGCGGCAGGCGCTCTCGTGGGCGAGGAGATCGCGACCCGCGGCACCCAGGTGCGCGAGCAGCTCTCCACCACGGGCGCCACGCTCGTTCAGGAGCTCACCGCCAGCAGCAGCACGCTGCGCGAGGAATTCGCCCTGACGGCGGGCTCCCTCATCGAGGAACTGGCGACCCGCGGCACCAGCCTGCGCGAGCAGCTCGCCACGACCGGTACCGGCGTCGTCGACGAGATCGTGCTGCGCGGCAACGAATTCCGCGAGCGCCTTGCGACGACCGCGGCCGACGTCACCCGCGAGATCAGCGAGCGCGGCGGCGAAGTGCGCGAGCAGCTCGAAAGCGCCGTGCGCCTTGCCGACGAATCCATCGGCAACCGCGTCGAGGATCTGGCGAACCGCCTCGAGACCGCGAGCCAGCGCGTCAGCGAATCCGTCACCGTCCAGGGCCAGGCTCTCGAGACCAGCCTCACCGAGGCCGGCGAGCGCGTTTCGCTGCTCATGGGCAACCAGGTCGAGGAGTTCCGCACCGCGTTCGAAGCGCGCGGCAAGGACTTCTCCGAGACGCTCGCCCTCCACACGGACGAGGCGCAGACCCGTCTCGCCACCACCGCCAAGGACATCGTTCTCGCGATCGCGTCGCAAGGGTCGCGCGTCAACGAGGTGCTCAGCCGCACGGCGGAAACCCTGTCCACCACGGTCGACACCCGCACCCGGGAAATGGAAGAGGCCCTCGGCTCGCGTCTCACGGCCCTCGAGGGCGTCATGGCCCGCGGCGGCGAGATGGCCGAGCGCATGTCCCGCGACGTGGGCAGCCTGACCGAGACGATCAGCGGCCGCTTCGAGGAGATGGACCGTCTTATCACCGTGCAGGGCCGCGCCGTGGCCGAAACCTTCGCCGAGCGCGCCCGCGAAGCGACCACCGCCATCGAGACCCAGCTCGCCGCCCTCGAAGAGCACGCCTCGCGGCGCAGCTCGGAGATCACCGTCAACTTCGACACCATCGTTGAGCGGGTCGACACCGTTCTCGGCGCCCGCGCCACGGCCCTCAACGAGGCCCTGGTCGTGCGCACCGGCGAGATGGCACGCGTGATGGCCGAAGGCGGACGCGACGTAGCAGCCTCGCTCCAGGCACGCGTCGACGAGATCAGCCAGGCGATCACCGCAAAAACCAGCGCGATCGCCGACACCCTGTCCTCCAGGGCCGAGCAGATCGGTGAATCCCTGGACAGCCGGATCGCGACGATCAACGAGGTTCTCGGCAGCCGCGCGGACGAGATCACGGAAACGCTCGGAACTCGCGCCTTCGAGATCAACCAGACCCTTGGAAGCCGCGCCGAGGAAATCGCCGCCGCGCTCGACCAGAGCGTCACGATGCTCGAAGACCGGGTCGTCAACCGGCTCAGCGGCGTTGCCGAGACCATCGACGAGCGTGGACAGGCGGTTCTCGGCTCGCTCGCCAGCCGCATCGGCGAAATCCGCTCGATCTTCGACACGGAAGGCGCGACCCTCGTCGAAAACCTGGGCAGCCGTGGCGAGGTGATCGGCCGCGAAGTCGCCGCCATCAGCGAGACGACCCTGCGCAGCCTCGAAGAGCGCAGCACGGCCGTCATCGACAGCCTGCAGGACCGCAGCAGCACCCTGCTCTCCTCTCTGCAGGAGCGCACGATGGAGCTGACCGCCTCCTACATGCAATCGACGGAGGCCATGCGCAGCGCCCTCGACGTGGGCACGAAGCAGACCGTCGAAACCCTCACCGGCACGAGCGACCGCCTGCGCGGCGAACTCACCGACGTTCTCGGCAGCCTCCAGGACGCCAACCGACTGCTCCAGCAGGTCGCGGCCTCGGCCAGCAGCAATCTCGGCGCCGTCGAGGACGGGCTGGCCGGACGCGTCCAGCACATCGAGTCGCTCCTTTCGGAGATCGCCACTCAGACGGGCCGCGCGTCCGATCAGGTGGCCGATCAGGTCGATGCTCTGCGCAGCGTGTCCTCCGGTGCCATCCAGCAGGCGCTGGAACTGGCCCAGAGCCTCGAGGAGCGCGGCCGCACGCTGACCGACACGACCCAGGAGCAGATGCGCACCCTCACCGAGGCCACGAGCGCTCTGGAGCGCATCGAGGCCCGCATGAGCGAAGCCCTGTCCGGCCGCCAGCAGGCCCTGGACGATCTCCTCGGCCGGATCAACCAGCGGGCGCAGGATCTGGAATCCGCCACGCGCTCCTTCACGACCTTGCTCGAAGGTTCGCTCGAGAACGCGGACGCGAAGGCGCGCCAGCTCGGCACCGTCCTCGCCGCGACCGCCGACACCGCGACCAACGCCATCGGCGAGCAGTTCGAGCGCATCCGGACCAGCACGGGCGAGGAGAGCGCCCGGACGGCCGCCGCCCTGCGCGCCAGCTACGAGCAGGCCGCCGCCGAGATGGCCCAGGCCCTCGGCAGCGCTACCGCGAAGTTCCGCGACACGATGGGCGAGCTGCGCGGCATGACGGGCCAGATCCAGCGCGAGCTGGAGGCGACCCGCGCCGAGCTGCGCCGCGGCGTCGTGGAGCTGCCGCAGGAGACCCAGGAGGCGAGCGCCAACATGCGCCGCGTCGTCGCCGACCAGATCAAGGCGCTCAACGAGCTGTCCGCCCTGGTGTCGCGCTCCAACCGTCTGGTCGATGCCGCTCCGGCCGCCCAGCCCCGCAAGGCCGCCGTCAACGAGACGCCCGTCGCCGCCACCATGGCGGCCGTCGCGGCCGCGGTCGAGCAGCGGATCGCGCAGAATCCCGCGCCCACCCCTGCCCCGACGGTCGCCCGTCAGGCTGAGCCCAAACCTGCTCCTGCGCCTGCTCCCGCTCCGGTCCCAGCTCCGGCTCCGGCTCCGGCCCGCCCGGCTCAAGCCCCGGCCGAACGCCCGGCTCCGCGCCGGGAGGAGGCCCATGCCCGCGACGCCGGCAATCGCGGCGGCTGGCTGTCGGATCTCCTGAACCGCGCCTCGCGCGACGAGGCCGTGGAGCCTGCCCGTGCGCCGGCACGGAACGACCGCGCCCGCACCAACAGCCTCGAATCCCTGGATTCGATCTCGGTCGACATCGCCCGGATGATCGATCACGAAGCGGCCGTGGAGCTTTGGGATCGCTACCGTCGCGGCGAGAGCAACGTGTTCACCCGCCGCCTCTACACCCTGCAGGGCCAGCAGACCTTCGACGAGATCCGCCGCAAGTACCGCCGCGACGACGAGTTCCGGCAGACGGTGGACCGGTACGTGGAAGAATTCGAGCGCCTGCTGTCGGAAGTCTCCCGCGACGACCGCGACTCCATGCTGACGAAGACTTATCTCACGTCGGAAACCGGCAAGGTCTACACCATGCTGGCCCATGCGAGCGGTCGGTTCGACTGAGACGATCAAGGCACCAGGCAGACATGAAAAACGCGGCTTTCGAGCCGCGTTTTTGCTTCTGGGACTAGGCTTGATTTAAAGACCCGTTCGCCGTGCGACGAACTCACCCACCGGGACGCGTGATCGAGAACTTGGTCTCCGGTGTCGCCACGAAATAGTCCCGGTAGCCGGAGCGGGCGATGGGGCGCATGGCGGCCGTGTCGACGAGGCCGTTCACGATGTAGCGGTCGTCGATATGGATGCCCACGACCTGCCCGATCACGAGGTAATAGGACGGATCGCCTCCACTCAGGGGAGTGAGCGGCACGGTCTGCAGCCACTTGCATTCGAGCGCCGCGAGGGCCTCGGCCACCCGTGGCGGCCTCACGAGCCGGGAGGGAGCGGAGTTCAGGCCCGCATGGTCCATCTCATTCTCGCCGCGCGGCAGAACGGCCGACGTGGCGTTCATCTGCTCGCGCAGGTCGAAGGTCGCCAGATTGCAGACGAACTCCCCGGTCTCCTCGATGAAGGTGAGCGCATCCTTTTTGCCTGCGGACGAGAACGCCACCATGGGCGGGCGCTCGGACACGGCATTGAAGAACGAATAGGGCGAAAGGTTCACCTCCCCTTTCGCGCTCATCGCGGTGATCCAGCCGATGGGCCGGGGCGTGACGATGGCCTTAAACGGATCGTGCGGCAGGCCATGGGCATTGGTCGAGGTTTCGTAAAACATAATCGTTCAGCTACCGGCGAATGGGTCAGAACCGCGTCACGATGTCCGCGAGGTTGGGGCGATCGCGGTCGGTCGGCGTTTCCTTGGCCGTGCCGATATGGACGAAGCCGGCGATCCTCTCATGGGGCTCGAGTCCCAGGGCATCGAGCACGCGCCGGTCGAACGCGGCCCAGCCCGTGAGCCAGGACGCGCCATAGCCGAGAGCGTTCGCTCCGGTGAGCAGGTTCATGCAGACCGCCCCGGCGGAGAGAAGCTGCTCCCAATCCGGGATCTTCACATGCGGCACCACGCGGGACACCACCGCCACCACGAGAGGTGCGTTGGAAAAGCGCCCCCGCTCGGCCGCGACCTGCTCGGCGCTGGCGCCCGGATTGTCCGCCTGGAAGGTGGCCGCGAGGACCTCGCCGAGGCGGCCCCGCCCCTCACCCTGGATCAGGATGAAGCGCCAGGGAACGAGCTTGCCGTGGTCCGGCACCCGGGATGCGACCTTAAGAAGCGTCTCGATGTCCTGCTCGGACGGCCCCGGCTCGCCGAGCCAGCGCGGAGGGACGGAGCGGCGCTGCAGAAGGCGTGAGATTCTATCATTCATGGGATCTTCATCCGGGTCGAATAATGTGGAACAATAAAGATGGATGCCTCAAGGCGGCAGGCCAGGAGAGCCCGAGCTTGCCATCGTCTCGCCGTCTTGCTGCGCTTGAGGGAGCGCGGGCATCCCGAAGACACATCGCTGAACAAAAGAAGCAGCAGCGGATGTATAGGGGGAGTGCGGTCAGACGCCAAGCAGGTTTCAAACCATGGCGGACCCAGGGGCGTGCGCAGGCAAGCCGGTCGATGGGCCCCATGGCACGAGATGGGTGGGCGGGACGCCGCGTTGAGAGCAATGCAGACATCGATTTCCGGACAGGATAGTCCAGCGTCCCTGCCAATCTGGTCGCAGCGCCAGACGCTGACGGCTTTTGCACTGATCGTTGCGGCCTGGGCCCTGGCGGTCTCCATCTGGCCCCTGACCGGAACGGTCGTCCCCTGGGACTCCAAGAACCAGTTCTATCCCACCCTGCGCTACCTGGGCAGCGCGCTGGCCAATGGCGAACTTCCCCTGTGGAACCCCTACCATTTCGGCGGGCATCCCTCGGCGGCGGATCCACAATCGCTGCTCTTCACCCCCACCATGCTCCTGTTCGGCTGGCTCGTCCCCGAGCCGTCCATGGAGCTCTTCGACGTGGTCGTCTTCGCCCATTTCCTTCCTGGAGCGCTGGCTTTCGTGCCCTTGTTCCGCAGGCGCGGATGGCATCCGGCCGGTGCCGTCGTGGCGGCCCTGGTCTTCATGCTCGGCGGCTCCGCCACGGCCCGGCTCCAGCATACCGGCATGATCTTCAGCTACGGCTTCTTCCCGCTCGCCTTCTGGCTGCTCGAAGAGGCCATGGACCGCCGCTCCTACGTCTATGGCCTGCTCTTCGCCGCCAGCGCCGCCATGATGGTCATCGGGCGCGACCAGGTCGCGTTCCTCTGCGGCCTGACGCTCATCGTGCTGGCTACGCAGCGGATCTGGGCGGCCTCCCAGCCTCTCGCCTATCTCAAATCGCGCCTCGGGCTCCTGGTCTTCATGGGGCTGATCGGCGGCGCGCTTCTCGCCGTCCCGATCGTGCTGACGATGCAGTTCCTCGCGACGTCGACCCGCCCCTCGTTCGGGTTCGGCGTGGCGGCCATGGGGTCCCTGCCCCCGGAGAGCCTCGCGACGATCCTGTTCGGCAACGTCTTCGGCTCCCTGCGCTGGACCTACGATTACTGGGGGCCGGATTGGCATAGCCTGTCCGAGGGCACCTGGACCGACCGGGCGACCAATTACCTGTTCATCGGCACGATCCCGGCCCTCCTCCTGCTCTGGCACGGCGTGGCGGGCGGGCGCCTGTTCGCCCGCGAGTTCCGCTTCTTCCTCGTGATGGGGATTGCCGCGACACTCTACTCGCTCGGGCGCTACACGCCCGGCTTCGTGATGATCTTCGATCACATGCCGGGCGTGGACCTTTACCGCAGGCCGGCCGACGCGACCTTCCTGATCAACATCGCCCTGGCCTTCGCGGCGGGCTATCTCGTCCATCGCTACGCAACGGAAGGGCTGCCGCAATGGAACCGGGCAGCCCTCGGCCGGCTCCGGGTGGCCCTGCCGCTCCTGGCCCTCGGCCTCGTGGCTGCGGCCGTGGCCAGCGCCCTGGTTTTCGCCGTGAAGGGCGGTTTCGTCTTCCCGGCCCTGACCGAGATCGGCGGGAGCCTTGCCGTGGCGACCCTCGCCATCGTGGTCATCACCCGGATGAACGATGTATCCCGTTGGCGCGAAGCCATCGCCCTCGTGCTGGTGACCCTGACGGGCGCGGAGCTGATAAGCCGTCACGCGGCTTCGGCCCTGAATGCGGAGCCCGCCGAGCGCTACACGATCTTCACCAAGCTGCCGCCGGAGCAGCTGCAGGGCCTTCAGATCCTCAAGCGCGAACTCGCCGAGCGCCATGCGAAGGGCGAGTATCCCCGCGTCGAGATCCTCGGCCTGAAGGGGGCCTGGCAGAATGCGTCCATGGTCCTCGGGATCGAGGACACCATCGGCTACAACCCCTTGCGTCTGGCCGATTATGAGCGCGCCATCGGCCCCGGCGAGAATGCGGAAGACCCCAATCTGCGCAGTTTCCCCACGAGCTTCAGGGGCTACAATTGCGAACTCGCCAGCCTGCTCGGGCTCGATTACGTCGTGCTCGACCGCCCCGTGGAGAAGCTGCCGCGTCACTTCCCGCGCCTGACCGATGCCGAGATCGTCTACGGGACGGGGCGGATGTGGATCTACCGCCTGAACAGCTCCGTTCCGCGCGCCTATGTGGCCCATCACGTCACGCCCGTGGATTCCGAAGCCGTCCTCGGCGAGGACGAGTTGCCGGAGTTCAATCGCGAGACCGAGGCCCTGATCGACGATGACAGCATGCCGCTGCTCAAGGGGTCCTACACGGCGGCCGGCGCCACGTCCGACGAGGCCAAGGGACAGGCGCGCATCGTCAGCTACAAGCGGAACTCGGTCGCCCTCGATGTCGAGAGCAGCGACAACGGCATATTGGTGCTGCACGACATCAATTATCCGGGCTGGGAGGCCTGGGTCGACGGCGAGCGCCGGCCGATCCTGCACGCCAACCTCCTGTTCCGCGGCGTCGAGATCGGCCCCGGACGCCACCGGGTCGAGTTCTATTTCCGGCCGATGTCGCTGGAGAATTTGGTTGCGGCCGCCTCCGATCTCGTCAAAAGCGAGGAGAAGCGGATTCAGACGGCGATCGCCGCGCCGCCCCCATGAGAACCAATTTCAATCGATGTCCTTATTTGCAAAGCAGCCCTTTACCGTTCTCGGTCTTTTCGGCCTGATCGTCGCCAGCCCCGCGCTGGCGCAGTCACCCGCCGTGCCCTCCATGTCGCAGAACCTCCCCGCTCTCTCCGTCGGGCAGGTGGTGCTCAATGCCGGTGCGACCTTCGCGGGAAGCAACGAGCCGATCCGCTCGGGGCTGGTGTGGAGGATCTTCGAGGATCGCGGGGACGCGTCGCAGCCCAATATCGTGGCTCGCTCCACAAGTCCCGCGCCGAGCTTCACCCTGTCACCCGGCAACTACATCGTCCACGTGGCTTATGGCTTTGCGAGCGCGTCGAAACGCATCAGCGTGCAGCGGGGCAATCTCAACGAGCGGCTGGCCATCAATGCCGGAGCGCTCCAGCTCAAGGGCGCCGTGAGCGGGAGTCCCATTCCGGCG
The DNA here is from genome assembly GCF_034627025.1 of Microvirga lotononidis. Classification (NCBI taxonomy): domain Bacteria; kingdom Pseudomonadati; phylum Pseudomonadota; class Alphaproteobacteria; order Hyphomicrobiales; family Methylobacteriaceae; genus Microvirga; species Microvirga lotononidis. Next base: position 3,621,866 of record NZ_CP141048.1, on the reverse strand, counting down.
AACCGTCTCACATTCTCCGTCTACGTGCCGGAGGCGCAGAATTCCGAAGGCCGGCTCGTGATCGCCGATGCCAAGGCCAACGACATGATCCGCCTGCCCGAGGGTACCTACCACGTGGTGTCCACCTACGGCGACGCCAACGCCATCATGCGCAGCGACCTGAAGGTTGAATCCGGGCGTGTCACGGAAGCGACGCTCAACCATCGGGCCGCCACCGTGACGCTGAAGCTGGTCGGATCCGCAGGCGGCGAGGCTTTCGCCGGCACGGCCTTCAGCGTGCTCACGCCGGGCGGCGACGTGATCCGCGAGGCCATCGGCGCCTTCCCTTCCGTCACTTTGGCCGAAGGCGAATACGTCCTGATCGCGCGCCACGAAGGCAAGGTCTATACCCGCGAGTTCAAGGTCGAGAGCGGCCTCGACCGGGACATCGAGATCATCGCCACGCCTTAAGCATCGGACGCAAAAGTGGGAACCGGTTTTGCGGGGAAAGATGCGGAAAAGCAAAAGCTGAGAGCATCGGACGCGCGTTCGAATTCACGTCCGATGCTCTAGAAGCCTCTGAACCTTTCCCGCCCGGCGGCATTGACCGGAAGCCTATGACCGGTCGCGCCGCCCATGAGCCTGAACTCCCAAGGCGTGACCTTGCTGGAGAGGAAGCTCATGAAAATCGCAGAGATCATGACCCGCAACGTCCGTGTGGTGAGTCCGGACAGGACCATCCAGGAAGCCGCGCGTCTCATGGACGAGATGAATGTCGGCGTGCTGCCCGTCTGCGACGGACGCCGCCTGCGGGGCATGGTGACCGACCGGGACATCACCGTCCGGGCGACGGCCGCCGGTCTCCCTCCCGATACGACCCGCGTGCGTGACATCATGTCGGACAATGTCTGGTGGTGCTTCGACGACGACGATGTGGGCCACATCGTAGAGCTGATGAGCGACCATCAGATCCGCCGCCTGCCGGTGGTCGATCACGACAAGCATCTGGTCGGGATCGTGGCGCTCGGCGATCTCGCGACGGACCGCGAGGGCGACGCCTCCCGGGCGCTGAACCGCATCTCCACGCCGTCCGAACCCGACCGGACAGGCACCCCGTCAGCCGCCCGAGCCGACCAGACCAGAGGCGGCGGACGCGCCCGCCTGACCGGCGAGGAGCGCCGTGAGCTGGACCGCCGGCTGAGGAACGACGATGACGACTGGCGTCATCGCCCGCACGATTATCACGACGACCGGCGCGGACGGGACGAGCGTTCCCGCGTTCCCGGCCGCGAGCCCTTCCGCTTCCGCGAGGAGGACGACGTGCGCGCCGCCTTCGGCAGCTTCGGCTATCCCGGCGAGGAACGTGCCCGCAACGCGCGCATGCGCGGCGGTTTCGGCGGCGAGGGTTACCAGAGCTACGGCGATGAATATGCGGGCCGCGGCTCCGCCGGACGGGGCTATCATCCGAAGCGCTTCGGCGCCTCGACGATCACCGGGGAGCGCGCGCGTCCGGGCGACGACAGCAGCGAGGACGATCGCCGCATGCAGGACCGCGAGCGCACCTGGAGCCTCGTGAACGAGAGGCGCGATCACAGCAATTACGGCATGGGTCCCGGCAACACTCGCTTCGGCAACGACGCGACCGCCAGCCGGGGCGAGGTGCGTCGGGGCGAGCATCAGGGACGCGGTCCGAAAGGCTATCAGCGCTCGGACGACCGCATTCGGGAGGACATCAACGAACGCCTGACCGACGATGCGATGATCGACGCGTCGGAAATCGAGGTCCAGGTCCAGAACCGGGAAGCGACCCTCACCGGCACCGTCCGCGACCGCAACGAGAAGCGGCGCGCCGAGGATCTGGCGGAATCCGTGTCGGGCGTGAGCCACGTGCAGAACAACCTGCGCGTCGGCCAGCGGCAGGGCACGCACGCGACGGGGACCGAGGCCGGCGATGCGGGTGCCGCGATGGGCAATCCCGGCAGCGGCACGGCGGGAACGACCGCCGGAACGGCTCCGGGCGGGCGCACGACAGGGCGGCAGCGGCAGACGAGCTGATCGTCAGAACAGACACCGCCGGTGTCATTCCCGGCCGGAGCGTCAGCGGAGGGGAAGGGAATCCATAGCGCTGAGCGTGAGAGTGGATCCCCTTCCCTCGCCTGCGGCTCGCCGGGGATGACATCCTCGACGTCATCACCGGGCTTGTCCCGGTGATCTCGATTTGAAAAGCGCCGAGCCTCATCGTATCGGGATGGCCGGGACTGATCCCCGGATCAAGTCCGGGGACAGCCATGACGTGGGAGCTGCCGAATAAGCGCAAAGGCGGCGCCTCCTTTGAGAGGCGCCGCCTTTGTTCATGCGATCGGAGGCTTACGCGACCGTGCGCTCGACCACGTGATGTCCGTCGAGCGTGGCGTGGCCTTCCGGCTCCGACACGGCCTTGGCTTGGCGTCGGCGGTCCGGGGTGACGGCCTCTGCGGCGAGAACCTTCAGGGCCTCGTCGAGGGTCATGGTCTGCTGGTTGGGGCTGCCCAGGCGGCGGATCGAGACCGTCCGCTCGGCGGCCTCCTTGCGGCCGACCACGAGAAGCACCGGCACCTTCACGAGCGAATGCTCGCGGACCTTGTAGTTGATCTTCTCGTTGCGGAGATCCGCCTCGACGCGAAGGCCCGCGGCCTCGGCGGCGCGCACCACTTCCATGGCGTATTCATCGCCCTCGGACGTGATGGTGGCGACCACCGCCTGCACCGGCGCGAGCCAGAGCGGGAAGTGCCCGGCGAAGTGCTCGATCAGGATGCCGGTGAAGCGCTCCATGGAGCCGCAGATCGCGCGGTGCACCATGACGGGGGTCTTCTTCTGGCCGTCCGCATCGACATAGAACGCGCCGAACCGCTCCGGCAGGTTGAAGTCCACCTGCGTGGTGCCGCACTGCCAGTCGCGGCCGATGGCGTCGCGCAACACGTACTCGAACTTCGGTCCGTAGAAGGCGCCCTCGCCCGGGTTGATCGCGGTCTTGATGCGTCCGCCGGACTGGTCCTCGATCTGCTTCAGGACGCGGGTCATCACGTCTTCCGCGTGATCCCACATCTCGTCGGTGCCGACGCGCTTCTCAGGCCTTGTCGAGAGCTTCACGACGATCTCGTCGAAGCCGAAATCGGCATAGGTCGAGAGGATCAGGTCGTTGATCTTCAGGCACTCGGCCGCGAGCTGATCTTCCGTGCAGAAGATATGCGCGTCGTCCTGCGTGAAGCCGCGCACGCGCATGAGACCATGCAGCGCGCCGGACGGCTCGTAGCGGTGCACGTTGCCGAACTCCGCGAGACGAAGCGGCAGGTCGCGGTACGACTTCAGGCCATGCTTGAAGATCTGCACGTGGCCCGGGCAATTCATCGGCTTGATGGCGAAGACGCGATCGTCCTCGGTCTGGGTCGCGAACATGTTCTCGCGGTACCAGCCCCAGTGTCCCGAAGTCTCCCAGAGAGCCTTGTCGAGGATCTGCGGCGCGTTGACCTCCTGGTAGGTGCCCTTCAGGCGGCGACGCATGTAGGAGATCAGCTCCTGGAACACCGTCCAGCCCTTCGGATGCCAGAAGACGACGCCCGGCCCCTCTTCCTGGAAGTGGAACAGGTCCATCTCGCGGCCTAGGCGGCGATGATCGCGCTTCTCGGCCTCCTCGAGCTGGCGGATGTAGTTGTCGAGGTCCTCCTGGCTCGCCCAGGCGGTCGCGTAGATGCGGGTCAGCATGGCGTTGTTGCTATCGCCGCGCCAATAGGCGCCCGCCACCTTCATGAGCTTGAAGGCATTGCCGATCTTGCCCGTGGAACTCATATGCGGGCCGCGGCAGAGGTCGAACCAGTCGCCCTGGAAGTAGATCTTGAGATCCTGGCCTTCCGGGATCGCGTCCACGAGCTCGACCTTGTAGGCCTCGCCCTTCTCGGCGAACACCTGCTTGGCCTTGTCGCGGCTCCAGACTTCCTTCGTGAAAGGCTTATCCCGCCCGATGATCTCGCGCATCTTGGCCTCGATGGCGGGGAAATCCTCGGGCGTGAAGGGCTCGTTGCGGGCGAAGTCGTAATAGAAGCCGTTCTCGATCACGGGACCGATGGTCACCTGGGTACCGGGAAAAAGCTCCTGCACCGCCTCCGCGAGCACGTGCGCGGCGTCGTGCCGGATCAGCTCCAGCGAACGCGGGTCTTCGCGGTTCAGAAACTCGATCTTGGCATCGCGGGTGATCGGATCGGCGAGATCGGCGACCGTGCCGTCGAGCGCCATGGCAACGGTGCGCTTGGCCAGCGACTTGGCAATGCCTTCCACGATCTCGCGGCCGGTGATGCCGGATTCGTACTGGCGCTGGGCGCCATCGGGGAATGTCAGGGTAATCATCAAAATGTCTCCTGGCTCACTCCTGCCAACGGAGCAGGTAAGCGGGGGCCGACGGTCGGATGGAAAAGGCGAGATCAGCCGCCGTCAGGTTCGACTGAATCGCAGACGATCGGGGGAGCGTTGACGCCCCGCCAGCGACCATAGGCCCAGGGCTTATACCAGGCGGAGCCCTCGGGCAACGTTTCCGGGACCAGATCGAGGCCGTGTGTCCCGAAGGGGCCACACCGGCAGATGCGGGCAAGCCCCATCCACCCGCCCGGCCAGAACCCGTGCCGCTGGATCGCCTCGTCCGTGTATTCAGAACAGGACGGCAGATGGCGGCACTGGCGGCCGATCAATCCGGACAGGCTCAGCTGATAGCCGCGGATGGCCACATGGGCGATCCGCCGGGGAAGATGTCCTCTCGTTGCCTTCTGTGGGCTGCTCTTCACCTTCAATCCTCGCCCCGCCTCTGTGCATCGGGCAGCTTCTGCAAGTCCAACGTGCTCCTTGCATATGGTCTCGACCATCAGCTGCAACAATCAAAACGCTCAAGAGACTGCCATAATTCAACCTGCGCTCCGTTGCAGGCGCAAGCCTCGCGGCGGACACTTTATAATATTTACGTTACGGCGATTTGGGCTCGTAGAATGACAATAAAAATCGGGAAGTTCATCTGGGACATCACCTATGCCTGCCCGCTCAGATGCACGCATTGCTATACGGAGTCAGGACGACGTCCGGCTCGCACCCTCGACCGGGATGCCGCCATGCGGGTCGTCGATGTCATTCTTGCCGCGCGAGCGGAAAAGGTGTCCATCAGCGGCGGGGAACCCTTGTCGATCCGCTGGGCCGTCGAAGCCATGAAGCGCATGCACGACGCGGGCGTCGCCGTCACGGTCTTCACGAGCGGCTGGTCGATGCCGCAGAAGACGGCCGTCGCACTCGCGGACGCAGTCTCGAGCGTGGCGGTGAGCATCGACGGTGCCGACGCTGCCATTCACGACGCCATCCGCAGGCGCGACGGGGCCTTCGAACGCGGCATCAAAGCGCTGGAAGTCCTGTATAGGGTGAAGGAGGAGCGCAAGGCGGCCGGACGGAACTGCTTCACGCTCGGGATCGACTATACCCTGACCCGCTCCGGCGCGCATGAGGCGGACCTGGAACGCTTTGTCCATTCGGTCGTCGCGCGGTTTCCGAACCTCGACTTCATTCGCTTCGGCGCCGTCATTCCATCGGGGCTTGCCGCCGAGCCGGAATTCGAGGCCACCGAACTTCTTTCCATTCAGGAACTGGTCGATCTCATCGAGGTCGGACGGCGCCTTGCTGCCCGCGCAGGCGGGGCCACCAACATTACCGTTACGGATGTGCGGTACTTCCTGCCTCAACCCGGCGTGAGCGCGGTCGATCTGGACATCCTCCATATCGAGCCCGATGGGTCGCTGCGCGCGTTTCCCATCTATGAGGCCAAGGTCGGGAACGTCCTCGATCAGCCCCTCGATGTCCTTTGGCCGAAGGTGAAGGCTTGGCGCTCCGATCCATTCGTCGCCGAGAAGATGGAAACGATCCGGACCATGGCCGATTGGGCCAGCACAGCCCGGATCCTGGATCGCCTCTACGGCTCGGACGACGATCGGGAGAGGATCGCGCGCCGCGGGCCGCAGGTCGAGGCTTACGCCTGAAGCCCACGGCACGCTCACGAGATTAGGATTATTGACCTGTTTCCTTGATGGAGCCTTCGCGCCGCACCGACAGTGAACCGACTTTCGCGCCGGATGCCTGCGGGTCTATCGAACATCCTCAATCCGCCGGGCTTCGATCTGGTCGAGCGCGTCCACAACCGCATCGAACGTGAGCAGAATCGAGGCGTGGCGGGCCTTGTAGGTCCGCAACGGCTCCAGGACTTTGAGGTCTTCCCACCTTCCCGAGGGAGCCTCTCCGTCGGCTTTCAGCAGACGACTTGCCGCATCGCGGACGTCGCGAAGCTCCTCTATGGTCGCTCCGATTATATTCCGCCCCATGATCGACGACGAGGCCTGGCCGAGGGCGCAGGCCTTTACGTCATGGGCGAAAGCCGTCACAACATTGCCTTCGAGCTTGACGTCGACCGTCACGGTCGAGCCGCAGAGCTTGGAACGGGCCGTCGCGGACGCATCGGGCGCGGGCAGCCGTCCCAGGTGCGGGATATCGGCGGCCAGTTCGAGAATGCGTCGGCTGTAGATGTCGTTCAGCATATCGTCTCATGACATGACGGTTGGGAATGTGCTCATATACCTATATAAGCCCTGTGATACAGTTCTGCGATATTGGCCACGCAGCGCTGCATGGAAAGAAATTAGAAACTGCCGGGCGGCCAAGCTTCCTCGGTGCAAAGTTGAGAAATGAGGCTCCACGTGAGTGATGTGGTTAAGTCCCTGTCCACGCGTCTGACGACCGCTGCCGACAAGCCGGCTCCCTCCCCGACCCGGGAAGAAGCCGAAGCGGCTGTTCGCATCCTGCTCCGCTGGGCCGGTGACGACCCGAGCCGCGAGGGCCTGCAGGATACGCCCAAGCGCGTCGTCAAGGCGTTCCGGGAATTCTACTCCGGGTACGACGAGGATCCTTCCGAAATTCTCGACAAGATCTTCGCCGAGGTCGAGGGCTACGACGATATCGTTCTGGTGCGCGACATTCCCTTCTACTCCCATTGCGAGCACCACATGGTGCCGTTCTTCGGCGTCGCGCATGTGGCTTATTACCCCACCAAGGGCGTCGTCGGCCTGTCCAAGCTCGCCCGCCTCGTGGACGCCTATGCGCGCCGGCTGCAGACCCAGGAGACCATGACGTCCCAGATCGCCAAGGCGATGGTCGCCGCCCTGGAGCCGCGCGGCGTCGCCGTCATGATCGAGGCCGAGCACATGTGCATGTCCATGCGCGGCATCCAGAAGGCCGGCGCCCTGACGCTGACCACCCAGTTCACCGGAATCTTCAAGGAAGATCCGGCCGAGCAGGTGCGTTTCCTCACGCTCGTCCGGAACGGCCGGGGCTGAGGCTGCCCATGAACGTATCCGGGTCCCCCCCCTTCCCCGCTGCCGGCTCCAAGGCCGAGCTTGAGGAGGGAACGGTGCTGTCGCCCCGCTTCGGGGCGGACGGGCTGATCACCTGCGTCACCATGGATGCCATCACCGGCGAGATCCTCATGGTCGCCCACATGAACGCCGAGGCCCTGGCGAAGACCATCGAGACCGGCGAAGCCTGGTACTGGTCGCGCTCGCGCGGCGAACTCTGGCACAAGGGAGCGACCAGCGGGCAGATCCAGACGGTCAGGGAAATACGGGTCGACTGCGACCAGGACGCCCTGCTCTTGAAGGTCCAGGTCGCCGGCGACGGCGGCTGCTGCCATACCGGGCGCCGCTCCTGCTTCTACCGCCGGGTGGAAATGTCCGATGGCCGGACCCGCCTCGTGATCGCGTGAGGCCGCAGCCCTTCGGATGTGCGGGGCTGCCATCTTTATCGAAGCGGGTGCAGTTTCCGGATCTTCGGGTTAGGAACGCCGGATGACGCGACGTGATCTACTCCCCGCACGCCTGGCCGCCAGCGCCATCTTCTTCGGAAACGGCTTCGGCATCGGAACCTGGGCGGCCCAGCTTCCCCGGTTCAAGGAATCGCTCGGCCTGTCCGACGGCCAGCTCAGCCTTGGCCTCCTGGCCTTCTCCCTGGGAGCGGTCGCGCTCATGCCCGTCATCGGCTGGGCCGTGACGGTGGTCGGCAGCCGCACCATGACGACGATCGCGGCTTTCGCCTTCGCAGCGGCCCTCGCCCTTCCGGGCCTAGCCCCGAACCTGAGCCTGTTCGTGGCAGCCGCCCTCCTGGCCGGAGCCTGCAACGGCACCATGGACATTGCGATGAACACCAACGCCACGGTGGTCGAAAAGGCCTGGGGCTCGGCCATCATGTCCTCCCTGCACGCCTTCTTCAGCCTCGGCGGCCTGGCAGGGGCTGGAGCGTCCGGCCTTCTCATCGCCCTCAACGTCGGCATCGTCCCGACGCTTCTGATCTCCTGCCTCGGGATGGGCCTGCTCTTCCTCGTCGCCGCCTTCTGGACGCTCGGAGAAACCGAGCGCTCGGCGGAGGGGCACGGCTTCGCCTGGCCGCGGGGAAGCGTCATGATCCTGGCCGTGCTCGCCATGTTCTGCTTCCTCGTCGAGGGAGCCATGGTCGATTGGAGCGCGATCTATCTCCAGACCGTCGCAGGGGCGAGCCTGGAGACGGCCGTCACCGGATTTGCCGCATTCTCCCTCGCCATGACGGTCTGCCGCTTCATGGGCGATTTCGTCGTCCGGCATCTCGGCCGTGTCCGGACCGTGCAGTTCGGGGGCCTGCTCTCGGCGTTCGGCCTTGCCCTGGCGATGCTCCTGCCGCAGCCCCTGCCCGCCGCCATCGGCTTCTCGCTCGTGGGCATCGGCTTGGCCAACGCGGTGCCGGTTCTGTTCAGCACCGCCGGGCAGATGAAGGACTTTCCGCCGAGCATGGGCGTCGCCATGGTGGCGACCCTGGGATATGGCGGCCTTCTGCTCGGGCCCCCGCTCATCGGGTTCGGAGGAGAGATCTTCGGCCTTCGCGCGATGCTGGGCGTGCTCATCGGCCTCGCCTTCGTGATCATCATTTTGTCGCAGCGGGCTTTGCGGCGCGGCGCTGTTTAGTTTTCCTGAACCAATCCTACTTGAAACTTAAGGGCAACCTTCATGCAGTCTTCATGCCGAGACCGCATGAAGGGGAAGCAAGGCCTTGGAGCGATCAATGTTGTGGGACGGGATTGCCCGGCGCAGCGCCGGATCAGGGGGTGGCGGAGGGGCGGCCGAGGTGAAGCAGCCGACGGACCGCGACCCGCGCACGAAGACCAGGATCGGCTTGGCCCTGGGCGGCGGGGCGGCGCGCGGCTGGTCTCATATCGGCGTCCTGCGCGTCCTCACGGAAGCGGGTATCGTTCCGGACGTGATTGCCGGATCCTCAATCGGCGCCGTGGTCGGCGGGTGCTATGCGGCCGGAAAGCTCGATGAGCTGGAGGCTTTCGCCCTCTCCCTGACCAAGCGGCGCGTCATGGGACTCCTCGATTTCCACTTCAGCGGCGCTGGCCTGATCGCCGGTGGGCGCCTGCAGCGCCTGCTCGACCAGGACCTGATGGACCGCCGGGTCGAAACCCTGCCGGTCAAGTTCTGCACCATCGCGACCGAACTCGTGAGCGGCCACGAGATCTGGCTTACCCGCGGCCCCCTCGTCCCGGCCATGCGGGCGTCCTATGCCCTGCCGGGCATCTTCGATCCGGTCATGATCGGCGGGCGCTGGCTCATGGACGGCGCCCTGGTCAACCCGATCCCGATCACGGCGGCCCGGGCGCTGGGCGCGGACATCGTGATCTGCGTGAACCTCAACGGCGAGGTGCGCGTGCGCGGAACGGTCATCCAATCCTACGATACGGAGACCAGCGACGAGCAGGAGATCGAAGAAGCCATCGAGGAAGCTCCCCGGCGGTGGGGGATCTTTCCGGGAGCCAAGGGGGACAAGCCGCGCAAGCCGAATGCCCCGGGTCTCGCGACGGTGATGGTCGATGCCTTCAACATCACGCAGGACCGCATCGCCCGCTCCAGGCTCGCGGGAGACCCGCCCGACATCATGGTCGCGCCGAAGCTCGCCAAGATGGGACTCTTCGAGTTCCACAGGGCCCAGGAATGCATCAGCCTGGGCCGGCAGGCGACGGAACGCGCCCTGCCGGACATCCTCGAACTGCTGCAGGAAACGCAGGCCCGCTGATCAGGCCGTCGCGATATATTCCTTGATCGCCTGCGTCTCCGCCTCGACTTCTTCGAGGCGCAGCTTCACCACGTCGCCGATGGAAATGATGCCGGAAAGACGTCCGCCCTCGACGACGGGAATGTGCCGGAACTTCTGCTGCGTCATCAGTTCCATGATGTCGTTGATCGAGGTCTCGCCCGTGCAGGTCACCACCTTCTCGGTCATGAAACGGGAGACCGGCTCGTCCAGGGCCTTAGCCCCCTGAGCGGCAACGGCCCGCACGATATCGCGCTCCGAGATGATGCCTACGACCGGCCGGTGGCCGTCCACGATGAGAAGAGCACCAATTCTGCGTTCCGCGAGAACCCTGGCCGCCTCGCTCAAGGATCGGCTCGGCTCGATGGTGGCGACGTCGCGACCTTTGATCGAAAGAATTCGATTGACGATCATTCATTCCCTCCCGTTGTGCGAACGGCGAGGACGATCAGCCCTCCATTCGCAAGGCTGAAATCGGGCCCGACCTCCCAATCGACATTGGGATGTGAACCCTACGTCAGCCTTACGATGATTGGATCAAACCGCGTTGGTTTCAAGCCGAGATGCGGCTTGGCCGGGCCGGAAGCGGATCCAACAGGGGGAAAATCGCGAGGCCGGCAAGGAAGCCGCCGATATGCGCTTCCCAGGCGATGCTCGCATCCATCATGCCGACGGGCTGCACGAAGGCGAACACGTAGTTGGCGGCGAACCAGATGCCGAGGAAGATCAGCACCTGACGATTGCGCACCATGTGCCCAAGGGTTTCGCGCGGCCTCTCGTGGGGCTGCGCAAGACGGCCCTCCCAGTGCCAGGCGGGCGGGGAGAAGATGAACCAGGAGGCCGCCGCCATGAGGCCGGACACGGCGCCCGAGGCCCCGATCATCGGCAGGACCTGCGTGGGATTCATGAAGGCGTAGAACACGGCCCCGCACACCGCCGAGACGGCCATGAGGATGAAGAATCGCGGAGCACCGCAGCGCCTGACGATCGGCGTCCCGAATGCGGCAAGCCAGACGCCGTTCATGAGGACATGGGCCCAAGAGCCATGGAGGAAGGCGTAAGTCAGGGCGGTCCAGGGCCGCCCCTCCTCCTGGGCCAGCACGTATTGCGCCAGGGCCATCATGGGCGAGATGGTGTCATCCGGCACGCCCTCCCGAAGCGCCTGCATGATCTCGTCGATCCGCACCCCGCCGAACGCCACGGACCACCGGGCGGGGATGACCGCCCAGTCGATGATCAGCGTGAAGTCGGTCTCTTCGGACAGGAAGAGGCGAAGCGCATGAATGCCGATCAGCACGGCGAGGGACAGGGTGATGGCCGTCGGCAGATTGAGGATCGGCTCACGGACGCGCGGTGGGTTTGGGGACATGAACTGCTTTTTGTCTGGCAGCCGACCTCGTCATCGTGCCGGCAGCATTCGATCTCTCATTTGAGTAGACCCGTTCGGGGGCGTCCGTCGAGCAAAACCCACAGGCGACAGGAGACGGCCCTGGCGGAGAGGAACCCGTTCCTTCCCTCTCGCGGGCCCCTCGATATTTTTGTTAACCATGATGGAACCGGTTGAGCCGCGACGCGTTAACTCACCCTTTACTTTCCGCTTGAGCCCAAAATTCAACCATGTCAGTTTGGTTAAAAGAACGTTAACCGGCTGGTGGGGCATGCGGCAGGATTATTTCAAGAACAGCCTTTTCTGTGGCGTAAATGAGAAGCCTGCCGTTTTCGGCACATTCATCAAAACAGCTCTGCTGGGTGTCTCTTTTCTCCTTTCCGGCGCAGCCGCACAGGCTCAGACCCTGGCGTCCCTGCCCCCGTCCAGCGTCCCGATCACGAGCGTCGGCTCGGCCAGGCCGCTCCAAGGCTGGTCGGATTTCTGCGCGAAGTATCGGTCCGAATGCGCCGTCAACGCGTCTGAGCCCGACACCATCGAGATGACGCCGCAGATCTGGAAGACCATCGTGTCGGTGAACCAGCGCGTGAATTCCACGATCAAGGCCGTGACGGATGCCGATCACTGGGGCGTCGTCGACGTTTGGGGTTTCCCCGATGACGGCAAGGGCGATTGCGAGGACTTCCAGCTCCTGAAGCGCAAGCTTCTCGCCGAAGCGGGCCTGCCGCGCCGCGCCATGCGCATGACCGTCGTGATCGACGAGCTCGGCGAAGGTCATGCGGTGCTGATGGTCCGCACCAGCCGGGGCGATTTCGTCCTCGACAACAAGAAGAACGCCATCCTGCCGTGGCACCAGACGGGCTACGTCTACATCAAGCGCGAGAGCCAGGACGTGGTCGGCTGGGTCTCGCTCGGCGGCATCATGTCGTCGCCGACCACCACCGCGAACAGGTAAGGCGGCAAACGGCGGTAGGGCCGACTGCTCTTCGTTGTGCCACGAGCCCTTTGGAGGCGGATCAATCGATCCGCTTCATTCCCTTGGCGAAGCGCTTCCAGTTGTCGACATAGCCCCTGGCGGACCAGCGGAGCCGTTCGATCACGTCGGCATCGAGCACGCGGATCGCCCTGGCGGGCGCTCCGACGATGAGGGAATTGTCCGGAAACTGCTTGCCCTCGGTCACAAGGGAATTGGCCCCCACGAGGCAATTCGCGCCGATGCGCGCATGGTTCAGCACCGTGGCGCCCATGCCGATCAGGGAATTCTCGCCGATCGTGCAGCCGTGCAGGATGGCCTTGTGGCCGATGGTGCAGCCGGCCCCGACCGCGAGGGGGGCTCCCATATCCGTGTGGAGCAGTGCCCCTTCCTGGATATTCGTGCCCTCGCCGATATCGATCAACTCGTTGTCGCCGCGCAGCACGGCCCCGAACCAGATGCCCACATCGAGTCCAAGGCGCACCTTGCCGATCACATGGGCATCGGGAGCGATCCAGAAGCGGCCGGGCTCGGGAAGGGTCGGAGCGGTATCGTCGAGACTGTAGATCGGCATCGCAGGTCCACATGGAAAAACAGCAGAACCTGGGATTGAGGTTCTGCTGCGAGAGCGCCGGTTTAGTCCTCGAGATCCGTATCGAGGATCGCCATGGTGAAATTGTAGGAGCGATCGCCGTCCTCGTCGTCGAGGAAGAGCACCCCGACGAATTCCTCACCGATGTAAACTTCCGCCGAGTCAGCCTTCTTCGGGCGACCGACGACGCGGATCGAGTGGTTCGCAAAGGTCTGGCGCAGGTAGCGCTCGACTTTAGCCATCTCGGTTTTGTCCACTACAGGTCCTTTCTTGATGTCACGGATGGTGCACTTGCCACGGCCCGCCCATGCGAGCAAGCGGGGCCGGGCCCGGAAGCGCCCTCTCCCGTCAGATTCCGTCGGATTCGGAGAAGCAATGATCCATGGAGCGAGCAGGCTCCTCGCATCCCGCCGTGCCGATGACCTTGGCCGGAACGCCGGCCACCGTGGCATTGTGCGGCACGGGCTTGAGCACGACGGACCCGGCGGCGATTCTGGCGCAATGGCCGACCTCAATATTGCCGAGGATCTTCGCTCCAGCCCCGATCAGGACGCCATGGCGGATCTTCGGATGACGGTCCCCCCGCTCCTTGCCGGTGCCGCCGAGCGTCACGTCCTGGAGCATGGAGACGTTGTCCTCGACCACCGCGGTGGCGCCCACCACGAGCCCGGTCGCATGATCGAGGAAGATGCCGCGACCGATCCGGGCCGCCGGGTGGATATCGGTCTGGAAGGTGTCGGAGGAGCGGCTTTGCAGATAGAGCGCGAAGTCCTGCCTCCCCCTCGTCCACAGCCAATGGGCCAGGCGGTGGGTCTGAATGGCGTGGAAGCCCTTGAAGTAGAGCACGGGCTCGATGGACCGGGCCACGACCGGATCCCGATCCATGACCGCATTGATGTCGGCTCGGAAGGCCGCCCCGATGGATTTGTCGTCCTCGACGGCCTCGAGGAAGATCTGCTCGATGATATCGGCCGGGACGGCGGCATGGCCAAGACGGGAGGCGACCCGGTGGATGACGGCGGCCTCCAGGCTCGGCTGGTGCAGGATGGCGCTCAGCACGAAACCCGCAATCGCCGGCTCGGCCTGGACGATTGCCTCCGCCTCGGAGCGCAGGCGGTTCCAGACCGGATCGACCTTGCCGGCCACCGGGTCCGGGGCTCCCGGCTTCAGGCGCGTCTGTGTCATCTTACTCTCCTCGGCGACTTCTTGACCGTCTTCATAGATAAGAAGCCCAGGCCCCTTACCATAGGTTCCAAAGAGCCATGACCTACTCTTTTTCGCCCTCGACGTCCAAGCTTGTCGTTTCCCTGTCCGGCGGCATTGCGACGCTTTCCATCGACAATCTCCCCAGGCACAACGCGCTGGACCTGGAGATGTGGAAAGCCTTTCCGGACATCATGGCGGCCCTCGACCGGGCCCCCCGGGTGCGCGTGGTCGTGTTGCGGGGAGCGGGCCGGGAATCCTTCGCTTCGGGCGCCGATATCGGCGAGTTCGCGACCCTGCGGGCCGATGCGGAAGGCGGACGGCGCTACGAGGCCACGAACGAGGCCGCCTTCTGGGCGGTCGCCCATTGCGCCAAGCCCGTCATCGCCATGATCCGCGGCTTCTGCCTGGGAGGAGGCTTCGGCCTCGCCCTCTCCTGTGACCTGCGGGTGGCCTCGGAGAGCGCCATCTTCGGCATCCCGGCCGCGCGCCTCGGGATCGGCTATCCGCCCGGCGCCATGAAGCTGGTGACCGCCGCCGTGGGGGCTCCGGCCGCGAAGGACCTGTTCTTCACCGCCAGACGGATCGACGCCCAGGAGGCCGCCCGCCTCGGCGTCGTGCAGCGCGTCGTCCCTGACGACCGGCTGGAGGAGACCGTTCTGTCCCTGGCGCAGACGATCGCGGACAATGCGCCCCTGACGATCAAGGCCGCGAAGGCCGCCATCGACGAGGCGGTCGGGATCGGACATCCCGAGGCCGACCCGGTGGCCCTCGCCGACCGGTGCTTCGACAGCGCCGACGCCGTCGAGGGACGCAAGGCGTTCCTGGAGAAGCGCAGCCCGGTTTTCGAGGGGCGCTGAGCTCAAGCCTCCCGTTGGTACACGAAATAGCGCCCTTCCGGCACCTTCGTGTCGGCGGAAATGTCCCGGCACGATGGCATGGAGAAGGCGCGGTCCCCGAGCAGGATCCCGCCCGCCTGGAGCAGGCTTTCGAGGAGCGGCGACAGGCGCCGGGCGAGGCTCAGGTTCGCGTCCTCGTCGCCGGTCCCGATATCGATATGGATCAGGGCGGCGGAACCCCGGCCGTGCCGTTCGATGAAGGGCGGCAGGGTGTCGAAGAGGTCGCCGACGATCAGGTAGCCTTCCGGGGGATAGCAGTCAGGATGGGCGGCGGGCGCTCGCTCGAAGACGTAGATCGCGCGGCCGGGCAGCCGGTCGCGCAGATGGTCGTAGGTGCGCCCGTTGCCGAGGCCGATCTCCAGCACCAGCCCGGCAGGGCCGATCGCCCGGGAGGCCCAGTCGAGCAGGTCGCGCTGGGCGGTCAGGCGCCGGATGGCGCTGTCGAGCCGGGTCATGCGCGGCCTCCGGTCATGGCCTTTTGGCCAGGAAGTCGAGCACGCCCTGCTTGTGCACCTTGTCGCCCACGGCGAGGTTGTGGTCCCGCCCAGGGATGTCGAGCGCCGTCGCGTTGGACATCAGGGCGGCCAGTTCCGGACCTGAGCCCGACACGTCGTCGGCGGTGCCGACGGAGACCAGGGTCGGGAGCGTGATGGAGGCGACCTCCGCCTTCGACAGAACCTGCCGCGAACCCCGGATGCAGGCGGCGAGCGCCTTGAGGTCGCTGCCGTTCTGATCCGCGAAGGCGCGGAACATGCGCTGCATGGGGTCCGTCAGATCGTCGAGGGAGCGCGCCTCCATGGCGTCGGCGATGCCAAGCGGCAGCCCGACGCCTTCCACGAGATGGATGCCCAAGCCCCCGAGCAGCATGGAGCGCATGCGGTCGGGCGAGGCGAGCGCCATATGGGCCGCGATGCGGGCGCCCATGGAATAGCCCATCACGTCGGCCCGCTCGATGCCCAGGTGATCGAGCAGCCTGCGCCCGTCCTCGGCCATGCGGTAGGAATCGTAAGCCACGGGATCGTAGAGCTTCTCGCTCTGGCCATGGCCGCGATTGTCGAAGGCGACCACCCGGTATCCCGCCCGCGTCAGCGTCTTGACCCAGAGCGTATTGACCCAGTTCACCGCGTGGTTCGAGGCGAAACCGTGAATGAGAAGGATCGGATCGCCCTGGCCCTCGTGGGGCGGAACGTCGATATAGGCGATGCTCACGCCATCGGAATTGAAGTAACGCATGGACCTGAAGGGACGGTTGCAGGATGGGCGCAACCTAAGCATCTGCGAGCCTGAATTCAATTGTTGAAACAGGTTCGCGCATCGCACCGACACTTGTGTCGGCCTCCCTTGTTCTGGCCGAGATGACAGTCTCCACGTCATGGCCGGGCTTTTCCGGGCCAGCCCGATGCGTGAAGCGCTGCGCTTCAATGGTTCGGGATCACCGGCAAGGCCGGTGATGACGTGGAGGACGTCACGGATCAGAGGCGCTTGCCGGTCTGCTCGTCGAAGAGGCGGACGAGGCGCGGATCGGGGGTGACGCGGATCTGCTGGCCGGGCTGAGCGTCGACGCGCTCGCGGAACACGCCGACCACGTCCGCGCCGCCGAACTTGGCGAAGACCTGCGTCTCCGAGCCGGTCGGCTCGACCACCGCCACCTCGGCCGGCAGGCCGTTCGCCTCGTCCAGGATGAAGTGCTCCGGTCGCACGCCGTAGATGACCGGCTTGCCGTCGGAGGCGGCCGGGGCGCTGGCCACCGGAAGCGACGTGCCGTTCTCCGAGATGAAGCGCCCTCCCTGCAGACGGCCCTTCAGGAAGTTCATGGACGGGGATCCGATGAAGCCGGCCACGAACAGGTTGGCCGGGCGGTCGTAGTGCTCGAGCGGCGCTACGATCTGCTCCACCGAGAACCGCCTCTTGCGCATGACAAACCTCCCCGAGCCCCAAGGAATGCTGTGACACCATCGCTCTCATCTTTATCCATTGCTGTCTGATCAGAAGAAAGCGAGGGGGCGCCCACGCGTTTTTTAACGTCTGGCGTTCTCCGCATGAGCGGGCGTTCGGCAAACTTCAGCTCAGTGCCACAAGCGGTCTTTTGCGCCTGCGAGCCTGAATGCATAGCCTTACTAGTACCTCGGAACACTGCGGCGGAACCGATCAAAGCCCTGCCGTCGATTAGCGGCTCCTAATCTCTATTGACCTGGAAACCTTAAGCCTCCACTATGACATAACTAAACCTAATATTACATAATTATAGAGCAAGAGGGTGACCATGAGGATCAGAGAGGCGTTGCTTTCAGGCTTAGCGATAGTTGCATCAGGCCCAGTTCTAGCTCAATCGAGTGGAGGGGTCATCAACGTGGCGACGATCGGCGAGCCGCCGACGCTCGACCCGATGGTGTCGACGGCGGACCTAGTCGGCATCGTCACCCAGCACTTCTTCGAGACGCTGTTCACCTTCGACAAGGACTGGAAGGTCACGCCGCTTCTTGCAGCCTCGCTTCCCGAGGTCACCGACGGCGGCAAGGTCTATACGATCAAGCTGCGGGACGGCATCAAATTCCACGACGGCTCCGACATGACGTCCGAGGACGTCGTTGCCTCCCTCAAGCGCTGGATGGACCAAGCCTCGCGCGGCAAGCAGGTCGCCAGCAATGTCGAAAAGCTCGAAGCCGTCGATCCGTCGACCGTGCGCATTACCCTGAAGACGCCGTACGCGCCACTCCTGGCACTCCTGTCCTTCAACAACTCCGCGGCCGTGATCATGCCGTCGGAGAAAATGGACGTGCCCATGAAGGACCCGGTCGGCACCGGTCCCTACAAGCTCAAGGAGCGCAAGCCCGACCAGTACATTCAGCTCGTGCGCAACGAAGCCTACAAGCCGCTCGACGGTGCCGGCAACGGCTATGGCGGCGCGCGCAAGCCGATCCTCGACGAGATCCGCTTCGTGCCGGTGCCCGATCCCAACACCCGCGTCGAGGGCGCGATCTCCGGACAGTTCGACTATGTGGACTCGATCCCGGTCGAATCTTACGACCGCATCAAGAACATTCAGACGTCGAAGCCGGTCATCCTCAAGCCGTTCGGCTGGCCGGTCTTCGTGATGAACACGAAGCAGGGCGTGATGGCCAACACGGACACCCGCATGGCCGTGCGTCTGTCCCTCAGCATGGAAGACATGCTGGCCGCGGCCTTCGGCAATCCCGAGTTCTACTCCCTTGACGGAGCCATGTATCCCAAGGGCTATGTCTGGAACACGGATGCCGGCGTCGAAGGCCGCTACAACGTCGCCGATCCGGACAAGGCCAAGGCGCTCCTGAAGAAGGCCAGCTACAGCGGCGCGCCGCTGCGCATTCTCACCAGCCGCCAGTACGAGTTCCACTACAAGATGGCCCAGGTGGCGGCCGAGTACCTGAAACAGGCGGGCTTCACGGTCGACCTGCAGGTGGTCGACTGGGCGACCCTGACCCAGCGGCGCGGCGATCCGGCCCTGTGGGACATCTACATCACGCACAGCCCGTTCCTGCCGGAGCCGGCACTCATCGGTCAGCTGTCGGAGAGCTCGCCCGGCTGGTGGTCGAGCCCTGCCCGCAAGAAGGCCGTCGACGCCTTCAACACGGAGAGCGATGCCGCGAAGCGTCCTGCCTTGTGGGCCGAGGTCCAGAAGGTCATTTATGACGAGACACCCAGCATCAAGATCGGCGACTTCAACGCCCTCTCGGCGCAGTCTCCGAAACTCGAAGGCGTCGTGCCCGCGCCGTGGCCCTACTTCTGGAACGTCTCGGTCAAGAAGTAAAAGCCGGCAAGCCGGGGAGCGCGCCTGCGCTCCCTGCTCATTCCTCAAGCAGAACGACGCATGAGCCGCTACATCCTTCAACGCCTCCTCGGCATGCTGGCCGTGATGTTCGTGGTCGTGACGATCGTGTTCATCATTGTGCGCATCGCTCCCGGCGACCCCGCTGCCGTCATGCTCGGCCCCGACGCGACTGCCCAGGACGTGGCGAGCCTGCGCGCCCGCCTCGGCCTCGACCAGCCGCTCATCGTCCAATACGGCATCTTCTTCGGGCAACTGCTCCGGGGCGATCTCGGCGAATCCATCTTCCTGAACCGCCCGGTCCTCACGGCCCTGGCGGAACGGGCCGAGCCGACCTTCTTCCTCACCCTATTCTCCATCCTCATCGCAGGTCTGATCGCGATCCCCGTGGGCATCCTGTCGGCCTACTGGCGCGGCTCGCTCTTCGACCAGGTCGCCACCACGCTCGCCATGCTGGCGGCCTCCATTCCGAGCTTCTGGCTCGGCCTGCTGCTGATCCAGTTCTTCGCCGTACGCCTCGGCCTGTTCCCGGTCTCCGGCTATGGCGGGCCCGGCGCCGGACTGTTCACGCGGCTGTCCCATCTCGTTCTTCCCGCCCTGTCGCTGGGCGTCGTGTCGTCGGCCCTGATCCTGCGCTTCACGCGCGCCAGCATGCTCGACGTTCTCAACGACGACTACGTGCGCACCGCCCGCTCCAAGGGCATGGGCGAGGTCCGGGTCGTCATGAAGCACGCCTTCAAGAACGCGCTCATTCCGGTCCTGACCGTGATCGGCCTGACGGCCGCGCTCCTCGTGTCGGGCGCTGTGGTGACGGAGACCGTGTTCGGTCTTCCCGGCATCGGCAATCTCGTGGTCTCAGCCGTGCTGCGGCGCGACTACCCGGTCATCCAGGGAGCGCTCCTGATCGTGGCGGCGCTCTACGTGCTCATCAACTTCCTAATCGACATGCTCTACCTGCTCGTCGACCCGCGGGTGCGCTACTGATGGCCGCCGTCGGTTCCCCCGCCATCGTCGAGGCGAGCTTCATCTCGCGCCTGGTGACCCGCAAGACCGTCATGATCGGTCTCCTGATCCTCGTCGTCGTCGCCGTGCTGGCAATCCTCGCGCCGTGGATCGCCCCCTACTCTCCGAGCCGGCTCTCCGTGGTCAACCGGCTCAAGCCGCCAGGCGGAACATACTGGTTCGGAACGGACGAATTTGGCCGCGACGTGTTCAGCCGGACGATTTATGCGGGCCGGCTGTCACTGCTCGTGGGCGCCTCGGTGGTCGCCTTCGCGGCCGTGTTCGGCGTGACGCTCGGCCTCGTGGCGGGCTTCTTCCGCCGCCTCGACACGCCGATCGCCCGCATTATCGACGCCATGATGGCCTTCCCGGACATTCTGCTCGCCATCGCGCTCGTCGCCGCCCTTGGCCCATCCCTCGTCACCGTGATCGTGGCGCTCGGGATCGTCTATACGCCGCGCCTCGCCCGCATCGTGCGGGCCTCCACGCTGGTCATCCGCGAGCTGCCTTATGTGGAAGCCGCGCGCGCGCTCGGCGTTCCGACCTGGCGCATCATGTCCCGGCACGTGCTGCGCAACCTGTTGTCGCCCATCCTCGTGCAGGGCACCTTCATCTTCGCCTACGCCATGCTGGCCGAAGCCGGCCTGTCGTTCCTGGGCCTCGGCGTGAGCCCCGAGATCCCCACCTGGGGCACCATGATCGCGGCCGGCCGCCAATATATCGGACAGGCCGACTGGATGACCCTGTTTCCCGGCATCGCGATCATCCTGTCGGTTCTCTCGCTTCAGATGGTCGGCGACGGATTCCGCGATCTCCTCGATCCGCGCCTGAGAAAGGATCTTTGATCACATGACTTTTCAAGACGACTCGTCACCCCTCCTGATCGCCGGCGCGAAGCCGGTCGGCTTCGGCCGCGGCGTGCCGCAGGAAGCGACGGATATCCTGATCGGCGGCGACGGACGGATCGCCGCCGTTGGCCATTCCCTCCAGGCGCCGGACGGCGCCCGCCGCATCGACGCCAAGGGCGCCTACGTGTCGCCCGGCTGGGTCGATCTCCACGCCCATGTCTGGCACGGCGGCACCGACATCTCGATCAAGCCGCAGGTCTGCGGCATCGAGCGCGGCGTCACGACCATCGTGGATGCCGGCTCGGCGGGCGAGGCCAATTTCCACGGCTTCCGCGAATACATCATCGAGCCGGCCCGGGAGCGCATCAAGGCGTTCCTCAACATCGGGTCGATCGGACTCGTGGCCTGCAACCGTGTGAGCGAACTGATCGACATGCGCTCCATCGACATCGACCGCACCATCGCGTGCGTCGAGGCCAATCGGGACATCATCATCGGCATCAAGGTACGGGCGAGCGGCGTCATCGTCGGCGCCTGGGGCATCACGCCCGTGAAGATCGCCAAGAAGGTGGCCAAAATCCTCAAGCTGCCGCTGATGGTGCATGTGGGCGAGCCGCCCCCGGTCTTCGACGAGGTGCTCGAGATCCTTGGCCCTGGCGACGTGGTGACCCACTGCTTCAACGGCAAGGCGGCAGCGAACATCATGGAGGACGAGGACCTGTTCCAGCTGGCGCAGCGCTGCGCCAACGATGGCATCCGCCTCGACGTGGGCCATGGCGGCGCGTCCTTCTCGTTCAAGGTGGCCGAACTCGCGGTTCAGCGCGGGCTCCTGCCCTTCTCGATCTCGACGGACCTACACGCTCGCTCCCTCGACAATCCGGTCTGGGACATGGGCACGACCATGTCGAAGCTCCTGTCCGTCGGCATGCCGTTCGAGGCCGTCATCGACGCCTCGACGAGGGCCCCGATGGAGGTGATCGGCCTTCCGACCGAGAACCTGCTGTCGCCCGGCACCCGGGCCGAGTTCACCGTGTTCGAGGTCAACGACAGCGATCTGAGCATCGTCGATTCCATGGGCTACAACGCGCACCTGCCGCGCCTGATCGAACCAATCTGGACGATCCTCGGGCATGAGGCCGTCAAGGCGAGCCGCTATGTGCCGCCGCGCAAATCCGCCCTGGAGAGCTCGGCGTGCCCGCATTGCGGATGGATCAACGCCCGATGACGGAGCTTCCCGACGATACCGTGCTCAGGGTCTCAGACCTGCGCACTCACTTCGAGCTCGGCAGCCGGGTCGCCAAGTCGGTCGATGGCGTGAGCTTCGACGTGAGACGCGGCGAGACGCTCGCGGTCGTCGGGGAATCCGGCTCGGGGAAATCCGTCACCAGCCTGTCGATCATGCGCCTTCTGTCGCCGCCCGGCCGGATTGTGGGAGGCAGCATCCTCTACCGCACGAGCCAGGGCCAAGTCATCGACATCGCGACTCTGCCAGAGCGAAAGATGCGGGCGGTCCGCGGCCGGGAGATCGCCATGATCTTCCAGGAGCCAATGACGAGCCTCAACCCGCTCTACACGGTCGGCGACCAGATCGTCGAGATGATCCGGCTGCACGAGCCGTTCTCGACGGCCGAGGCCCGCCAGCGCGCCAAGCGGATGCTGGAGCTCGTCGAGATCCCGGCGGCCGACCGCAGGCTCGACGAATACCCGCACCAAATGTCGGGCGGCATGCGCCAGCGCGTCATGATCGCGCTCGCCCTGTCGTGCAATCCCAATCTTCTGATCGCCGACGAGCCGACCACGGCTCTCGACGTGACCATCCAGGCGCAGATCCTCGATCTGCTCCGCAGGCTGCAACACGAGATCGGCATGAGCATCCTGTTCATCACGCACAATCTTGGCGTGGTGGCGGAGATCGCCCATGACGTCGTGGTGATGTATACCGGCCGGGTGGTCGAGAAGAGCCCAGTCGCGAGTCTCTTCGCGCACCAGAAGCATCCCTACACCCGCGGTCTTCTCGCCTGCATCCCGAACGCCTCACGCGACCGCGGTGCTGCGGGCGAGCGGCTGCGCCTCAACCCGATCCCGGGCAACGTGCCGCCCGTGACGGCGCTCCCTCCGGGATGCAGCTTCGCTCCGCGCTGCTCCTACCGGATCCCACAATGCGACGAGGCGCCTCCGCTCATGGCGGCGGGCCCGTCCCATCTGAGCCGATGCTGGAGGCACGAGGACCTATGATCAGCGAAACCCTCCTGAGCGTCCAAGGACTCACCAAGCAGTTCCAGACCCGCAACGGCACCGTCAAGGCGGTCGACGGCGTCAGCTTCGACGTGAAGCGCGGGACGATCGTCGGCCTCGTGGGCGAATCCGGATCGGGAAAGACCACGGCCGGCCGCTGCACGCTCCGCCTCGTCGAGCCCAACGACGGGAGGATCGTGTTCGACGGCGTCGATCTGCGCACGCTGTCCGAGCGGGAAATGCGGGCCTATCGCAGCAGGCTCCAGATCATCTTCCAGGACCCCTATTCGAGCCTCAATCCGCGCCTTCGCATCGATCAGATCATCGGAGAGGCCCTCGACATACACCGACCTGTCCGCGGCACCGCGCGACGGGACCGGATCGCCGAGCTTCTCCAGCGGGTAGGTCTCAACCCAGATGCAGCGCGACGCTACCCGCACGAATTTTCTGGCGGCCAGCGCCAGCGCATCGGCATCGCCCGCGCCCTGGCGGTAGAGCCCGACTTCATCGTGGCAGACGAGCCGGTCTCGGCCCTCGACGTGTCGGTGCAGGCCCAAGTCCTCAATCTGATCCAGGACCTGCAGCAGGACTTCGGCCTGACAATGCTCTTCATCGCGCACGACCTGTCGGTGGTGGAGTATCTCTGCGACGAGGTCGTGGTGATGTATCTCGGACGGGTCATGGAACGCGGGCCGAGCCGCGAGATCTACGCGATGCCGCGCCATCCCTACACCCAGGCGCTGCTCTCGGCTGCTCCATTGCCGGATCCGGCGGCCAGCCGCCAGCGGATCGTCCTGAAGGGCGACATTCCGAGCCCCCTCAATCCCCCGTCCGGCTGCGTGTTCCGCACACGCTGCCGCTATGCCGTCGAGGCCTGCGCCGAGATCGTCCCGCCTTTGGAGGACGTCGGCTCCGACCATCACGTCGCCTGTATCCGCCACGGCGATCCTGAAGTGATTTCCCAAGGACTGACATTGTGAACCAAGTTCGATATCTGACTGCGTCCAATCCTTACGAACGCCTGAAGGAACTGGGCATTGCGCTGCCCAAGGCTCCGAACCCGATCGCCAATTTCGTGACACATGTCCAGGAAGGCAATCTCCTGTTCCTGTCGGGCCAGGGGCCGCAGGAAGCAAACGGGTATCTTCACACGGGCAAGGTCGGCCTCAACGTCGGCGCGGAAGAGGCCTATGAGCACGCCAAGCTTACGGGCATCAACCTCCTCGCCGTCATGCAGGACGCGCTGGGCGACCTGTCGCGGGTCAAGCGCGTGGTGAAGCTCCTCGGCATGGTGAACGCCGCGCCCGATTTCGGCGAGCATCCGAAGGTAATCAACGGATGCTCCGATCTCATGATGGCTGTGTTCGGAGAGGCCGGGCGCCACGCCCGCTCCGCCGTTGGCTTCGGGTCCCTGCCAAACAACATCACAGTCGAGATCGAAGCCATCGTCGCGATCGAGGAATGAGGCTCCCCTGCATGCCGCGCTCAGCGCCAGCCCAGCGTCGCTTCGATCCTCTCGGCCGCCATGCGCACGGCATTGGTGTAGCGGTCACGGTCCTGCACGACCCGGTGCTCAGGCAGTACGATGGAGATTGTCGCGACGCACTCGCCCGAAGGCTGGCAGATCGGCGATGCGATGCAGGCGACGGAAAAGTCCGACTCGTTGATCTGGATCGACAGGCGCTCACGCAGGGCCGCCGCCGAAGCGTCGGACAAGGCCTCAGGGTTCGTGTTGGCGCGCCCCGTGGGCGATACCTTCGAGGCGTGACGGAAGACCTCCAGCCGCTCCCTGTCAGGAAGATGACCGAGGAGAAGTCGTCCCGAAGCCGTCCAGTTCAGGGGCACGCGCGAGCCGACCTTGGACGTGACGCGGAAATGCCCGGGACCGTCCGCCATGGCCATGACGACCATATGGTCCCCGTCCCGGCCGCAGATCTGAATGGTTTCCTCCACCTCCCGGCACAGGTCCTGCATCTCGTGCGTGGCGACGTTCAGAAAATCGAGGGATTCCGCGTAGGCCAGGCCGTAGTGATAAAGGCGCGGCCCAAGCCAGACCGTACCGTCACTCCGCCGCTGCAGGAGGCTCTTCTCGACAAGATCCTCGATGATCACGTAGACCGTCGAGAGCGGCGCTCCGATCGCCTTGGCCACCGCATAGGCACCGGCTGGCTTCATCTCGGCCTGCAGAAAATCGAGGATCTGCAGGGCACGGTCGATGCCACTCACGCGGGCGCCGCGGCTGCGCTTTTCGGGCGTGACGCTATTGGCGACTTCAGGAAACTTGGTGTCCACTGGACCTTCTCCCGGATCTTCAGAAATTGCGGCCCACCTTCGCGACCGGCAGCAGCCTTCAACACACTTCCTCAGTAATGGAATATACCCCGTTTCCACAACATAAAATATCGAGACATTGAGCCCCATGACCCAGAAAGACATCCGCCCCGAGCTTGGCCTTCGCCCCATCATCAACGTGTCAGGCACCATGACGTCGCTCGGAGCATCCATCGTCGTGCCGGAAGCCGTCGCGGCCGTATCGGCGATCCTTCCGCAATTTGTCGAGATCGGGGATCTGCAGAAGAAGGCGAGCCGCGTCATCGCGCGCCTGTGCGGCACCGAAGCGGGCTTCGTCACGGCATCCTGCTCGGCGGCGATCACGCTCGCCGTCGCGGGCGCCATGACCGGCTGCGACCTGGCCGCCGTCGAGCGGCTCCCCGACACGCAGGGACTCAAGAACGAAGTGCTGCTGATGACCGGCCACATGGTCAGCTACGGGGCGCCCGTCGAGCAGGGCGTCCGCCTCGCGGGCGCGAAGGTCGTCCCGGTCGGCCAGGCGACCTCGGCATACGGCTATCAGCTCGATGGCGCCATCAATGAGCGGACGGCCGCCGCGGTCTACGTGGTCTCGCACCACACGGTGCAGTACGGCCTGATCCCGCTGAAGGAATTCGTCGACGTCTGCCATGCCCGGGGCGTTCCGGTGATTGTTGACGCGGCCTCCGAATACGACCTGAAGGGGTTCCTCGCCACCGGGGCCGACATTGCACTCTACTCCTCCCACAAGTTCCTCGGCGGTCTCACCGGCGGCATCGTGGCCGGCCGCACAGAGCTTGTGCGCGCCACCTACATGCAGAACATGGGTATCGGCCGCGGCATGAAGGTCGGCAAGGAAGGCATTCTTGGCACCATCGCGGCCCTCGAAGCCTGGGAGAAACGCGACCATGCGGGCATCCGCGAGCGTGAGACGCGGTATCTGGAACTCTGGGAACAGACCCTTGCCGGGCGCCCGGGTGTGACGCCGATCCGCGAGGCCGATCCGACCAACAACCCACTCGACCGCCTGAAGGTTGCCATCGAGCCCAAGGGCGCGCACATCACTGCCTGGGATCTCGCCGACGCCCTCGCATCGGGGCGCACGCCGATCATCGTCCGCGACCACGAGGTCGAGCACGGCTATTTCTATCTCGACCCGTGCAATCTTCATCCGGGCCAGGAAACCGTCGTGGCTGAGCGTCTCGTCGAGGAGCTGGAGAAGGCCCGTCAGTCCAACGAGATCATTGCGACGCCTCTCGAAGGGCGCCGCAACCGCTCCTCGCAGGCCATCCTGCGCTGGCCCGACTGATCACACGGCTAATGCTGGGCCGGCGAGCCCGCGTGCGGGCTTGCCGCTCTCGGGCCTTCAGATTGGGAGGTCGCGCCGGTCGAACCTCAGGCGGCGTGCCGGGTGAAATGGTTCGGGCCGACTTCGACCACGCGATCCTGCAGATGCCGCGCCTCTCGGCGGATCGCCTCCACGGCGCGCGGATCCAGCCGTGAACCCGGATTATCGAAACGGACCTCCGGATCGGGCACGGCCGACAGGAGAAGGCGCGTATAGGGATGCCGCGGATCAGCTAGCACCCGGTGGACATCACCCCATTCGACGATCTGGCCCGCATACATCACGAGGATGTCGTCGGCCACGTAGCGGGCCGTCGCCAGGTCGTGCGTGATGTAGAGCAGCGCGACGCCGAGGTCCCGCTTCATCTCGTTGAGCAGGTTCAGGACGCCCAGGCGCACTGAGACGTCCAGCATCGAGGTAGGCTCGTCGGCGACGATCACTCGGGCACCCATGGCCAGGGTCCGGGCGATATTGATGCGCTGGCGTTGCCCGCCGGAGAGCTCATGCGGGTGCTTGCGTGTGACGGCGCCGGGATCGAGCTCCACGCGGCGCAGAAGATCTGCGATCGTGTCATCCACCGCCCTGCCCTTGAGATGCAGCTGGCCGAGCGCGAGCGGACGGCGGAGGATGAAGTCCACCGTATGGGCCGGATTGAGCGACGAAAAGGGATCCTGAAAGATCATCTGGACGGCGCGCCGGTACTCTTTGAGACCGACCGCTCCCGTGCTGTCCAAGTCCCTGCCGCAAAACAGGATCCTTCCGCCATCCGGCTGATACTCGCGCATGACGAGACGCGCGCAGGTGGTCTTGCCGCTGCCGGATTCGCCCACCAGTGCGACGGTTCTGCCGGGGCGGAGCGCAAACGAGACGTCGTGCGCGGCCCGCACGGCCTTGCCGCGCTGGCCGAAGCTCTTGCTGACCCGCTCAAGCGCGATGATCGGCTCCTGGTCCATCATCCCGATGCCCTCTCCAGCTTGATCGGATCACCATGCAGCGACGGGAACGAGGCCCAGAGCTGCTTCGTATAATCGTGCTGCGGCCGGTGATAGATCTGTTCGGCAGTGCCCTGCTCGACAAGCTTCCCGCGCAGCATGATGCCGATCCGGTCGCAGAACTGCACCATCAGACCCAGATCGTGGGTAATGAACAGAACCGAGAACCCGCGGCTGCGGCGCAACTCGTCGATTCTCTGCAGGATCTCACGCTGGACGACCACGTCGAGGGCGGTCGTCGGCTCGTCCATCACCACGAGCTTCGGATCGAGCGCCATGCAGATGGCGATGACGATGCGCTGGCGCATGCCGCCCGAGAACTGATGCGGGTAGTCGCGCATGCGCTCGGGCGGAATGTCGACGAGCCGCAGCATCTCGGCCGCGCGCTCCCGCGACTGCGCCTTCGTATAGCGGCGATGCCGCTTCAGCAGGTCGTGAAACTGCGCCTCCACCCTCAGGACTGGATTGAGCGAGTTCATGGCGCTCTGGAACACCATGGCGACCTTGTGCCAGCGGAACTCCCTCAGGGCACGGTCATCGAGGTCGAGCACGTCCTGCCCCCCGAAGAAAATCCGGCCCTGCCGAATGAGCGCGGGCGGCTTGTGCAGGCGGTTGATCGCATAGGCGATCGTGCTCTTGCCGCAACCGGATTCGCCCGCGAGGCCGAAGACCTCTCCGGGAGAGATGTCGAAGCTGACGTCGTCGACAGCCCGGAAATCGCTCTGCGCGCCGATATAGTCGATGGTGAGGTTCTGCACCGAAAGCAGGGGACTGACGGTCATAGGCGGCCCTCCCCGCGCCGCATGAGCAGCGACCAGCGCGACAGAGTATTGCCCGTGCGCAGGCGCGGGTTGGCGATCTCGTCGACGGCGAAATTCAGGAGCGACAGGCCCGCCCCCAGGGAGATGAGGGCGAAGCACGGGCTCAGGATGTCCCACCAGGCGCCCACCTGAAGGGCGGAGGCGTTCTGCGCATTGAACAGCATCATGCCCCAGGAGACCGTCTTGGGATCACCGAGTCCGAGGAACTCGAGGGTCGCCTCTGTGATGACCGCGAAGATGACACTGCCCACGAAGTTGATCCCCACGATGGAGATCACGTTCGGAAAAATCTCGAACATCATGATGCGCCAAGAGGGCTCGCCCAACATCTCAGCCGATTTCACGAAGTCCTTCTGCTTGACCGACAGGGTCTCGGCGCGCGTGACGCGGGCGCCCCAGGCCCAGGACGTGGCCCCGAGGATGAGCGCGATCACCCAGGGGCTCGCCTGTCCGATGAAGGCCGCGAGCACCAGGAGAAGCGGCAGGTTCGGAACCACGAGCACCATATTTGTGAAGAAGCTGATTACTTCATCAATGCGCCCTCCCCGGTATCCCGCCACGATGCCGAGGATGGTTCCGACCGCCGTGATTAGCAGGCCGGACCCGAAGCCGACGGCGAGCGATGTGCGGGCCCCGTACAGGAGGCGGGCGAACACGTCCTGGCCGATGCGCGTCGTTCCGAGCCAATGGTCCCAGCTCGGCGGCTGATGGGGACGGCCGACGCGCCGGGCCGGATCGAATTCGGTCAGCCAGGGCGCCGCGATCGCCAGCGCCACGATAACAGCCACGATGACGAGGCCGGCCAGAGCCTTCCTGTTGTGCGCGAGGCTTCTCAGAACCGCCCCCATGTCAGGCCCTCCGCAGCCGCGGATCGAGCAGCACGTAGCTGACGTCCACGATGAAGTTGGCCGTGAGCATGGCAAGCGTCATGATCAGCAGCTGTCCCTGGATCACGGGATAGTCGCGCGCCAGGATCGCCTGATAGAGCGTGTTGCCGAGCCCCGGATAGTTGAACACGACCTCTGTCACAAGAGAGCCGCCGAGCACCGTCCCGATGGCGATGGCGAGGCTGCTCACAGTTGGCAGAAGCGCGTTGCGCGCCGCATACCAGAACATCACGCGCCGGTCGGAGAGACCCTTGGCCCGGGCCATGACGATGTAGTCCTCTCCCAAAAGATTGATCATGTTGTTGCGCATGGTCACAAGGAAGCCGCCGGTCAGCACGATCGACAAGGTCAGGACCGGCAGGATCCCGTGCCGGATGACGCTGGACACATAAGGCCACGAGAAGGCCGGATCGAGCGCCGGGTCGGCCGCGTAGCCGGTTGGGAACCAGTTGAGCTCGAAGCCGAAGAAGAACAGAGCCACCAGGGAAAGGACCATGGCCGGCATGGATGTCGCCATGATGGCGCCGACGGAGAAGATCACGTCGAAGGTGCTCCCGCGCCTCCAAGCCGCCATGATGCCGAGGACCGTGCCCAGGGTGAAGCTGATGAGCGTCGCGGTTCCCATGAGGCCGACGGTCCAGATGAGGGCGCGACCGAGGAGCTCCGTCACAGGCAGCGGAAAATATTTGATGGACCGGCCGAGATCGCCGGTGAACACGCTGTGCAGGTAGGTCAGGTATTGCTGCCAGAGCGGCCCCTCGACGAAGCCGAAGGTGAGCTTCAGGGCTTCGAGGTTCTCAGCCGAGAGATCGCTGCCCGCGCTCGAGAACATGATCTCGATCGGGTTGCCGGGCATGAGCCGGGGCAGGAAGAAATTGACGGTCGCCGCTGCGAGAAAGGCCGCGAGATAGAAGCCCAGGCGCCTGAACAGAAAAGCCATCGAAACCTCAAGACGGGGAAGCGGACTGGCCGCTTCCCCCTTGTGCCGGATTACTTCACCGGCTTGAGAGCCAGGAGATGGAGCAGTCGTGCCGGGTTCTGGCGCGAGATCGTCGGATTGACGAACGGGTTCTCGCCGCTGGCCCAACCGGTGAAGCGCTTGGTGTTGTACTGGTACCAGGTCGCGCTGTTGTAGACCGGAAAGATCGGGAGGTTCTCCGCGACGATGCGCTGGGCGCTGTTCATGATGGACTTCTGCTGTGCCTGATCGGGCGTCTGGGCGAACTTCGCCAGCAGGCCCTCGAGCTCGTCGTTAAACCAGCGCTGCGCCGTGAAGCGGGTCTTCCCGGCATCCGACTTGGTGAAGGCGCGCTGATAGAGATAGTAGGGTGAGGCCGCCACCGAAATGCTGTTGATGGCGGCGTCGAAGGAGCCGCTGATGAGGTTCTGCGACCAGACCGCCTCCTCGGGCGTTCCCATGCTGGCGTTGATGCCGGCCTCGCGCATCCCCTCAATGGCGATCTGCACCGTGTCGATCCAGTCGCTCCAGGAATTCGGCACGATGATGTTGAAGGCGATCGGCGTCCCGTCCGGGTTGTCGCGGAAGCCGTCCTTGTTCTTGTCGACATAGCCGGCCTTGTCGAGAAGCGCCTTGGCGCCATCGAGATCATAGGTCGTGTACTTGCCGAACTCGCCCTTCACCTTGGTATCGAGCCACATCTTGTAGACGTCGCCGAAGGCGGTCGGATCCTCGTTCAGCGTCGGGTAGCCGTAGCCCGCCACGTCGACCATGGCCTTGCGGTCGAGCGTCATGCTGACCGCGCGGCGGAAGTTGAGGTCCTTGAAGGCCTTGCGATTGTTTTCGTTGGACGTCTCCTGGTTGAACAGGAACTCCACCATGCTGCCGGCCACATACCAGTATTTATGATGCTGCGGGTCCTTGGCTACGAACGTCTTCTCAACGTCGGGCAGGAACGCCACGCCCCAGTCGAGCTGCCCGCCGGCGGAGGCCGCCAGGATCTGGTTGTTGTCGGCAAGCTGCGGGAAGCGCATACAGTCGACGGACAGGTGAGCGGCATCCCAATAATTCGGATTGCGGCATTGGTCGTAGGTCTGCGGCGTGAAGCGCGTCACCTCGGTCATCGGACCGCTACCGACCGGATTCTCGTTGGCGAAGGTAACCGGCTCCGCGATGCCCTTCCACACATGCTCCGGCACGATCGGAAGTGCGATGAGGCGGTCGACCGCAAGCGCGCTGGGCTGGCGGAGGGTGAAACGCACGGTCTGCTTGTCGACCTGCTCGACGTCGCTGATGAACTGCCAGATCGACACGAAATCGAGCGCCGGATACTGCTTGATGTAGTTGTAGGTGAAGACGACGTCGGACGCCGTCAGCGGCTGTCCGTCCGACCATTTCAGACTGTCGCGCAGCTTGAACTCGATGCTCTTCAGATCCTCGGCGAGCTTGTAGCTCTCCGCCAGGCGGTAGTTGGGCTTGTTGGCGTCGAGCCGGTTGAAGACGATCAGCGGCTCGTAGATGAAGTCGAGCGTGCTCTGCCGCGCCGACGTCTGGTTGAACGGGTTGAAGTTTCGCACCCAGGTCGTCGCGGGCTCGATATTGGCCGTGAGCACGGACTGGGCAGCGGCCGGCAGCGTCAGGGCGCCCAGCATGGTCATGGCCAGGAGCGCGGAAGATGGTTTCATTGCAGTTCCCTCTTTTTATTGAACGTTTGAACCCATGGGGCAACTCGATTAAGCAAGCCGGGCAAAGATGTCCTCGACCTCCGCATGAAGCTGCCGAACATCGACCTTGAGGGAGCCGAGACGCCGTTTTCCGGCCTCGATCCTCTCCAGGGTTTGACTCGATAGCGGTCGGGCGGCCCGGGCAGCCGCGAGGCTTTCCGCCGTCGTGCCATGGCTGTGCAGGGCGATATCGCATCCGGCATCGAGCGTCTGGCGCACGCGTTCGGGCAAGGGGCCGCGCAGGGATTCCATGAACAGGCAGTCGGAGATGAGGACGCCCCGGTAGCCGAGCTCGCCGCGGATCAGATCATTGCAGATGACGGACGACACCGACGCCGGCTGCTCCGCGTCATAGGCGGAATAGACCACGTGGGACACCATGGCCCATGGGGTGTCGATCAGCTTGAGGAATGGTTTGAAATCCGTCGCCGTCAGGACGTCTCGGCTCTCGCGCACCACCGGCCGCTCCTTGTGGCTGTCGGTCGTCGCCCGTCCGTGACCGGGAATGTGCTTCATGATGGGCAGGTTGCCGACCTCGAGGAGGCTGTCGACCACGACGCGGCCGAGAGCGGCCACCCGCTCGGGATCCGGACCGAAGGAGCGGGCACCGATCACGGTGCTGGTCGTATCGAAGACAAGATCGAGGACCGGCGTGCATCCGCTCGCCAGTTCGAGCTCGGTCATCATGGCCCCCATGGCGTGCGACGAGAGGCGCAGGGCGTGCTTGGCGAGGTCCATGTCGTGGTCGGCGAGGCGCGAGAAGTCGCGGAAGGAACGGAATGTTGGCCACGGGCCGGCGTCGAGATGCTGCACGCGGCCACCCTCCTGATCCGTGAAGACCGGCGCATCGTCCCGCCCGACTGCCTCACGGAATTGGGCTACCAGAGCCTTGACCTGATCGGGCGTCTTCAGGTTGCGGCGTCCCACGAAGAGTCCGTACGGATTCGTTTCGCGAAACAACGCGACCTCATTGGAATCGAGAACCGGATTTGGAATGCCGACAAAGAGGGCAAGTGGTGCGTTTTGTGACATCGGACTCTGTGGTGTGGAAGTGAAGGGTCTTTTGGGGGACGGCGTCTAGACGCGAGCGGCCGGCTTCGGCGTTCGCAGCATGTCGCTGTAGATCCCCTTGCCGGCGACCGGGATCTCGATTGCCCCGACGGTCTCGATATAGAAGCGAGTCGGGCCGGGATCGCCGATGATGGCATAGGCGTAGCCCATGTCCTTCATGGCCTGGAGCGTCCTGTGCAGCAAGGCGGTGCCGATTCCCTCTCCTCTTGAAGCCTCCGCAACTCCCGTGGGCCCGAAGAAGCCGCGCGCGATCGCGTCGTAGCATGCGAAGCCAACGAGTTCACCGTTGTTCAATGCGATGAGGCAGGAGGAGGGTTGCCGCCCGATGGCGACTGCGGCTTCGCTCGCCCAGTTATCGCTGAAGTGGCGCTGAATCCAGGACAGGACCACGTGCCGCTCAGGAGCGAGAACCGGCCGGATTGTGATGTCCGTTCGTTCAGTTCGCTGCTCCGAGGCTTTGAAGCCTGGACAATATAGGCTGACAAGCAGGTCACTCATGCACATTCCACAATAAAGATATAAATGTTCTTATAGTGGATGTCATTAGGATCAACTCGGCTTCTTCCGTCAAGCATGTTTTTGGAAGAACTTTAGGGGTTCGGTATATCGCCCACCATTGATAGAAATCACAGCATCTGCTTGCAGCCCACCAAGGACCTTAAGTTAGCTCAGGGTCAAAGCATAACGTAGAGATGATCAAATAGAGGTCCGCTCAGCGCGTGACCACGGAATTTCGGATGAGATCAGGCCTGTGCCGACCGGACGCTGTCGCGCTACCACATATATTGCTTTGCAAGGCTCTCGGCGAGCGTCAGTGGTGCAACTTCACCCCTCTTCCTTAAAGAACAGCATCACAGCACGGTGAAAGACATCGCCCATGAACTCACCATCGGCCGAGCGTGTTGCGGCCGACGACGTCGGTGGGCGCAGCAGGGAACCCAGCGACAAAGTCGATGCAGCCCCTAGAACCGCGCCTTCACACTCGCTGCAACGGTGCGGCCCTGTCCGGGGAGCTTGGCAAGGACTTGGTACGCACTGTCGAACAGGTTGAGGATCGTCAGCCCGAGAACGAGCCTCCGATCCGGCGTTTCCCACGTTACCGACGCATCAACGGTCCAGGATTCGTCGAGCTTCAGGTCGACGAAATCCCACGATTCTGTCGCAAACCTGGAACTGGGACGAGAAAGCTGCAGGTGCATCGTGCCGTACTCATGCGGCAAGCAGATGAAACTGCTCGGCCAGCGACAACTGCTGATGACAGGCATATTTCGCCTGCTGTTTCCACATCATATGGATCAACTCGATGCCACCTATGATCACGCGAGCATTATTGGCAGATTTGAAGCCGAGCATCGATTGTACGCGGCGTTTGACCGCGCGGTGATCCTGCTCGATGCGGCTATTGAGGTTTCGACTCTGCCGGATTCCGATCGGCTCGAGCCTGCGTCTTGAACGGTCCTGCAGACGGCTCTCGCCATCACACGGCAGGATGGCCTCCTTGTTGGTCTGACTGCCGTCGATGACGATCCTCTCGGGATGGCCATGCCGAGTGAGTGCCTTGCGCAGAAACCGCAAGGCAGCAGTTAGGTTGTGCCGTTCACTGAACCAAAACGCGACCGTGCCGCCGTTGCTATCGATGGCGCGGTAGAGATACTTCCATTGGCCTCGAACCTTGCTGTAGGTTTCATCCAAGTGCCATGTCCGGCTGACGCTTCGCTTGCGACGATTGAAGCGTTTGAGTAGTTTAGGCGAGCAGCGAATAACCGACCTGTGGACGGTCGCATGACCGACGGAGATACCGCGTTCGGTCATCAGCTCTCCCAAGTTCCGCAGGCTCAGATTGTAGGCCAGGTACCACCGGACGCAGAGCAGGATCACGGGTCGATCAAAATGCTTGCCTTGGAACATCCGTGTCTCTGCTCATGTGACCGGGGTCACCGCACCTGAAACTCTGAAACAAAATATTGCGACAGCGCCGTTTCGACGCGTCCCTGCGCCTGACTGGACGACGAGGCAAGTATGAGGCCTAGTGTTTACTATGCGAAATGTTACTTTGCTTCGTCGGCGCGTTCGCACATGTGCCGGCAACAGCACCGCTCCCTTCACTCCGTAGGGCCTATGGTTGTATTGCGGACGACCAAGTGAGTGTCCAACACATAGCGGATGTCGCGAACCGACTGACTTTGCAGCAACTCGACGAGCAGTGACAATGCTGCCTTCCCCGCCTCTACCGACCGGTTTGAGACCGTTGTCAGGGACGGATATGTCGCGGCGCCGAGCACATCGTCACATCCGATAACCCCGAACTGGCTAGGCACATTAATTCTTCGATCCGCCAATCCGGCTAGAATTCCCTGTGCTGTCAGATCGTCGAATGCAATTGCAGCTGTAGCTCCCGTAGCTATGACCGCCGCTACAGCCTCACGCCCAGCCTCGTAGCTCGGTACGACGGAGGCGACTATGTCGACTTTCAATCTCAGGCGCTCAGCCGATTTACGCACCGCGAGCCGCCGCTGCTTATTCGACCATGATGTTGCCGGTCCCGCGACATAGACAATATGTCGGTGTCCGAGTTCCGCTAAATGAGCCACCGCCTCGCGCACACCAGAGCCGCTATCGATCAGAACACGAGGAATACCATCAACGTCCCGATTGATCAGAACCAAGGGCCGCTGAGCAGCATGTGCTCGGATGCGTTCGTCTGACAGGCGCGACGAGGCGAGGACGAGCCCCTCAACCTGGCCTACGAAACGGCCCACGAGTTTGTCTTCCTGCTTTGGATCTTCATCCGAGTTTCCGAGAAACACACAGAAATCCGACCGGTCAGCCTCCATTTGGGCTGCCCGGATCAGAGGCGGAAAGAACGGATTGGCGATATCAGGAACAATTAGCGCAACATTCCCATGGCGCCCTGTACTCAGGGCACGCGCCGTCTGGTTGGGCACATAGCCAAGCTTCGCGGCCGCATCCAGGACGCGCCTGACCGTCTCAGGACTGAGCATCTCCGGCCGAGTGAAGGCGCGGGACACACTGGAGCGAGCAACACCCGCGGCTTCCGCCACATGTTTGATGGTCAGCTTCTCTTTCTGCCCACTCACCATTGCCCCTCTATTACTAAGCGCCACCAGGCAGTATCGGCCATTTCATTCAAGGATAATTCCCACCCTCCCCTTTAGAATTCAATCGCACTCTTCTGCCCGTTGACATGCAACCGGTTGCAGGCTTTAGTTCATGCCATTGACAAAGTCAGAGTACAAGAGCCACCTCATCGCTAGGCTGGCCGTATCAAGAGGCTATTGTGACGGATACCCAGCGCCCTGCCCAAATGAGCCGTCGCATCGTAGATCGGCTTCGCGTCGAGAGCTACCGCACGCGAGCTGAGATGGGAGCCGCCAGCGCCAGCGCGATTGCCACAGAACTCCGAAAGCGGCTAAGGCGCCAAACGCAAGTGCGAATGATCTTCGCTGCCGCACCTAGCCAGACGGAAACCCTTCATCGCCTTCGCGAGGAGCAAGGAATTGACTGGAGCCAGGTAACGGCCTTTCATATGGATGAATATATCGGACTTCCTGCTGATGGGCCGCAGCGTTTCGCGCATTGGCTTGACAAAACCCTCTTTGCTCACCTCCCCTTCAAGGCGGTACATCACATCATCCCCGAACCCGATCCCGCTGCGGCAGCGGAGGCTTACGCGACTCGCCTCGCCGAGGCGCCTATCGACATCGTATGCCTCGGCATCGGCGTAAACGGCCATATTGCTTTCAATGACCCTCCCGTAGCGGATTTCCATGACCGGCTCGACGTCAAGATTGTCGCTCTTGATGAGACCTGCCGCCAACAGCAGGTCGATGATCAATGTTTCGCGCGTTACGACGAAGTTCCCGAGCAGGCTTTGACCCTGACGATCCCGCGCCTTCTGCGAGCGGATCGCCTATTCTGCATCGTCCCGGGATCGGTCAAACGGGGTGCCGTGCGTCGGAGCCTCCATGGGCCAATAGCGACGAGCTGCCCGGCCAGCATCCTGCGTCAGCAGGCCCACTGCACTCTTTATCTCGATGCGGAGTCCGATCCCGATGCTGAACAGTGAGCTCATCGATGCCGATGGCCTTTGCGCCGCCTATCTCGCATCCACAACGGACTTGATGCAGCGCATCCTCACTGAGGAGCGCACCGCGACAAGTGAGGCCGCCGCTCGTCTCGCTGATCAGATTGCAACTGATCGCCTGATTCATATCTTCGGACCGGGTGGACATTCGAACCTCGCTGCGCAGGAAGTGTTCTTCCGCGCGGGCGGCCTGATGCATGTTAGCGCAATTCTTGACGAAGGAACGCTACTCTCCAATGGGGCTCTGCGCTCCATGGCAATCGAGCGTACGCCCGGCTACGGTAAGATCGTGATTGCGAACCAGCGGCTCGGCCAAGGTGATCTTCTCATTCTCGTCAACGCTTATGGGATCAACGCGGCTCTCATCGATGCCGCCCTGGAAGCCAAGGCGCGCGGTGTTTTTCTCATTGGCATCAGTTCGCGCGAGCATGCCAGCAACACCTCGCCTGAGCATCCAGCCCGGCATCCCACTTGTCAAAACCTGCACGATGTGGCGGACATCGCCATTGATACAAAGGTCCCTATTGGCGACGCGGTCGTGCGCGTACCAGGCATGAGCCAGGACATTGCTGCAATCTCAACCTTTGCCAATGCCTTCGCCCTCAACTGCTTGGTCATTCGCACGGTATCAAAGCTCATCGAGCGTGGCATCGAACCGCCTGTGTGGCGCAGCGGCAACGCCCCGGGCGGCGATGAGGCCAATGCGCGCTTCATTGCGCATTTCCACAATCGGGTCAGAGCTCTGTGAGCTCGCCCGGCAACATTGTCGGGCGGGATCCCGCAACCGGCGAGTCCATTGCCATTACGGTCGATGGTGGCGTCATCGCTGCGATCAAGAGTGTGGATGGTGCAAACCATGACTATCTTGCATCGGGCCTGATCGATCTGCAGGTGAACGGCTTCGCGGGCCTTGATCTGAATGACGGTCACCTGACGCCAGAGAGGGTCAAGACGCTGTCGGACCATATGCTCACGGTAGGCGTCACAACCTTTCTGCCGACCCTGATCACTGCGCCGGAGGCCGACATCATTCATGCGCTGACGGTCATTGCAGAGGCTCGCCGCCATTTTCCATCGGTGGCTAGGATGGTTCCTTTCGTTCATGTGGAGGGCCCCTCAATCTCGGCGCTCGATGGCCCACGCGGCGCTCATCCCGCCGCCCATGTGAGAGCGCCCTCCCTTGCCGAGTTCGAACGCTGGCAGGCGGCGAGCTCAAATCTGGTTGGGCTTGTTACGCTAGCCCCTGAGCTGCCCGGAGCGATCGATTATATCGCGGCTCTCGTGCAGCGCGGCGTCCATGTTGCTCTCGGCCACACGGCCGCCTCGCCTGAGGAGATCCATAAGGCCGCCGCGGCAGGAGCGAGCCTGTCCACACATCTGGGCAACGGCGCCGCGGCCACCCTGCCCCGTCACCCCAACTTTCTGTGGAGCCAGCTCGCCGATGACCGGTTGACTGCGACCCTCATCGCAGACGGGCATCATCTGCCAGCCGACACGTTCAAGGCCATGGTTCGTGCCAAGGGTCTTGAGAAAGCAATCCTGGTTTCGGACGCGGTTGCACTCGCTGGCATGCCGCCTGGCCTTTACGAGCAGCCTGTTGGTGGCACCGTCGAGGTCGCTGCGGACGGGCGTGTCGGTATTGCCGGCACCCCGTATCTTGCCGGCGCCGGCCTGCCGCTTTGCGCTAACGTTGCCATCGCCACCCAGATGGCGGGGCTGACGCTCAATGAAAGTCTGAGGCTCGCAACGGAAAACCCTGGCCGGATCATCGGCAACCGAGGCCGTCTCGCCGTCGGCGCTCCGGCCGATCTGATCCAATTCGCCTGGCAGGTGGGACAACGCCAGCTCGAGATCTCGGCCGTCTGGCTGCGAGGTGAGCAGGTGTTCTCGCGATGATCCGCGCTGGAACCGCCCTTGTGGACATCACGCCCCCAGCAGGCCTTGCTCTCGCGGGATTTGCGGCTCGCAGTCAGCCTGCGCTCGGCGCCCATGATCCGCTTACAGCACGTGCCATCGTGGTGGAGGACACCGCCCTCCTGGTTGCCGACGTAATCGGCCTTCATGGTGACATGTCACGGCGCATCCGAGAACAATGCGTATTGCCCGCCGACCGTGTGGTCGTCACGGCGCTGCATACGCATGGCGGCCCAGTTTCCATGACGGGGCGCCTGAACCGACAGACCGACACGGCCTATCTTGAGCGTCTGGAAGCTTCATGTGTACACGCGATCAACCAGGCGGCAGCGTCCACCCGGCCCGCGCGTCTGACTGCCGGATGGGGCAAGGACCCCGGAGTGGCTCGAAACCGCCGCCATACTGAGGGTATAGTCGATTCTTCTTTGCCGGTTCTGCGCATCCACGACGCTGCCGGCGGTCTCATTGCGGTGATCACGGCTTATGCGTGCCACCCGGTGGTGCTCGGTGCCGACAACCGGCTTTGGACGGCCGATTACCCACACTATGTGCGCAAGCGCCTTGAAGCCGCCAATCCCGGCGCCATGGCCTTGTTTCTCACTGGTTGCGCGGGGGATGCCAATACGGGTCACTCGGCACACGATTCCATCAGTCTCACATCCAGCACCTATCGCAGCTTCGAGTCTGCGCAGGCTTATGGTGAGCGGATTGCCGACGCGGCTTGTCAAGCCGTCGAGGCCCCCCTGGAAGAGCACGCCTCAGTGGCGAACCGCATCCTAAATCTAGGTTTGGAGCGCCGCGAGATGGAGGCCCCAGAGGCCTTGGCGCAGCGGTGGCATCGCGAGCGGGAGACTGCGGATCCGGCTCGCGCAGCGCTGCTTAGCCACTGGATTACCTGGGCAACCGAGATAGCAGGGCACCCTCTAGAACCAGTTGAGGCGCGCGTCTCGGTTTTGAACTGGGGAGGAGTACCAATCGTTGCCCTTCCGGGAGAGATCTTTGCAGAGACGGCGCTGCAGATCCGCCAGAGCATATCCCACAAACCGAGTTTCATCATTGGCTTTGCGGAAGACAACCCCGGCTACATCCCTCCAGCGTCGGAATATGCGTTCGGTGGGTATGAAGTTGACGAGGCACACCGCTACTATGGCCAGGCGGCAACCTTCGCCTCCGGATCGGCCGAGGCTCTGGCCGAAGCGGCAATTGCACTCCTGCCTCGGAGAACGGCCTGACTTGAGCGGGTGAGGCACCTACCCGCCCATCGGTGGCTGCTTGACCCGCAACCGGTTGCATGACAACCTGCCGATTGCCAGCTTCGACACCATAAAACCAGGGGAACGGGATGATCGACGCGCTGAATTCTGCCACCACAACTGCACTAGAGCGGCGTCTGGTCCGCGCGGCTTTGCTCGGCTCAGCCTTTGGAGCGTTCATGCTTGGCGGGCTTTGCGCCGCGTCAGCGCAGACGGTCACCGTCTGGAGCGGCTATCCAGAAATGGCGCCGTTCTATGAGCATGTGGCCCAAGGCCTCAAAGCCAAGAACCCGAACCTCAACGTCAAGGTCGAGGCCATCGCTCTCCGTGAGCATGAGAAGCGCATCGCGCTGGGTCTTACGTCTGGCGTCGCTGGCGCAACCGTGATCGAGCTCCAAGGCTCTACGGTGCGCCGCTATATCGAAAATGACCTCCTGCCCAAGGCTCCCGACGCCGTGGCCAACTTCGTCAAGGAAAAGGCCAACTTCGACGAGTTTTTCACATCGAACGCGAGCTTTGAAGGTGCGGTCTATGGTGTTCCCCTGTTCCGCGGACAGGCGGCTCTGTATTACAATACCGATATGTTCAAAGAGGCAGGACTGAGCACGCCGCCCAAAACGATGGAGGAGTACACCCAGTACGCCGAGAAATTGACGAAGCGGGGGGCCGACGGCAATCCAACGGTTTCCGGCTGGAGTCTGCGCCTGACCGGCGGTGGGCAAGGCATTGCCGAGAAGTTCTGGATCAATCTATTCCAATATGGTGGCTCGGTCCTTGAGCCAACAGCCGACGGGAAGTGGCGCGCCAATTACGCCAATGAGGCCGGCCGTGCGACGCTTAAGCAGTACCTGCAGAACGTGCACGTCCTCAAGACCGTCACGCCAGAGATGCCGGCCGATGCAGAGGCCTTTGAACGTGGGCAGACCGCCATGTTCATCCGCGAATCCTGGGTAATCGGCGACATTGCCTCCAAGGCTCCTAACCTCACCTACGCTACCGCCCCTTTGCCCCGCGGCTCTATTGCTCTGCCGACCAATCTTTATGTGAAGGCCGAGGGCGCGGACGCCAAGGCGGCCTGGGACTTTGTTATGGCCACCAACGAGCCCGAGAACCTGACATGGCTTCTCAAGAACGTCGGGTGGCTGCCGAACCGCTCCGGAGTTGACTATTCCAGCGTGACCAGCACGTCTCCGGCGTTCGGCGCTTTTGTGAACTACCCGAAGGACTACAAGTTCTTTACCTTGCCCTCAATCGGACCGATCGAAGAGGTGCTGACGCGTTTGGCCGCCCAGCTTACCAACGCCTTCCGCAATGCGTCGCTTGCCAAAGATGATACGGCTATCGATGCCTTCCTCAAATCGGCTGCGGATGAGACCAACCAGATCCTTCGCCGCGAAGGTCTTCTTGGGAAGTAGCCCCGGCTCCGTTGGGCCTTGCGTCCGGTGCACGAGCGTGCACCGGACGGAGTTTAGTGAGGTATCCGGTGCAGCGTAAAAGATGGATGTTCGCGCTCCTCGCGCTTCTGCCGACATTGGCGATCTTCGCTTTTGTTCGGATCTATCCCATTGGCGATACCCTGCGCCTGAGCCTGCACAAGTGGGACATCTTATCGAAGAACAAGCCCTTCATCGGATTTGCGAATTTCGAGGAACTCGCCAGTGATCCGTTGTTCAGGGAAGCGCTCCTCAATACGACCATCATTGCATTTGGCGTCCTGCTCATCACCATCCCGCTGGCATTGGTGCTGGCTGCTCTCATTTATCACCGCACCCGCTCGCGTCTTGCCGGCTTTTATGAGGCCGCGATCTTCATTCCGCATGTCGTATCGCTCGTTCCCGCTGCCATGGCATGGAAGTGGATCTTCGACGCCCGTCTCGGTCCGCTGAATGCGCTACTAACCAGCGTTGGATTCGCACCAAGATCGTGGCTTTTCGATCCGGTCCTCTCAGTGTTATGCGTCATTGTTCTCTGCTCATGGCAGGCTCTTGGTTATGCGGTCATTATCTACCTTGTAGGTTTCAAGAGCTTACCGACCTCGCTATACGAGGCGGCCGAGCTTGACGGCGCGTCAGCCCCTCAGCGCTTCTGGCATCTTTCTGTACCTCTGCTCAAGCCGATCACGCTATACGTTTCCGTTGTCACGCTGGTATCAGGCTTCAACGTCTACGCCCAGGCCTTCGTGCTGGCCTCTGATGCCCAAGGCGCGCCGGGACGACAGGTGCGCGTTCTGGTACTCGACATGCTTGAGAACAGCTTTCGAAACTACCGCGTTGGCTACGCTGCCTCGGAGGCAGTGGTGCTATTGGGGATCGTTTTGATCCTGACTCTAGTTCAATTCAGGATGCTGCGGGAGAAGGGCCGCTCATGAGACCTCTCCTCGAGAATACGACGAGCCGCGGTATGTCCCGCCGTACAAAGGAGCGCTTGATCAACATCGCGATCGATGCGGTCCTGACGGCCGTCTGCCTGTTGATGATCCTGCCCTTGGTCTTCCTCGTCTCTAATGCATTTAAGACGCCACAAGAGATGCTGGCTTGGCCACCGACGATCATTCCGGATGATCCAACCGTCCGGAATTTCAGGGCGGTCCTGTCCGACACGCCGCTGCTGCGTTGGATCGGGAACAGTATCCTGTTCTCGCTTCTCTCTACTGTCTGCATTCTTGCGACGTCGGCGATTACTGGCTACATCCTGGGAAAGTTTCGCTATCGCGTGCTCAACGTGTTCTTTGCGATCATCCTCGCCACGGCCATTGTTCCGTTCGAGGTCTACATGATCCCGCTTTACTTCCAGGCGAAGGCGCTCGGCATCCTGAACTCTACCTGGGGGTTGCTGCTGGGCTACCTCGTGATGAGCTTCGGCATCTTTCTCATCCGACAGAACGTGATTCACTCCATCCCAGACGAACTGCTGGAGGCCGCCAGGATCGATGGAGCAGGAGAGTTCTGGATCTTCTGGCGCATCGTTCTCCCTCTCCTGCGCGGCGCCCTCGGGGCCCTTGGAGTACTGGCCTTCTTCCAGGCCTGGACCGCCTTCGCTTGGCCTTTGATCGTAGCAACGACCCGGGACAGCTACACGATCGAGGTGGGGCTTGCTCTGTTTCAGACCGGCTTCACGGTTGATCTTGGACGGCTGAGCGCAGCCTCCGCGGTGGTCCTTATACCGAGTATTACATTGTTCGTCCTGCTGCGCCGGAACTTCGTACAGGGTGTGGCGAGCACAGGACTGAAGGAATGAACAGATCCGACTTCTTGATGATAGATGCGCGTGCCCGCTACGTGCAGGCCAATGCGGCGACCTTACGTTGGATGCTCGCCCGCCCACGTCTCGCCGGCGCGTTTCTCAATACCAAGGTCAACAGTCTGAGCCTCGCGGATTATGGAGATGCCGATGGGATCCGTGGCCCCGCCTACATCTATGGTTGGATCCAAGG
Organism: Microvirga lotononidis; assembly: GCF_034627025.1. Lineage (NCBI taxonomy): Bacteria > Pseudomonadati > Pseudomonadota > Alphaproteobacteria > Hyphomicrobiales > Methylobacteriaceae > Microvirga > Microvirga lotononidis. The sequence continues at coordinate 3,577,960 of NZ_CP141048.1, read as the reverse complement.
CCGCGGGCTTGAGGCAGTTGCAACCCATGCGGAGTTTTTCGAGGCAGAGGAACCTTCTCTGTCCGCCGAACTCGATGAGGCAGGTATTCCTCTCTATCATGCACTCCGGGATCTGCAGCGCCGGGATGGACACGGCTATTTCTGCTACGACGGCAACCTGAACCCCGTCTATGTGAGTTCCGACGGCATGCTGCACCAGCAGGCTGCAGCGGACGGGGTGTTCACCTACTCCGATGCTTTCTTAGCCAAAGGTCTTCTCGCTGGGGCAGCGCGCTATGCTCCGGCGGACGTTCCAGAGCATCTCACTTATCTAGCCATGGTTGTCGATGCGATCGAGAAGCAGCGATTCCAGATGGACGAGCGCCGTCACCTCTCGCTCCACACCGCTTTGGATGAGCCTGAGGATTTCGGGCCGCGGATGATCCTTCTTGGCGCAGCGGGCCTTCTCCGCCGCATTGGGCGGAGCGAGCATTCCGCCTTCGCAGATCGCTTCATCACCCATGTTCTCGAACGTCATCTTGATTCGGAGAACGGCCTTTTGCGCAATGTCCCGGGAACGGATACATGCAATGTCGGGCATGCCATCGAGTTCGTGGGCTTCGCGCTGGACCATCTGCAAGGCAGCGCCGAACCAGCTTTGGTGCAGCAGCTTCAGTCAGTGCTGAGCTCCTCCTTTACGCGCGGCTTCGCTGGACCCGGCCTTTGCCTATCGGTTTCAGCTGCGACCGGCAACTGCTTAAGCCCCTACTACCCATGGTGGTCTTTGCCCGAAACCATTCGATCTGCGGCCTTGTGCTTTGCCATAACTGGTGACGGCGACGTTCTGAACATCTGGAAGCAAGCGGACCGTGCATTCTTCAAGCACTACTGGCGGGGTTCCGTCGCCTACCAGACCCTGACTATGGACGGACCGGTTGATTTCGTTCCGGCAACGCCAGACCTCGATCCAGGCTATCACACGGGACTGAGTCTTCTGTCAGCCATTCAAGTGGCTGACCGGATTTCGCGCCGGCCCATTTCCCCTCGAATCTCGATGTAACAGCTTGGCCCTTTTGGTGTCTCAGATGTTGTCAGATTCGGTTGGTTTAGATCGTCAACCGCATCAAGAATGAACTCTCCATGTGGCGCCTCCTTTAAGAGGATCGTCTGATGTGAGTGACCCTCCCTCTTCGACCGGGTTGCATCGCGGAAGTAATTCTCTTGACGGATAATCGTACGCGTAATCTCGATCGTATGGTCGACTATCCTCAGAACCGCTTGGGACGGACATGGGGCGGGATTGGGCAGACATAGGGTTTGCCTCGGGTCTTCTCGCGCCACTCGGCGGTGGCTTGCTGCCGTAAATCCTCGGAGGTGAACAGGCTCAAGCCCGTGGCAGCCAAGGTCTTGGCTGCGTGGATCATTGCTTTGTGGGCTGCAGGGCTACGGCCCTGGGCGACCACCTGCCATGTGTGCGGGTTGGTTCCGATTGCCCAGGCGGGGGCCCAACATTGCGCCGTCGGGGTCACCCAGCTCACATCGCCCACATCGGTGGAGCCGGCCCGGAAGTGCGATTGTCCCTCGAAGGCACGTAAGCCCAGATGCAAGGGCGTCGAGCCGTCAACCATGCGATTGGAGAAGGCATCCGTCTTCACCTGGTACAGGCGGATGCTGCTCTGGATCGCCTCCTCGGTAAAAGTGTTCTGGATTGCCTGGGCGAAGGCGAGATCCTCCTCATCGAAGGGGACCGGCCCCAGTGCCACCATTGTGTCATGCATGGCGGATTCGAGAGTCAGGTTGGGCAGCAGGTTCGTGGAAGCGGTGTCGAAGACGACCTCGACCTCGGTCTCTGTCATCGTCGCGGCGCCACGGGCCACCTTCTCGACCCGCTCCGCCAAAGCCATGGCCTGTGGCATCTCCGGCGCGCGGATGAGATACAGCACCTCGGCTCGTGCCTGAACGACGTTGGCGGCACGCCCTCCGGTATCAGTGATCGCATAATGTACACGGCAATCCTGCGGCATGTGCTCCCGCAGGAAGTTGACGCCCACATTCATCAGTTCCACGGCGTCGAGCGCCGAGCGGCCAAGATGGGCACTGTTGGACGCATGGGCTGCGACGCCCTTGAATCGATAGTAATACTCGAGCACCGCCAGATTGTTGGTGGACCGGACGCCATTGAACGGTGCCGGATGCCAGGTCAGCGCGGCATCGACATCATCGAAGGCGCCGGCCCGCACCATGAAGGTCTTGCCGGAGCCGCCCTCCTCGCCGGGGCAGCCGTAGTAGCGCACGGTCCCAGGAAGACCCTTTTCCGCGAGGTATCGGGCGAGGGCGACGGCCGCCAGGAGGGATCCGACTCCGAGCAGATTGTGGCCGCATCCATGCCCGGTGCCGCCCGGGACCGCCGGCTGGGGCTCTGCAATTCCCGCGACCTGGCTCATCCCTGCGAGAGCGTCGAACTCGCCCAGGAAGGCAATGACCGGCTTGCCGCTGCCGGACTCGCCGATGAAGGCGGTCTCCATCTCCGCGACATTGCGTCGAACCCGGAAGCCATTCTTTTCCAGCATGCCGATAAGACATTGCGATGAACGATGCTCGTCGAACTTCAGCTCGGCGAAGTCCCAGATCTCGTCGCTCATGGCCGTAAAGGCAGGTTTCAGGTCTTCGATCAAGGAGGCAAGCGAGTGGACGTGTTCTCTGCCGGGCATGTCGTATCCTTGCGGAGCCGTACGGCTCCGCCGGTGTGGTAGGATGGAAGTTTCAGTGTGGGACCCCGCACCGGAACAAGTCTCGGCGCGGGGCATGGATCGGGCTTAATTGTCGAGGGAGACTTCCCAGAGACGGGCGTTGGACTGCCAGACCGGCTGACCTTTCAGCTTCTTGGTGGCGCCCCAGATATCGACCAGATCGTAGAGGAAGATCCCGGGCATTTCCTGCAGCATCAACTCGTGAAACTGATCGAAGATCGTCTGGCGCTTCTTCGGATCGATCTCCGCGTAGGCTGCATTCATCAGCTCAATCGCCTTGGGATTATCCCACATAAGCGACGCGTTCTTATCCTTGTTGCCGACATAGAAGCTGTACATCAGGGCCGGATCGAGGCGCGGCGCGACGGATTGCGAGATGACCTGATAGTTGCCCGAGCGGCGGCGATCGACCTGCGTCGCGTAATCGAGCACCTCGATCTGCACGTTGAGGCCCACCTGCTGCATCATCGCCTGCGCCATGACCGCTGCAGGGAAGCTCGGTACATTGCTGCGCTTGTTGGCGATAATAGTGATGGGCTCGCCCTTGTAGCCGGCTGCGGCAAGCTCCTTCTTGGCGGCGTCGAGATCGTAGGGCAGCCGCTTCTTTTGGACCGCGTTATAATAAACGGAGTCCGACGCCACCATCGAGCCATTCGCCTCACCAGTGCCATTTGAGGCCGCCGCAACGAGCTGATCGACATCGAGAGCCATCGCCATGGCCCGGCGTACGCCAGGCTTGCTCAAAACCGGATCGCGCGTCTGGATATAGAATAGGTTCTTGCCGTTGTTACGCGAGATGATCACTTGGACCTTGTCGCTCGTCTTGAAGTCGGGGATCAGATCGGGCGATGTCTCGGCAGTATCTAGGACGCCGGACATGAGCCCCGCCTTGATGGTGGAGGCGTCCGGGATAACCATGAACTTGATCCCGTCCACCAACGGCCGTTTGGATCCCACCATACCGTCGGGTTTGCCGTCATTGGCGGGTGAAGCGTAACCGTCGAACTTGGCCAGACGGATATATTCGGCCTTCTTCCACTCGCTCCACTTGAACGGTCCCGTGCCGATTGGCTCCTTGAAGCTGCCGTCGGCTCCCACTGATTCCGGCGAGATGATACCCGTGTAGCCGCATTCCGGACGGGACATCAGGCCGAGAAAGATGCCGGACGGCTTGTCGAGGCTCATGGTCACCGTGAGGGGATCGACCGCTTTGACCTCCGTCACCTTGACGTTCTGGCTGCCGTTGAAATCGCCCGTGCAAGTCCATTTGGTCTTCGGATCCATATAGCGGTTCCAGTTCCAGACCACGTCGTCGGCCGTCAGAGTTTTGCCGTTGTGAAACTTTACGTTCTCGCGCAGCCGAAACGTGTAGGTCAGACCGTCGGGTGACATCTCGACACTATTGGCAAGCAGCGGTTTCACCTCGCCGTTATTGGCATAGCCGACGAGACCCTCCACGATGTGCAGGATGACGCTGTCGGTGTTGCCGTCGCGGTTGACGCCCGGAGTATTGCTGCGCAGATCCGAACTCAGGGCAACGACCACATCGCGGGCCGCCGCCGCGCCGGTGAGCATCATCAGGATGGCGCCTGAAAGTAGAAATCTCTTCCTCATCATATCCTCTTCCCGTTGGTTATTGTTGGAATTCGTCCCACGCGGCGCGGGCGAGCCGGCCGATCGTTTCCAAAGCGATTGTGTAGCCCGGCGTCCCGTCCGGCATCGCCTGCGGCACCTGGTCGGTATAGGCCGCAATGATAAAGAACGGCGCTCCATCGCGGAACACGATGCCCGCGTCCATGCGGCCGCGCTTGCCGCGGCCGCCCTTGCTGGCGATCACGGTTTCGAACGGCAGTCGCGAATGAATGCCATAGCGCAGTACTTGGCTCTTGAGGGTCTTCAGCGCATAGGCGCACAGGTCCTGCGAGCAGCCGAGCCGTGCTGCGGCCTCTGGCGAAGTTTGGGCGTCAAGGATTGTCTGCAGCAGGAGCACCTGATCGGCCGCGGTGGTGGTCGTCACCGCTCCGAGTGCATGATCGGGCGACAGGGCCAGCGGCGGGATGAGGAACCGGTGATGGGTTCCGGACATGCCGAGGGCCTTGCAGTAACGATCGACCTCCTCGAGCTCGAGCCTTTCGAACACCATCTTGGTGCAGACATTGTCGCTCAGCACCATCATGCCGGTGATCGCGTCGCGCAGCGAGATGACGAGACCGGGCGTGAGATAGCGGAAGATGCCGCTGGCCACCTCCTCGGCGAGGCGCTGCTCGTAGACGATGCGCTCGTCGAGGTCGAGGCGCCCCTCCTCGACGGCCTTCAGCGCCGCCATCATGATGGAGGTCTTGCGGGTGCTGGCCGAGGGCGTCTCCTCGCCGGCGCCCCGCTCAACGGTTTCCCCGGTCAGGAGATTGCGCACCATGTAGCGAGTGATGAAAGGCTGCGCATCGCAGATCGCATTGAGCCGTTCCGCTGCCCGACTCGGGGCTGTCACGTTGTCCATTCAGGTCTCCAAACGCCATTTCAGTTTCACCCCTCCCCGATCGTTCAGGTCGAGGGCGGGAATTGCCGAAAGAAGCCGCCGCGTGTAGGCCTCCTGCGGATGATCGAAGATCGTGTCGCGATCTCCCTGTTCGATGATGCGGCCGTCCTGCATGACGATGACGCGATCGGCGACCTGCTCCACCACGCCGAGATCATGGCTGATGAACAGGCAGGAGAAGCCGTAACGCTTCTGCAGGCTGGTAAACAGGTCGAGCACCTGAGCCCGCACCGTTACGTCGAGGGCCGAGACAGGCTCATCGGCAATGAGGAATTTTGGCCGTCTGGCAATCGCGCGGGCGATCGCCACACGCTGGCGCTGGCCGCCGGAGAGCTCATGCGGGTAACGGCCGGCATAGTCCGGACCGAGCCCCACTTCTTCAAGGGATTCGAGCGCCCGCTTACGCTTCTGTTCACGAGCAATGCCCGGCACTAGGCGCAGCGCCTCCTCGACCAAGGCCAGGATGGTCATGCGCGGGTCCAGGGAGGAGTAGGGATCCTGAAACACCATCTGGCAGTTGAGCCGGTACGTGTTCCAATCGGCGCCGCGCTGACGCCCCTGGAACAGGATCTCGCCCTCGCTCTGCGAGACGAGGCCGGCGATGGTTCGGCCGAGGGTCGTCTTGCCGGATCCGGATCCGCCCACGAGAGCGACCACCTCGCCCTCGTGAATGTCGACGCTGATCCCGTGGAGCGCCCGTTTGGTCTTATTTTTCGCTAGGAGCGAGCCACGGGCCGCATACTCCACCACGATATTCTGCGCCGAAACGACCGGCGTGGCGCTGCGGTCGATCGAACGGACCTCGCCGCGCAGCGGAAGGGATGAGAGCAGCCGCCGCGTATAGGGGTGCTGCGGTCGCTCGAGGATCTGCTCCGTGGTGCCATGCTCGACGATGGCTCCCTTCTCCATCACGACAATCCGCTGCGTGTAGCGGGCCACCATCGGCAGGTCGTGGCTGATGAGAAGCACCGCCGTCCCCTCTGCCCGGGTGAGCTCGACCATGAGTTCCATGACCTCGCGCTGCACGACCGCATCAAGGGCCGTAGTGGGCTCGTCGGCAATGAGCAGCGCAGGCGTCAGCAGCATCACGGAGGCGAGCATGATGCGCTGGCGCATGCCGCCGGAGAATTCATGGGGGTAGGCCGTCAGCGATCCCTCAGGGTCGCGGATGCCAACGCGCCGGAGCATGTCAAGAATCCGCGTTCGCCGCTCCACCGGAGTCAACTTGGTGTGGAGGATCAAACCTTCTTCGAGCTGGCGTCCGATGGTCATCGATGGATTGAGCGAGGTCATCGGCTCCTGGAACACGACTCCGATCTCAGGCCCGCGAAGGCGCCGTATGTCGCCATCGCTCATCGTCAGCACGTCGCGTCCCTTGTAGACGACGCTTCCGCCCGTCACCTTGATGGTCGTGGGCAGGAGCGCGATCAACGCGCGGGTCGCCAGGGTCTTGCCCGAGCCGCTCTCGCCGACGATGCCGACGATCTCGCCGGGCGCGATGTCGAAGCCGACCTTGCGCACGACCTCGGCGCCGCTATGGGCGACCTGGATCGATAAATCACGCACCGTGAGAAGTTGATCCGCTGTCATCTCAAACCTCTCATGCGGGGATCGAGCCGGTCGCGCAGAGCGTCGCCGAGCAGGTTGATGCCGAGCAGCGTGAGTGCGATGCAAAGGCCGGGAAACAAACCGAGCCAAACGGCCTGCTCGATGAATGGCCTGCCGGCGGCGAGCATGTTGCCCCAGGTGGGTGCGGGCGGCGGAACGCCGAGTCCCAGAAAGCTCAGGGCACTCTCGGACAGGATTGCCCAGCCGAACATCGAGGTGGCTAGAACCGTAATCGGCGCAATGCAATTCGGCAGGATGTGGCGGGCCATGGTGTAGAATTCGCCGTTACCCATCACCTTGGAGGCCTCGATGAACTCGCGTTCGCGCAAGGACAGGGTCGCGCCACGCACCACCCGGGCCATGGAGGGCGTATAGGCGATGCCGAGAGCGAGAATGATGCCGTATTGATTGGCGCCGAGCACCGCCAGAAGCCCAAGCGCCAGCAGGATCCCCGGAAAGGCGAGCAGCGCATTGTTGACTGCCATGATGGTGCCGTCGAGCCAGCCTCGGGCGTAGCCGCTGATCAGGCCGATGGCGGTGCCGCACACCATCGAAAAGGCGACCGTGAGCGTGCCGATCCAGACACTCGCGCGGGCGCCCACCATGATCCGGCTCAGCACATCGCGGCCGAAATCGTCGGTGCCGAGCCAATGGGCACTACTCGGAGCGGCAAGGCGCGCCGTGAAGCTCAACCGCATGGGATCGTAGGGCGTCCAGATCAGGCTGAGGAGGGCCGTGGCGACGAGAGCGGCGATCAGGACACCGCCGATGACGCCGTTGAAGGTGAGCTTTCTCATTCCGCAGCCACCCGTGGATCGAAGAGAGGATAGAGAAGGTCGACGATGAGGTTGACCATCACGTAGGAGAGCGCCACGAACAGCAAGCAGCCTTGGATCACCGGGTAATCGCGCTGGAAGATGCTGTCGACCATCAGTCGCCCAAGACCCGGCACCGTGAAGACGGTCTCGATGACGGCGATTCCTCCGAGAAGATTGCCGAGGATAAGGCCGATCATGGTCCAGGTCGGGCCGAAGGCGTTCTTGAAAGCGTGCCGCCACAGGACCGCGCTCTCGGACAAGCCCTTCGCACGAGCATGGGTGATGTAGTCCAGCCTGAGCACTTCAAGAGTAGACGCCCGCGCCATGCGGATGAGAACGCCCATCTCGTGGATCACCAGAGTCATAACCGGAAGAACAAGGTAGATGAGTCCGGCCCATAGATTGCTGGCAACCGACACGTAGCCGAGAACCGGAAGCCATCCGAGCTTTAGGCCGAACAGGAGAAGCAGGAGCAGGCCAAGCCAGAAGGTCGGGATCGATAGCAGGATCGTCGCCGTCCCGGTCAGCGCCAGATCAGTGAGGCTGTTCTGCCGCCACGCCGCGATGACGCCAGCCGGAACAGCGAGCAGGCTGGCGAGCAATACGGCCACCACAACGATCTGGGCGCTGACGAGGAAACGGGAGACCACGAGGTGCAACACGGGTTCGCTAGTGACGATGGACTTTCCCAAATCCCCCATGAGGGCGTTGTGTCCCCAGATCAGAAATTGTTCCGGCATCGGCCGGTCGAGACCCAACTCGCCGCGCATTTGTGCGATCTGATCCGGCTGCGCCATGTCACCGAGCATAAGAGCAGCCGGATCTCCCGGGACCAGTCGAATGAGGCCAAAAACCGTGATCGATACGATCACGACCGTCGGCAACGCCATAATGAGGCGGTTGAGGATGAATCTCAGCATCTGTTCCCTTGGAGACGTGGTCGGCCCAGGTTCGGCGGCCGCTTCCAATGCATGCCCGCTGATGACTATGAACAGATTAATTTTTAGCCGCAATATTATGTGTTTTTCGCATACCTTTATGCAGGAACGGCAATGGGCCCGAGCCAGCTGCTCCTGCGCAAGAGCTTGAAATCTTTTTACAATTGCGACTGGGCGATTTGACGCTTCAGAGCTTCCATCAGCGCCTGCGCGGCCAGAGACAAGGGAGCCCCCGCAGCCGTGGCTAGGCCGAATTCCTGGGTGCTCTTCGGAACATAAGGACGCTGCACCACCGGCAGATGGCGATAGAGGTTGGCGAAGAAACTGCTCAAAATGCTGATTCCAAGCCCATGGGCGACATAGGCGCAGGCGGAACTGTTGGTATGGGTTTCGATCTTCACGTTCTGCCGGACCCCGGCCCGCGTGAAGGTCTGGTCGAGCAGGATGCGGGCTGGCCGCTGGCGCCCGATGAGGATCAACGGAATGTTGCGAAGATCCTTGGGACCGATCTCGTTGAGAGCGGCCAGCGGATGATCCTTGTGAATCACGCAGACGCTGAATCCGGTGGCGACCCTCTGCAACACGATACCGGCACTGATCTCACCCTCGTTGCGCAGAAAACCGAAATCGATCACCCGCTCTTCCACCAAGCGCTTGATCGTGGTGGTGGTCTCGAAAAATGTCTCGATACGTACGCCGGGAAAATCCCTGGCATATTCCACCAGCATGGGCGGAGCGAAATTCTCCCACATGCTCGCCGGCAGACCGATCCGCACCACCTCGGGCCCGGCGGCGCCGGAGCGAAGGTCCGTGGCCAGGCTCGAGAACCGGTCCAGCCCGAGCAGGACATGTTCCGCGTCACGGGCCAGAATCCGGGCCTCCGGGGTCGGCACGAGGCGTCCCTTGTCGCGTACGAACAGGGTCAGGGACAGGTCGGCCTCAAGCTGTTGCAGCAGGCGGCTGACACCGGACTGGCTCAAACCCATGGTCTTGGCCGCCGCGACGGTTGAGCCGGTGGCCAGCAAAGTTCTCAGGACTTCGAGTTGTCTGAAGTTCGGCACTCGGGCAACGGCCTTTCGGACATCCGGGACAATGTTCCGGTATGGTTAGCCGACCGGCGCCGCGCTGAAAAGCCGACTGGATTGCTCCACCAGCTCCCTCTCCAAGACTGCCAGGGAGAGTTGTGCCGATTTCGGCAGCGGGTGCCGTTCGGAGATGATGATGGCGTGGGTGCCGGGGAGTTCCGGAAGGAGCGGCACAAGGCTCAGGGGGAAGTTTCCAGGTTCCGTTGCAGACTCTGGCGCAGGTCAAGAGACTGCCCGAGCCGACCTCAGGTTAGGCGGCAGCCCTGAAGGGAGTAGCCCTGAAATCACTTTGATCTGGCAAGTGCCGGACATCTGGGGTGACCAGTCAAAATGACGGCACTTGGAGGGGACCCAGGTCGACTGAAACCCGTTTGCCTGTCAGAGGACGAAGTCGTCGGCCGAGGGCATCTGCCAACCGGGCAGTTTAATCGCGAAGTCGGCCTTCCCGTCGCCATTCGTGTCGCCGGAGATGTAGGTATCGCCCCAGTTGCGCCCGTAGACGACGCCAGGATGGTAGTAGTGGAGTTCGCCCGGCACGTTGTGGAACCGCTCGGTGCCGATGAACGTGAAAGCCTGGTTGCCCGTGATCTTGGCATTCGCGTCGATTGCCGAAAGGTCGATCTTGTCCCTTCCCTGAAGAGTATACGGGTCGCCGTACGCGCCGAAGTCGTCGATGGTGTCGCCGTTGGCTTCTTCCGCCGAGTCGAACACGAAGGTGTCGCTGCCCTTGCCGCCGGACAGGATGTCCTTGCCGCCCTTGCCGTTCAGGATGTCGTTCCCTCCCGAGCCATAGATGTAGTTGGCTCCGGCATTGCCCGTGATCCTGTTGTTCAGGTTGTTGCCCGTGGCGCTCACGTCGGCTGATCCGGTGAGCGTGATCCTCTCCACCTGTTCATTGGCCATGTAGGCTCCCACGGAGCTGTAGATGTGATCGTAGCCCTCGCCGACCCTCTCGCCGATCCGGTCGTTCACGTTGTTCATATAGTAGACGTCGTTGCCGGCTCCGCCGTACATCACGTCCACTCCGTCCGATCCGCGGATCACGTCGTCGCCCTCAGTGCCGAGATAGCTCCCGACCTTGTCGTACGCCTCTGCCCTCTCCGCCTCGGTCGGCTTGGCGAAGGCCTGGGTGAGAAACACGACGCTCTTGCCGTCGAGGGTACCTTGGCCCAACACGATCCCGGTTTCCTCGAACGAACCATTGAGGATGTTGTCCCGGCCCTCGGGCGACCTCATCAGGTCGTCGAACAACTGGCGGGCCGTTGCCTCGGACAGGGCTCCGTTCAGGTAGGCGACGTTCTCGCCGTTGTCCTGCCAGGCATACCCGTGGTTCGTCAGTCGATCACCGGCGCCGGAGCCGTTCCAGCCCGTGTGGGAAACGGTGTCGGTACTGTCCATCCATTGGTTGTGGTAGTCGGCCGCGTACATGAGCTCGCTATCGACCATGAGCGGTCGAATCCCGGCGGTCGCGCGGGCCTCGTTGACGAGTTGGAGGAAGTAAGCCTCAGTGCTTGATGGTACCCGCACCTTCTGTCCCATTGTCTGCCGGGTTAACGGCCCCGGAGAAGACCGGGGCCATTCGTCTCAAAGGATGAAGTCCGCGCCCGTGAAGACGTGATTGCCCATCACCTTGACGGCGAAGTCGGCTGCGCCGTCGCCGTTGGTGTCGCCTGAAACGTAGGTGTTCCCGTCAGACAGTCGGTAGGTGTGCAGCTCGCCCGCAACCTTGTGGAAGCGGTCGGACCCGATGAAGGTGAAGGACTGGTCGCCGGATGCCTTGGTATTGGCATCGATGTTCCTCAGATCGATCCGATCCGTTCCATGGACGAAGTCGCGCAGCGTGTCGCCATGGGCCTCAGCCGCCGTATCGAATACGAAGGTGTCCTTGCCGGAACCTCCAGTCAGGATATCCTTTCCGCCCTTCCCGTTCAGGGTGTCGTCTCCGGGCGATCCGGTCAGGGTGTTGGCGTACGCATCGCCAACGATGACCTGCCCTGCGGGCACCGGCGTCGGGGTAGACGGCGCAGGGGATCCGACATCCTCTGGCTCGGCCCGCTCGGCGGCATTCGGGGTCCCGAAGTTCTGGGTCACGAAGACGACATTGTAGCCGTTGATGGTACCCGCTTTCAGCCCGATACCGATCTCCTCGAACTTGCCGTTCACGATGTTGGCATAGTGACCGGGCGAGTTCACGAGCATGTCGTGCAGCTTTTGGACTGTGGCCTCGTTGAGCGGTCCGCTCACATAGGCGATGTTCTCGCCCCAGCCCTGCCAACCGTATCCGGCCGTCGTCATGCGCTGCCCGGCGCTCGTTCCGTTCACGCCCGTGTGCGAGAAGGTGTCCGTCTGGTCCATCCAGGCGCTGTGGGAATCCGAGGAGTCGAGCAGCTCGCCGTCGAAGGTGAGCGCCTTGGCTCCGGCCTGGGCGCGGGTCTGGTTCACAAGCTGGAGAAAGTAGGTCTCGAGGGTGGTCGGAGTGCTCATTGTCGCATTTGCCCCTTGTTGGTTCTTAGAGATTTGGCTTGCCCGGCTGGCCATGCAGTCAGCTTGGCATTAGGGAAGCGGACCGTTTGTGGACGCTGAAAGTGACCAAAATGCGTTTTTGGCCCCGTCCAGCATTGGAACCCGTTGGCGGCGGAATACGTCGAGCTGGCTTTCCGAAACCATGCCCCAAACTCGGGGTCCCTGTTCCAGGCGATTGAGGCCGAACTTTAGCCCCTTGCTGGCACGGGCCCCGCTTGCGCCGCCACGAGCCAGCGGCCACACCTGATGTTGTGAAGAGGAGATCGCGGAATGGCAGAGCCGCCCCGGCGTTCTTCGACGCGATCCGGGTCACGGCACGCGATGAAGCACGGTGCGCGAGGAGCTCGCGCATGGATCTTCTATTGCGGCAATGAACATCGGACACACGCGGTTTTTAGCCGATGAAAACGGCCGCAGCGCTCGGAAGAGAGATCCTCCTTCGCCAATGTTGTATTATCGAAGCTTCAGCACAGCCCCTGAGCTCCAGTATGGAACCTTGACCTTGAGGCTACGTTCCTATCGAGAGGCGTCAGGAGCTCACTGCAGATGTTAGATCCGAACAAATTTGCACAAGCGGGCCTGGTCGCACTGGTGCTCGGTGGGTCAACTCTGGTCAGTACAGCGGCTGCCGTAGCGGCGGATCTGCCCCCCTACTTCGAGGATCAAGAAGCCGTTCTGGAACGCCCACCAGTCCGGCGTCGGCTCGCGGTCGAGGAGACGTATATCGCCCCACCGGCCGAGCACAGAGTGATTGAACGCCGAGTAATCGAGCGCCGCTATGTTGGCGGTTATGACGGGCCAGCCCTGGTGCCGCAGCAGCCTATGCCGATTGTGCCCCTGGAATATAGCGACGGCTATGAGGGGCCCGCCTTGGTCCCTCCCCGGAATGTTCCGATCGTCTCTGGAGCGCCGGTCATGCCTGCACCCGCCTATCAGGAGAGAGTTGTCGGCATCGCTGCGCCCATGGAGGAGTGCCGCGTCGTCGTGAGGAGGCGGATCGACCCCTACGGCGATGTCACAGTCCGCAGAACCAGAATTTGCGACTGAGCGCGGCTCACCGCATCCATAGCTCTTATTTTTCCTCTGGCTCCTGCAGAGAGATGCCCGCCGGCACCTTCAACTCGCCTTCCTCCCGATCCAGGTCCATGAACCGGCCGTTCCTGGGAATGACCAATCCCTCACCGATCTTTGGGAGCTTGGACAGCGCGCTACAGCTGACAGCCGAATGCTGTCCCGGCAAGGTCTCGGTGCCGGTGAGCCGCGCATTTACCTGCCCAGGGCCCGACAGGCTCCCGTCGATCCGCATACTCTGATCAGGAAACGCCCAGGTGAAACGCCGGCCTGTCTGCTTCCATCGGCCCGGCCATTCGCCCGTTTTGGTTCGGGAGGCATCGAAGATGTAGGGGCTTACCTCGCCGTTCTCGAACTCCCCTCCCCCGACGCCGCCACCCGGATAGAAGGTGATGACGAACTGGGACCGATCAGAGGCGCGGGTGCATTGCCAGAGGGAACCAGCAAGGCTCAATCCTTCGGCGATCGCCGGTGGGGAGGCCAGACCAATCCCGATCGCAGCGAGCAGAAAGCTTCTCATGGGCTATCTCTGATCGAGGGCGGAGCCGCACCCTAGGTGCAGTTCCTTACCGAACCTTGTCAGCCGGTGGGATTGGAGCGATCGGGATTGCCACCGCTGCTTTCAAGAAAGCACACCAGGGTAAAGACGCCGATCACCGCCGCCAGCTCCGCACCGGACAGGAGCCAGGAGGGAGCACTCGCCCGCAGCGGCCCGATGGCCACCAGCGAGACGAGAAAAGTAACCATTGTGCCCCACATCAACATGCGAAACCGTCCTTGAGAACGGGGTGAAGCCTTAATCTAGTGAACATGAACAGCCAATGACTGGATTTGCTTGGCTTCAGCGGAGAGCGGTTTAATTGCTATCCGGCCATCCCTTCGCGCTGAACCGGACTGATGTAGTCGAGCGTCGATTGACGCCGGACGGGGTTGTAAAAGCCATCGATGTAACGGCCGATCGCCTGCTTGGCCTCGGCTCTGGTCACAAAGACGGAGCGCCCGACCAGCTCAGATTTCAAGGTCCTGAAGAAGGTCTCGACAGCGGCGTTGTCGAAGCCATTGCCTGTCCCGGACATGGAGATCCGGATGCTATGTTTCTCCAGCTCCGCCTGATAGGCCGTTGCGCCATATGGGACGGATTCAAACGGTCGTCGCAACACCCTGAAGGAGGAGGTTGCGATGAGCATTCGAAAGCGGCGGTCGGATCGGTCTGGGCGAGCCCCTCTCCCGTCACCAGGCCGGCCCCCTGTGGCGGGACGCGATGAAGGGCGTCGGTTTTGGCTTGCGATCGCAGCTGGAATGAGCAGCGAGGATGCTGCGGTCGAAGCCGGTGTGTCACAACCTGTCGGATACAGATGGTTCCGAAAGGCAGGTGGCATGCCCCCGGCGATATTCAGATCCTCGGCCAAGCCCCTTTCCGGGCGATACCTGTCGCTGCTGGAGCGAGAGGAGATTGCGCTTCTTCGGGTCCAGGGCCGTTCCATGCAGGAGATCGGGCGCCGGCTCGGTCGTCCCGCCTCGACGATCTCCCGTGAGCTACGGCGCAACGCAGCCACCCGCAGCGGCGGACTGGAGTACCGTGCCACGACCGCCCAGTGGCATGCCGAGCGATCAGCCCGGCGCCCGAAGCCGACGAAGCTTGCCCTCAACGCGACCTTGCGCACTTATGTCGAGGAGAGACTGGCCGGTGTTGTCGTTGCTCCAAGCGGTGTTTCCGTTCCCGGTCCTACTGTCGCCTGGAAGAGCCGCCGGCATGGCAAGCGACAGGATCGGCGGTGGGCCAGAGCCTGGAGCCCGGAGCAGATTGCCCGACGCCTGCCGATCGACTTTCCGGATGACGAGACTATGCGCATCAGCCACGAAGCGATCTATCAGGCCCTCTTCGTCCAAGGCAAAGGAGCGCTGCGCCGCGAACTCACGGCCTGCTTGCGAACCGGGCGGGTATTGCGGGTGCCGCGGGCACGCGTCCGCCGGCGCGGCAAGAGTTTTGTCTCACCCGAGATCATGATCAGCCAGCGTCCTGCCGAAGCGGCCGATCGGGCGGTACCAGGTCATTGGGAAGGAGACCTTATCCTGGGCCTTGGCAGCTCGGCGATCGGCACTCTGGTCGAGCGCACAACCCGCTTCACGATGCTGCTTCATCTTCCCCGTTTGGCAGGCCACGGTGATTGGCCGCGCATCAAGAACGGGCCTGCGCTGGCTGGGCATGGGGCCGAGGCTGTACGCGACGCGATCACGCGCACAATCATCACCTTACCCGAAGAGCTGCGCCGATCACTGACCTGGGATCAAGGCGCCGAGATGGCTCAGCATGCCCGTCTCAAGATCGATGCGGGCGTCCAGGTCTACTTTTGCGATCCGCAAAGCCCATGGCAGCGTGGTACCAACGAGAACACGAACGGGCTGCTGCGTCAGTACTTCCCGAAAGGCACTGATCTGAGCGCGCACAGCGCCGAGGAGATTGCGGCTGTCGCGGCCGCCCTCAACTCAAGGCCAAGAAAGACGTTGGGCTGGAAAACCCCTGCAGAGGCGCTTGACGAATGGCTGCGGGAGATCAACAGAATCCATGTTGCGACGACCGTTTGAATCCGTCTGGGCTGCCGCGGACGCCCTTCTGTTTGTCAAGCGGTGATCCGAGCCTGGTTGATCTCCTTTTGCCGCTGGCTGATTAGGGTGAACACCTCGCGCGCGATGTAGCGCTTCAGGCACCGGATCGCCTCAAGCTTGGAGTGGCCTTCAGCGACGCGTTTAGCCATGTAGGCCTTGGTTCGCGGATCGGTCCGAAGCCTCCCGATCGCAATGATGTGCAGAGCACTGTTGGCGGCTCGATCACCACCCCGGTTGAGACGGTGGCGCGTCGTCTTGCCGGACGAGGCTGGGACCGGGCTGACACCGCAGAGTGCGGCAAAGCCGGCCTCGGAATGCAAGCGCTCCGGATTGTCCCCCGCTGTCAGGAGCAACTGGGCCGCCCCTGCGTGACCAATCGAGTTCCGGGCCACGAGGTTGGGGGCAAGTTCATCGACAATGGCACCGATCATAACGTCCAAGTCGGCAATCTCATCGTGCAGTTCGACATAGCGGCGGCCGAGCGACTTGAGGCTGATCCTATAGGCGGAATCCACATTGCGGTAGTCAGTCAGGTCAGGCCGCCATGCCGCCAAGGTCCTGACCAGCTGCATGCGGGTCATCTGGCGCAGCGCCTCCCGCAACCCGTCCGGCGCGCAGACGATGGTGTTCTGGATCATCTGCAACGCGATGCGCCGCGCCACCACTGCTGTCTTTCGACACGCCTTGAGAACGCGCAAGGATTCGATCATGCCATCCCGGCTTCTGGGCGTGACGGTGCGCTTGCCGGCAAAGGCGGCATGCGCGGCGTTCTGAGCGTCGAGATCATCGTTCTTGCCCCGCTTGCGCCGGTCCGGTTTATCCGGAGCCGTGACCTCCAGAACTTCGACACCGGCATTCTGCATGGAGCGCAGCAACCCGGCGCCATAGGTGCCTGAGGCCTCAATGCCAACGCACCGGAGCTGTCCGAAGGAGCGCATCCAGGCGAGCATCTGCCGATATCCCTGTCGGGTTGTCGCAAAGCACTGGGTCCCGAGAACACGGTCGTGTTCGTCGACAACAGCGGCGACGTGAAGATCTTTGTGCGTGTCGACCCCGCCGACAACGGGATGTAAGACAACGTCCTGACCAACTTCCATACCGGCTCTCCTGGTTCGACCGTGGATCGACGGTTCACCACGACCGCATGCCTGGACAGGACAGTAATGCGACAGGATGTCAGGCCCTTCTTGGGTCACATGCACCGGTGAGGCAAACCTCACCGCAAGGCTCCCGGGCGGCCGACAGGTCCGAGGAAAGACACGGGTTGTGGTCGATCAGCGTGTGGGTCAGGCCACACCGGCGCCTTGCGATACCAGTGATGTTAGCCGGTCTATCGCCGTGAGGGTCAGGCCGCCCAGGAACACTGGCCTAAGCATACTTACTATCCGAATGGTGGATCAGGTCCTTCCCTGCTCACCGGATCGCCAGGGATTGGCGCAGGGCCTCCAGGGCCAGTTCCTGGTGGAGCCGATCGCTGACCGCCCAACCGACGTCCCTCCTTGGCGAATAAAGCCGTGGCCTTCTTCAGGATCTCCCGCTCCTGGCGCAGGATCTCGTTCTCGCGCCGCAGCCGCTTCAGCTCGGCCGCCATGTCCTCCTGACGCTCTTCGGGCGGAACGTCGATCTCGCGCTCGCGGCGGCGATCAATCCAGTGGCGCAGGGTCGGCAGGCCGACGCCGAGATCCGGCAATCGCGCGCCGGCTGCGGCCGCTCGGCGGAGCAAGCCGTACCGCCTCATCCTGAAACTCTTTCGTAAAGCGTGTCTGGGGCATGGAGATCCTTCTGCTTCATCTGAGGCTCTCCATCTTTTCGGAGAAAGTCCAGTTTGCGCTTCTGCCTAAGCGATGGATTGTGGAGCGCACCTTCGCGTGGCTCGTGCGCAACACGCGCTTGGCAAAGGACTGGGAGGGTCTGCCGACCACCACTGAGACGTGGACTTACCTCGCGACAAGCCGCCTCATGACCAAAAGATCAGCCCATGCAGCAGCTTAATTTCCAGACACCCTCTAGGTTTCCGTTCTCGAAGCATTTCTGAAGTTGAGCGCCCAAGCAGTAAGGGCCGTGCGGTTATTTACACCAAGCTTCTGATAAACATTGTGCAAATGGATTTTCACCGTTCCCTCGGTGATGCCCATTTGCCGCCCAATCTCCCTATTCGACTGCCCTTCGGCAACGAGACGAACGATTTCGTTTTCCCGTGCCGTCAGCACGCTGGCAGCCTTCTCAACTAAACTAAGGTGATTTTGTACACGCTTGATTGCGGATTCGACCAGTTCCACCGGCAGCCACCGATTGCCCATCGAGACCGCTCGCATGCACTCAATCAGCGTGTCTGCCGCTGTATCCTTGAGCATGAACCCATAAGCTCCAAGTTCTACGGCTTCTGCGATTTGATGATCGTCGGCGGAGGCTGTGAGAACAATAACTCGTGTCCTGACCCTACTAGTGTCCATGGCCGCGAGAACTTCGATGCCGTTCAGGCTCGGCATTGCAAGATCCAAAATGGCCAGTTCGGGATTCAAGGCTTGGATGGCCCGAAGCGCGGCTCGTCCGTCCAGACATTCGGTGGCGATTTCAAACATGGGGTCGGATTGAACCAGACTTCTAAGGCCACCCAGAAACACTGGATGGTCGTCGGCCAAAACAACCTTAAGAGGATCACGGTCCGTTTTCACATGGGAATCTCAAAGTTGAGCTCGACGCCTGAGGAAGAAGTTTCAAGTGTAAGAAAGCCTCCTAGTTCCATAGCGCGGGCGCGGAGTGAATGAGGACCAATGTTTTGAGCAGCTAGTTCGTCACTCGAGTATGAGCCACGAAGCTCTGGCAGACCGACGCCATTGTCGCGGATCATAATGAATAGGTAGTTGTCCTCGGACCGAACCGAGACGTCGACATGAGAGGCCTTGCCGTGCCGAACAGCATTGGACAATGCTTCATCCAGTATGTAGTAGACATTGTGAAGCAAATGTTCCGTGGCGTGCAAGTTGGGAGGCTCAATCGTCACGTCGAAGTCGCAGTCCCATTGTGCGCTGAGTTTCCCAACAAGCCTTCTGATGTTATCATCCAGATTGACACGTTTGAGATGGGTCTTCGTACCTAGTCGGGTTGCTTCGACAAACGCCCTAACCCGCTGTTGCTCATTTGCGAGAACCTGGCGTGTTCGAGCGACGTGATCCACACTCTCCGTGTTAGAACGAGAAAGACTGAGTTTTAGGTGAATGTCTGCAGCAGCTAGACCCTGTAGAACCCCATCATGGAGATCCAGTGCCAAACGAGCTCTTTCCGTGAGAGCAGCTGCCACTTCTCGCTCACTGCGCAATAAGTGGTGCTCCAGATCAACGCCGAGACGTATCGCAATCAGTTCGGCAAGCACGAGAGCATCGCGACCTCCCTCTCCTGGCAGGTCGAGTAGAAAGATCCGGCCGCTACAAAGTGGCAATTGAAAGGGAGCTGTCAGGGCGGAGCGAATAGAGAAAGATTGACGGAGATCCTCATCGATCAACCGATCGGAATCGACTTTGCGCGCTTTCGACAAGTAGAAAAAGCATTTTCCGGCCATGCTTTTGGAAACGATTGTCCCAAACCGGTCATGGCTCTCCTGCATGTGCTGGATGTCGTGCACAGACCAGAGCACAATGTTGCGGAATGGCTCGTCCGGCTGCTCCCAGATTAACAGCAGTCGTGGCACCCCCATGATCCCAGCTGCATGTCTGAGCGCTGATGCGAGAGGAGCGGAGGCGTTCTGTTCATGGTCAGGTCCGGGCCAAGCGACCAGCTTGGCCAAGCGCATGCGGCTACGTTCCTGGAATAGCCCAACATAACCTAGCATAATGCCTGCCACCACTAGATTTGTCGGACGGAGAATGACCGGACTTAGATTTAGTCCGCCAAAACCTTCTGACAGAGTTCGAGCCTCACCCAAGAGGACTGCCACAAAGATACAGACGAGCAATGCGGTCGTTGAAAGCGCGCCACGCCAATCCCATTGGAGAGTGGCCGACATTAGAATAAAAATAAACAGAATAAAGAACGGGCTGTTCGACCCATGATTGAGGTAGATCTGGAGGCATGCGCATATAATATCGACGACATGGACTCCAATTTGATGCTGAGTGGTCGTCGGCCACAGCGCAATCATAAAGATATTTCCAAGTGAGAATAATAAATATACAATAGCTATGTTGTATGTCAAAGCCGATTTATTAAAATGCAGCGGCGGATCCAAAGTAATGGCGATAAACGCAAACAGAGCAAGCGCCAATCGCACCAAAGCAATCATACGTACTGCCGGGACGATCAGAGCATGTCGCAGCAGATGATCCTCAACTTTGCCTAAGAATCTCATATTTTTACGGAACTCAGCTGCGGTGCGGCATAAGGCCTGAATTACACGCCAATATTAGCTCATCCAATTGGCCTACTCCTACTTGTCTAAGGTGTTATCCCTTCCTTTCTAAGGTGTTATCCCGAGCCACTCGGGGGTAAAGCGGACACAGTCTCAGGTGGTGAGTGATTGCTGGTTCTCTTCTCCGGCACACAAAGATATCTCGCGGACCGAGCCTTTAGAAAAGAAGCAACGGTGACTTAGATCTAGATGACCACGTACATCAAAGCCCATCTTTGCGCGCGGTGTTGCTAAAGTGAAAACGACTTAGGACTGCAATCCTGCCGAGAGCAACAGCCGCCCCTCCGGATTCGGTCGGCAATGAGCGGAGAGGCTCTGCCGATCTGCGACAAGCCCTGCCACCTAGGGCATCGTCGGGCGCGGAAAACCGGTCCACTTCTCGCTCACGCGGCCCTGCGGGTCCGCACGATGCTCCAGCATGCATTTAACGGCTCAGGCGGATGGTACGAGCGACAGCCCATGGGGACCGCAGGCGCCTCATGAGGAATGCGGCTCCGCCGAATGCATCGAACCCATAAGCGGTTTGACTTTTAGGCCCGATGCCTCTTCTCTAAGCGGGCGCATCGTTCTTCGCGCCCAGAAGGGCCGCGCTAGCGAAGAATCGAACTTCTTATTCGCTTGATGCGCTAGCAGATCAAACGTAGCAAGCACCTTCCATCTGCAGCATTTGCCACGTTAGGCTTCAATCCGGCAGGCCGACAACTGCCGGCTGCGCATTTCCAACTCTCTCAGAACCGTAATTCGGAGCATTACCGAATCCGAGGTTTGGTATGATCTGCACAATGACTGCGCTGTCATGGCTGGTCTTCGTCCCGAAACGTCGCGGTTCGCTTCTCCGCACAGGTCCCCTTCAGGATGAAAGAGTTCGGTCCGCCTGCATATCTCGGCGACAACGGCATGCATCTCACTCTCAAGCTTGGCTATACGACAAAACAACGTCCCAATCTCGAGCTTGGACAAGGGCTGACATTCGCCCTTGTTCGAGGCCTGCTCTCCCGTCGGAGACCCGAGAATGCGGTGTAGCTCTTCAAGCTTCTTCTGACCTATACCAGGCATCTTCAACCATTCCTCGTCAGGGATACTCTTCACTTCTCGAACGATGGGAATGCGCCCATGGAACTCTGCTAGAATCGTGTTTCGAAGGCTCGGGCTGCAGCGATCAATTTGAAGGGGAGCATCAAGATCCATCTGATTTCTCTTTTCATGAGAAGAAGCAGAAATAGTCGCATTGTATGACTGGAATCGGAACGTTCTCTAGTCGAGACCCAATGAGGTCACGCTCGACGTATCCTTCGAGATTATGACAGCGGCCTGTGTCCGGTTCGACGCACCGAGCTTCCTCATGATCTGCCGGACATGCACTTTCACGGTGGCCTCGGTCATGTGGAGTTGCCGACCGATGACCTTGTTCGAGACGCCGTGCCGCAGAAGTTCAAGCACCTCCTGCTGGCGCACTGTCAGGCCATGCGCTGATCTAGCTTCGTCAGCACATGCTTCGTTCTTATGGCTCCCTGAACCGTTGAGCATGATGTTGGAATGCGATAGGAAGCGCTGGAGGATAGCCGGCGGAAAGAATGATCCTCCCTTGATGAGGAATGTGAGCACCTGAAAGACGATTTCGGGCTCGAGGCATGTAGGGATGAAGCCGCGAAATCCGATCTGGAAAGCGCGCAGTATTTCATCCGGGTCATCTTGATCGGAGAGAGCCACAAAGACAGCTTCCGGTTGCTGAGCCTGGAGGGCTTTGATCTTCTGCACGAAAATTGGATCCTCCAGTGTACTGCTACCGATACTCAGCACGAACATTTTGCAATTTTCTACTACGTCGTAGTCGGAAAGATCGGACGACATCAATGTCAATCCACACGACTGGGCCCATGCCTTCAGAAGACTCGAAAGTCCAGCCCGCCTGAGACTCCTTACATCGAGGATCATGACCCCTGGATTTTCAGTAGGCTCAGGTGTGGTATCCATTTTTATCTTCCTTCATTCCTAAAACGCTGTCTCGGCACCCGCGAGCCTTCGCAGTGTAACTACCAAGGTTCTCGCGGAACTTCCTCAAGAGCCCGCAACACTCAATGGTTAAAGCAAG
The DNA here is from genome assembly GCF_034627025.1 of Microvirga lotononidis. Taxonomy (NCBI): domain Bacteria; kingdom Pseudomonadati; phylum Pseudomonadota; class Alphaproteobacteria; order Hyphomicrobiales; family Methylobacteriaceae; genus Microvirga; species Microvirga lotononidis. Next base: position 3,555,548 of record NZ_CP141048.1, on the reverse strand, counting down.
ACAATGGAGGAATACTATTTACCTAAAGACATACTACTTTTTGATGATTACTTTGAAACCAAGACAAATCTATCGAAACTTGTCGTAAATATGACAATTTTTGGGATATATACGGTTAGTATCTCACAGATTTTTCTGGATCAATCTTCCCAATTGTTGACATCCGTCCCAGCATCCGGGCAGCGTAGGCCTTGAATCCTCATGCACGATCAAATTAGGTTCTGAATCTTGTGAAATGTTCTACTCTATTGAAACGCACCAATCTGCGACACAGCCGTCTAAAGGTGATTCAAGCCTTAGCCCCTTGATATATCCTCTTCTGCAATTTTAACCTTCTGATGCATTGCACCAACCCTGCAGCGACTGCGATTGTTGCTCCTCCGCCTAGTCCGCGCAGGAGACGCCAAGGTTTTCATCTCCCGGCGGGGAATCACCGGATCGTCTGGTGACATCTGGTACAGCGCGCCTGCAGCGAGCACCGCCATGAATGACACGGGCCCACATTCCGATGCGACCGATAGGGGAAATGCCTATGATGTGCTTGATCGTGCGATAATTGCGGCGCGACAGCTTGCGGCTGCCGCTTCTAGCGAGCCGTCAGATTTCTCGCGATCTTCAGCAGCCGATGAGCTGGCCTATTTATTGATGTCCCAGGTCGCAGAGGAAACACTCGACTTTGCTCATAGCACCTTCCATCTCCGAGACGCGGACCGTCAAGTCGAGACCGCCGAGGCACAGAACCCCGAACCTCCTTCGAACTCGGGTGTTGAGGAGGATGCGTCTGCTCAGGCTTCTGCCCGCACTCGGCGTTTAGGACCTTGGTTGCACCTCATGGTGCCAGCCGTTGTGACGGCGCAGGCCGTCGGGGTCGTGGCCTTGGTAACGGTTTGGACGCCGGGTCTCCTGTCAGAGTCTCTGGCCCAAGTGCTCAGCCATAAGGGACGGATGACAGCCCCTGCCAGACCGGCCCCCCTGGTCGTCGCTCAGGCTGACATTCCAGTGTCGAATCCGTCGAATAGTGAGGTGGTGTTGCCGACGACTCTACCGACGACAGCGACAGAACCGCCCTCGGATCCAGCATCGTCTGCGAGTACTGACTCACCGGTTCCAGAAAATGCCCGATCGCCCCTCCCCGCGGATTCCTCCCCTGATGTCACAATCGTTTCTCCCTCAGATCCCGCGACGCCACCTCCGGGCACCGGAAGCTCAACAGTTCCGGACGAGGTTGCCGGAGTGGTCGATGAGAAGAAGCCCGAGGGCTATGACATCCCATTGTCGCCACCACGGTCTATCGAGATCCGCTCTGTGTCTGAACAGGCCTCGTCGGTGGCACCTGCAGGCGTTCTCTTTGAAGACGGGGCCGCTGCGCTCCCGGAAAGATCGGAGCAGGAAACGTCATCTGTCGAGACACGTGCAGTGGAGCAATCTGATCCGCTGTCGCAAACCGCCATCCCTCTCACTAGTCCATTCAATCACGAGGAGACACAGCAGCCAGCATCCTTGCCGGATCAACGGCCTTCACATGACGATGCCTTGGGAACCATAACCGCACCGGGGGCGGCCCTTCCTCCGTCGCAGGATGCCAGTTCCGGCTCCCCTCTCGCTCTCGATGGGAACGGCCCTGCGTCGGACCTCGTCAATCGGCTGGCGGAAATGGTCGGGATCCTCACCACGGAGCGCCAGACCGTCCTGGAGCGGGAGCGGGAGCGCGCTGACGCGTTCGCCCGCGAACTCGCCCGCCTGCGTGAAGAACTTGGCACGCTGCTTTCCCGGCCGGCGCTTCCATGGAATATGACGCCCTTCATTCCTCTACCGCCAACCGAACCCGCGCAAATGCCTGACTTGGAAGGCTCTCTTGAGGAGCCAACGGGTTCAGCGCCCCCTGCGCCGATGCCCAATCTCACTCCAGCAGCCTTACCCGACAAAAACTCTGCAAGCCCTCCATCACCATCAATCGGTTCTGCCAGCGTGCAGCCCCTGATCGACCGGGCTGAGGCGCTTCTACGGGTTCGTGACATCAGCGGCGCCCGCCTCCTGTTGGAGCGTGCCGCGGAACGCGGGAGCGCACGCGGAACCTATCTCTTGGCGCAGACATACGATCCAAGCATGCTTGCACGCTGGCAGGTGCGGGGCATCATGGGCGACCCTGAAAGGGCGAAGAAGCTCTATGGTCAGAGCGGAATGCCTGCATCCAGCGTCGCTGCTGAAATAGCTTCAACACGCTGACTCTCCAAGCCCGATCTGCTTGCGGCGGAGACGACACACCCGCGGATCCCTGTCATCAAACGCACCGCAACGAAGCGGCGCTGTTGCAGTCGGCCCAAGACGTGGCTTCGATGCGCCGGGACACCTTGGCCCACCCCTTCATGGGCTCCGTCCAACGGCGGATCGACCATAGATGAATACTTCTTCGGCCTATCTCATTGGTTTGATCGCTCACTGCGCACTTCCCGCTCAGTCCAATGATCTGCTCTGTTCGCATCTGTCTCCGCTCACGGAACCGACAACTTCAAAGGGAGAGACAGGATGGCGAAACCAACGATTTTTTCTAAGCCTTTTGCGCTCTTGAAAGGCATTTCATCCTCTACAAGCAGCAGCCAAACGCCTCCCCTCAACGAGGCAACAGCAGAAAGCGGATCCAAGCAACCCGTGCAATCCGCTACTAGTACATACAAGGCGGACACCGACAGCAAAATGCAAACGATGATTGGCGGAGAGGCGACCGCAATCGGCGAGAATACGAAAGCGACGGGAACTATCTACAGCCAAACATTCGACAAAGGTGCGATCAAGATCAGCTTCGGCTCAGCCGAATTCAAAGCCGCCGCACAATCATCGGAATCTGACCCTACCTACGCTGCCGCCGACTCCTATGCTGCAGCCTCCGGCGCCGACCTTTTCCTGACACGCACGGTCGTTTCGTCCACCGGCGGAAAGGCGTCTGGTCAATCCTATTCGGGGGAAAGCTCACGGACCGTCTATCTCGCGATCGACATCGAAAAGTTCGATCTGCCAAAGGGCCCCATAACTATCAGCCAAACAATCGATAAATACACCCCGCAAAAGATCGGCGTGGTCGATGGCAACGTGGCTGCTGTAAAAATTGACGCGAAGGCTGAGGCCGACCATACGTACGTCGCAACCGATGCATCGGCTCTTTCGATGGAGGATAGTCTCTCCACGATCAGTGCAACCGTTGTTACTGAAGTTGCCTGAGAGCGAAGACGAACGCTAGGACGCCTCGGGTTGCAGCTCACCTTTCCGCATTCCAACGATAGGCTGGAGCTGCTTCGACCGGCGTGGAATCGGCTCTTTTCTTCGCTGTGCCATAGTTCTTTACGATCAACCGGATCCACTTCGCCGAGAATGCTCCAGTACCCAGCGGCTGCCTGACGCCCACCATCTTTATGCCCCGGCAGAAACCGTTCGACTGATCACCCATTGCGTATATTTCAATGCACCTCCGACCTCGGTTACTTCTGAGTTTCGAGAATCGGTCAGCTAGGAGGGAGCACTATGAAAGTCAGCAGTTCATATCGTTCCACGACCTCCGTTTACTCCGCCACCACATCAAGGGACTCAGACTCGGGCTCCACTCAGCAAACCCAGGGCAGCGACACCAATATCGGCGTCTATACCGGATCCCTTGGCTCGGACAAGGACGATGGAATCGCCGCGACACTTGGTGGTGGGGCAATCGCTGTAGGTGAGGACACAGCCGCGATCGGGTCCATTGCGGGCAAGGTCTATGACGTCGGAACAGCCGCCATCGCGGAAGGCTCGGCCACTTTCACGGCAAGCAGCGAAGCATCCGACGGGGAGCTCACATACGCGTCTGCAAGCACCTACGGCGAGGCCTCGGCGGCCGACACCCTTGTGACCGTCACATCGACAAGGTCAGAAAGCACCCGGACGTCGGACGAATCGAGATCGACAGAGACATCGACGACGAACCTTCTCGCGGTCGATCTGAATCTCTCGAGTGCTTCCGACGGCTCGGGAACGAATGCCGAGTGGAGCGGTAGCGGATCCGGTCAGCAATCTCATCCATCCGGCGAGGACGTATCATCATCGGGTGGGTATACAATTGATGGATTGGACGGAAATGTCGCAATCATCGAGATTGATGTAACCGCCTATGGCGACGATACGCTCGTCCTTGTCGATGCCTCCGCGCTCACCTTTGAGGATGGGCTATCCGTAATCGACGGATATGCCTGGTTCGGGGTCGGCTGAAGCAGTCTGGCGAGGAGCACTCCTGCTGATTTACGGAGTGAAAGACATGCAGATTGATGTCATCAGCGACATACAAACGCTTTCGTCACTCCGGAACAATTGGGATGTCGTGTACGAGGCAGACCCGGAGGCGCATTTCTTTCTGAGTTCGAGCTGGCTTTTTCAACGCCTCAAGCGCGTCAACGCGCCATGGATTGTGCTCGCCGCGAGACCTGCGAACACCGCCTCGCCCCATGTCGCCTTCTTTCCTCTCCGCCTAAGACTCAAAACCGGAAATGACGGTCGATTCTACAGTGAAATTGCAATGGCGGGTGCGCCGCTGGCTGATTATACGGGTTTCCTCTGCGCTCCAGAATATGTGGAGAGTGCAGCAGCAGCCTTCGCGACATATATCAAGACCCTGAACTGGGCGCATCTCGATCTTGCGCATATTCTCGCTTCCGACAGACGGCTGCGCGCTCTCCTAAGGTGCTTTCCGCAGGACGCCTTTAGAATGGGCGCGATCCGGCAGGTAAACTCCGACAACGTCGACAATAGCATTTGCCCACGTTTGAGGCTTCCCCATGACTGGGAGAGTTATCTTAACAATACATTGCGTCCAAATACACGTCAGAAGGTCAGGCGTTTCTTGAAACAGGTAGAAACGTCGCGTGAGTTCCACATTACACGTGCCACGGCCGAGACCGTCGAAAGCGACATAGATGTGCTTCTCCGCCTCTGGGAGGAGAAATGGGGGCCTCGCAAGGGCGAGCGGTTGGAAGCCATACGAAAAGCGGCTCGTGTCATGCTATTGGATTGCTTTGCCAGCGGGTCGCTGTTTCTGCCCATTCTTTGGAAGGGAGGAGCACCGATCGGAGCGCTGGCCAGCATGATCGACACGAAGAACAAGTCTCTGCTGTTTTACATGGGCGGCAGATTGCAGGGACTCAACAATCCTCCGCCCGGCCTCGTCCTCCACGCATACAGCATCCGGACATTCATTGCCGCAGGTTTCGAGACATACGATCTTTTGAGAGGGAATGAGGCTTACAAGTACACGCTGGGTGCCGAAGAACGCCACATCAGAAGCATCATCATCGCGAGGACCCGAAACGGCTGCAGCCTGCGGAGCACTTTGGACCGAAGGACTTTGCCTCTCCTGCTCCAGCAGGTGAGTGCGCTTGAGCAGGCTGGACGACTTGATGAAGCTGAACGTGGTTATAGGGAGGCTCTCGGCTCGCAGCCTGACTGTCCCGCGGTGCTCTATCGCCTCGGAGTCCTCATGATCATGAAGGGCAACTTCTGCGAGGCGGAGAGCATGTTCAGGGCAACAATCGAAGCTGAACCCTCTTCGTGCAAGGCCTGGTTTAGGTTGGCGCAATCGCTTCAGGCACAAGGACACCTCTCCGGGGCGTCGAACGCCTATGAGGAGATCATAAAAAGACAACCGGCCTTTCCGCGGGCTCACTATAATCTTGGCATCATCCAGATTAAGCGCGGGAGGTTTCGGGACGCCGTTGCCTCATTCCAGGCAGAGCTCCAATTGCGGCCAGATGACGCTAAGACGAAGGTTTTCTTCGCGAAGGCTATTGCTGCGGCAGAATCGCGGGATGCGATGCCGCCTACGCTACTCTCAGCAAAGCGCTGATCCCAACTTGGCTCTCGAAGATGAAGTCGTCAGGCCACTTTATGCTGACGTTCATGGCATGCTTGCTGATGTCGGATGAATTATGTTCCGGCGAACGCAGACGCCACAATAGCCATTAGATTAAGGTAGGACATTTTGCTATCAGAATACGTACGCAGATCTGATTTTACCGAACATCTATCTCGAAGGTTTCATAAGTCTTCTGGATCTTTGACATCCCACCGCTCAGTTTCATATTTTTTACTCGTCGGCAGAGTCGCCGACCTCGAACCGGGAGACAGGACATGTCATATAATCGTCCAGATGTAGATTTCGATAAAGACATCGACATCAATGTTGATGCAGACATCGACCTCACGTGGGACATCGACTTCTGCAAGGATGTTGACGTTGACATCTATGTCGATTCCGACGTCGACATCAAGGGCAACCTGACTCAGGTGAACATCGACGCAGAGGCCTATGGCGACAACTCCCTCGTGGAGATCGACATGGCGGTTCTCACGACCGACTACCTGTCGCATGCTTCCGTTTCGGTCATCGCTGCTGTTGATTGAGTTTTGCGTCATTGCGGCGACGATCGTCTCATGGCGATCGTCGCCTACTTCGATTCCCTCGGCTTCACAGCGATGAGAGGATCGAAGCACTACTTCAGGAATCCTCTCACATTGATAGCCCGACAAAGCAAAGATCGCGAAGCCTCTCCGATGCCGAGGTCTGAGCTCCTTCGCACTCGGCGAACACCACGCTAGGCAGCTTACGCCGATACGCCTCCCTAAAGAGGAATCATCGTATCGATGCAGGGATTGGAAACTGCTTTCATCTCTTGCGCGGCAATTCGCATTCGCACACGCATTCTCATCAGCCTCGACAAGTACCGTGAAATCGCATGTTTGCATCGCCTCAAGCAGGACGATGCGCAACCGGAATCACCGTCTACGTCTAAAGGTGTTAACCGTGCGCGTCGTTGCTTTAACAAACACAGTCCTTAGTATTCGGACGAATTCACAGCGTTGTTCGCGTAAACGAAACCATTTCAAGGGGAGTGCGTCATGCCCAAAGTCAGGCTCACCGGTTCAAACGACTTCTCCAAGATTTCGACGGCCGGCAGTTATCAGGTGTATGGTCTTGGAGGAGCCGACATCATCCAAGTGAGCGTCGCCCGCGGGTCGACTGCACCCGATAGCGGTGACTATTTGGATGGCGGCGACGGCAACGATACCATCACGGCCGCGGACACGAGCGATACGCTTGCCGGAGGCGCCGGTACCGACATCCTACGTGCCAATGACGGTAATGACGTCATCTATGGCGATGCCACGGATGCCAACGAGGACGGCATCGTGGATCCTGCGAGCATCGACAATCCGGTCGGCGGCGACGACATCCTCGACGCCGGCAACGGCAATGACACGCTCTTTGGCGGGGGTGGCAACGATAGCCTTCTCGGGGGCTACGGAAACGACAGCCTCCTGGGCGGTTACGGGAACGATATGCTCATCGGCGCTGGCGACAACGACACGCTGCAGGGAGGCGCCGGCAACGATACGCTCGACGGCGGCCTCGGCAATGACGATCTGGACGGCGGAGATGGCGACGATCAGATGCTGTCGAGCACCGGTGACGACATCCTTCGCGGCGGCCTCGGCGTCGACACTCTGCTGGCGGGAGGTGGCAACGATCAGCTTTTCGGCGGTGACGGAAACGATGATCTGAATGGCGGCGAAAACGATGATCGGCTTGTCGGCGGCTCCGGAGCGGATACACTGAATGGGAGTATCGGTGTTGACACGGCCGATTACTCCGGATCGGCGCAGGCCATCACGATCCAGCTCAGCGCCGACCCCACCGCGCCCGGCACTGGTACGGGCGGCGAGGCCGAGGGCGACAGGCTTATCGGAATCGAGAAGGTCATCGGCTCATCGTCGAATGACACCCTGCTCGGCAGCACCATCGCTGATGTGCTCGATGGTTTCACTGGAAACGACCGGCTCGTCGGTGGTGGTGGCGCGGATTTTCTGATCGGGAACGGCGGCTTGGACACAGCGGATTACTCGACATCGGGGGCTGCGGTCGCGGTTACCTTAAATGCCGATCCAGCAGGCTTCGGAACCGGAACCGGTGGTGATGCCGAAGGCGATCAGCTTAACACGATCGAGCGTGTCATAGGGTCGAACTTCAATGATACGCTGACGGGCAGTTCGAACGGCGACATACTCGTCGGCGGTGCCGGCGCGGACGTTCTGGCCGGGGGCGCCGGCATCGATACTGCGGAATACTCGACCTCGTCGTCCGGGGTCACGACCAACCTTGAGGCCGGGACAGGCCTCGGCGGCGATGCCGAGGGCGATCAGCTCAGCACGATCGAGAACCTGATCGGGTCAGCCTTCAATGATCTGCTGATTGGCGACGCAGCCGCGAACCGGCTCGAGGGCGGGAGCGGTAACGATATACTCCGCGGCGGGGTCGGGGCCGATGTCCTGATCGGCGGGGATGGGGCAGGCGACACGGCAGATTATTCGACGTCATCGGCTGCGATATCGGTCACGCTGACCGCGGTTGCGAATGGGGCCACGACAGGCGCCGGAGGGGAAGCGGCTGGAGACCTTCTGAACGGCATCGAGGACCTTATCGGCTCGGCCTTTACCGACACGCTGAATGGCAGCGCCGTGGCCAACCGCCTGGTCAGCGGCAATGGTAACGACGTCCTCCGCGGTGGCAGCGGCGCGGATCTTTTGATCTCGAACGGCACGGGTACAAAGACCCTGATCGGTGAAGGGATCAACGACGGCGGCAGCAGTGGAATCGACACCTATCGGACACTCGCCGGGACCTCGATCATTTCTCAATATCAGGCAGGTGAAGATATCCAGGTCGGAGGCACGTATACGGCAACCACTCTGGCTCAGATTGATTCTACCGGCACCCTCGCACTCAGGCTGACCGGAGCAGGAGGGGCGTTCACCACCTACGTGATTGTAGGAACGACAGCCAACACTTCGGCCGCGCAAGCTGCATCGCTTGCGATCCAAAACAGCGGTGACATCTCCATCGTTGATCCGGCATCAATCGCGTAACCATGAACAGCCATGGCATGTGTGCGTACCATCGCCGCCATTCATGCATGCCATGGCCCGCGCGAGGCATTAATCGCTTCCAGCGCAATGCGCCCTAGGCATGGCGCTCACCATCGTTTGCCACGAGCCGGATTCAAGGTCGCCATCGATCCAACCTATTGTCTGTCGAAGTTATGGGGAAGCGGGAATGACGCTGCAGGCCAGCACTACACAGCCGACACGACGGGACACGGAACTCGATCAAGCCCTGTCGGCTTGCCGGTCAGCGTTCTGGATCATGGCTCTGTTCAGCGTCATCATCAACATGCTGCTGCTGACACAGCCCATCTATATGCTCCAGGTCTACGACCGGGTGCTGACGACTGGTCATATTGAAACCCTGGTGACGCTCACAGGCCTCGCCGCGGTAGCTCTCCTCCTTCTCGGTGCTCTGGAGGCACTCCGCTCGGCGGTCACGGTCAGGATCGGCTGCTGGCTGTATGACCGGCTGGGCCCAGTATTGCTCACGCACGGCGTCAATGCTCGCCTTCTCGGCGATAGTGCGGGTGCCCAGCCATTGCGGGACCTGAGCCAGATCCAGAGCTTCATCGCGACCCAGGGACTGACGGTGTTCTTTGATGCACCCTGGGTCCCGGTTTTCGTGATCCTGATCTGGATGCTCCACCCCGTTCTCGGAACACTGGCCCTTTGCTCCGCCATTATTCTCTTCGGACTGACTGTCGCCAATGACCTCCTGACACGCAAACCCAATCTCACGGCCAATCTCGCCCAGATCTCGGCAACTCAGCAGGCGGAAGCAGCCATTCGCAATGCCGAGGTCGTCTGTGCCATGGGGATGCTTCCCGACATAATCCAACGGTGGAAGGTCACGAACGCGACGTCGCAACGCGCGGTCCGTACTTCGGCCGAACTGGGCGGCGTTCTGGTGGGCCTGACGAAGTTCGTTCGCTTTCTGGTGCAGATCGCGGCGCTTGGATTGGGCGCATGGCTCGTTCTCCGAGGCGAGCTATCACCGGGAGCAATGATCGCCGGGTCGATCCTCCTCGGCCGTGCTCTTGCGCCGGTCGAGCTGGCCATGTCGGTCTGGCGCGGCTTTTCCTCCGCTCGAATTGCCTATGGACGCCTCAAGCAGCGTCTGCAGAACGCGACGGCTCAAGTCGCCAGGACGCGCCTTCCCGCGCCAATGGGGCGCCTGGCCGTCGAGAATATCACCTATGTGTTGCCGCAAGATCGGCGAGCCGTCCTGCGAAACATCTCGTTTGCGGTCGAGCCGGGAGAAGCCGTGGCGGTGATTGGGCCATCGGCCGGGGGAAAGAGCACTCTTTGCCGTCTGCTGGTTGGCACTGCGATGCCCTCTTCCGGGCAGATCCGGATCGACGGGTCGCAGATTGACCACTGGGATCAGAGCCAACTTGGTGAGTTCATCGGATACTTGCCGCAAGACGTCGAGCTCTTCGCCGGCACCATACGCGAAAATATTGCTCGGATGGGGCAGGTCGACGATCAGGCTGTCGTCGAGGCGGCCATGATGGCCCATGCCCATGAGCTGATCCAACATCTTCCGCAGGGATACGAGACGCAGATCGGGGACGGCGGGGCCGGCCTTTCGGGCGGGCAACGCCAGCGCCTAGGACTCGCCAGGGCCGTTTACGGCAGCCCACGTCTGATCGTCCTTGACGAGCCCAATGCCAATCTCGACCAAGCCGGGGAGTCGGCTCTGGCGGCAACTCTTCACGAGCTGAAGATGCAAGGCACAGCTCTTATTATTGTCGGCCACCGTCCTTCTACCTTGGCCCAGGCCGATAAGATCCTCCTTCTGAAAGATGGCCGTCTCGAGCTCTTTGGGCCACGCGAACAGATCCTTCAAACATTACGTGGACTTGCCGCGACGAACGGCAGATCGGGAACGGTTCCGATGCACAAACCCTCGGGTGCCGCAGTCGACGGCGCCGAAACTCCCGAGGGAGTTTCCGTGGTCGGAACGCCTTCCATGTCAGCCGTTAGCTCCGAAGCCCCAGAACATACTAGGTGTGCACAATGACCCAAAGCCAGGCACTGAGAGTCATCGAAGGAGGTCGAGATCGGTTCCCGACAGCCGTAGAGGACCGGGCCGTGCTTCAGAGGGGCCTTCGGGGGCCGTCACGCGCAGGTCTCATTCTGACAACGAGCTTCCTGCTGGTCTTTGGCGCGTGCGGATCCCTTGTTCCGATTGCCGGCGGTGCGTCCGCTCCTGCAATCATCAGCCCGGACGGGAGCCGCAAAACCATTCAGCATCTGGAGGGGGGAATAATCGAGACGCTGATGGTCCGCGACGGCGATACGGTCGGCGTTGGACAGCCCCTCGTGAACTTGTCCAGCATTCAGCCGCGCGCGACATACGAGACATTGCTGGAGCAGAACCGGACCTTGCTGGTGACCCGCGCACGCCTGCTGGCCGAAAGTGCGGGGCGAGACGATATCGAATTACCAGCCGAGCTGCGCGACGCCATGAGCGACCCGGGTCTCGTCAAAGTGCTTGAGGGTCAGCGGCAACTGCTAAGAACCAGACACGCCATGCATCGGTCGCGAGTACGAGTTCTCCAGCAACGCATCGAACAATATCAGGAACAGATCACTGGGTTGCAGGCTCAGGTTCAGAGCACCACGCGTCAGTTCGAATTGCTCAACGAAGAAGTCGAAGGAAAAGAGCAGCTTCAGCGGAAAGGCATTTTGCCGAAACCTGAATTGCTTCGTCTGCAACGCATGCAAGCGGAGATCCTCGGCCGAAAGGGCGAGTACGTCGGCAACATCGCCAGGGTCAGGCAGCAGATCGGAGAAGCAGAGCTTCAAATTTCGGCCTTCGATGCGGAGCGTGCCGACCAGATCTCAACGCAGCTTGACCAGGTTCGCATCGAACTGGCGGCAACCAACGAGCGCCTTTCAGCCAGCAAGGACATTCTCAATCGCACGGTCATCAGGTCACCTGTCGCAGGCAAAGTCGTAAATCTTCGCTTCAAAACTGAAGGTGGAGTCGTCCAGAGAGGCGAGCCGATCATGGATGTCGTTCCTTCGGACGACTTGCTGTTGATCGACGCCCGCATCTCGCCGAACGATATCGATGTCGTCCACACGGGCCTCCGAGCGCAAGTCCACTTGCTCGCCTATTCCAACCGCACCACGCCGCGGATCTCGGGCTCCGTCAGATCCGTTTCCGCCGACCGTCTCGTCGATGAGAGTACACGCCAGCCCTATTATCTCGCCCGTGTAGAAGTTGATCGCGAGCAAGTGAAGCAAATTGGTTCATCGATCGAATTGGTGCCCGGGATGCCGGCGGAGGTCTTGATCGTCACTGGCCAACAGACGTTGGTACAATATCTGATCAAGCCCTTCACCGACGTCTGGCGGCGCAGTCTCCGGGAACTCTGAGATCTTTGGACCGCAATGATCCACCTTATTCGGCATGGATCAACCTTGGAGATGTGTGACTGGGTCCCGGACCGACCGGCCGATCCTTGACTTCAAGTCAACTGCATCCGCTCAAGTGATCTTGAGTGGTATCGAGATGGTCACATAATGCGCAAAGGGCCGGCGAAGCGTGCCTGCAATCGACCGCTTCCTCTCGTCGAGCAATTCGACAAGCTGGCTTGGTGAGCCCTGCAGGTAGAATAACCATCCTTATGTCCTCATTGAAAATTCGCGACAGAGCCAGATCTGGCCGCCTGAGGCGACCCGCCATTGAGCCGCCTCGGAGGCTACTGCCTGTTAGGGATCGAGGTCCGGACCTGAGGCTAGAGCAGCCACAAGGAAAACGACTGGCGTATGCCAATCTCTGACAACACCAACAGCGTCAACACGGATCTGCGATGCTGCCCAAGTGGTAGGTCCTAGCTTGACGACGCCGTGCGCCAGCCGTAACGCGGCTCGTATCCCAGAAGCCGTCGCGCCTTCCCAATCGAGAGGAGCGTTTCGTTCGGCTCGACCTCCCTCGTGAAAGCAACGTCCGGGTAGAACTCCGCCATAAGTTCCGAGTTCGGCCGCGTCATCACGGTGTCGGCATTGGCAATGATGAACACCTCGGCGCCTTTGAGCGATGCCTCAAGAGCCTTCCGGACAGCCTGTGCCGCATCCCGCGCGTCGATGTAGCCCCACAAGTTCCACTTCCGCGATTGCGGATCTGCTTCAAACGAGGCAAAGCGCGCGTAATCGGCCGGCTCCATAACGTTGGAAAAGCGCAGGCCGATGATCTTCAGATCAGGATCCCAGCGGCAGAATTGCTGCGCCATTTCCTCGCCAAGGAACTTTGACAGCGAGTAGGCTGTCTCCGGGCGCGCCGGATAATCCTCATCGAGAGGGGCGTACGGGGGACGTTCGTCGAACGGCAGGCCGAGGACCGTTTCGCTTGAGGCCCAGACAAGGTTACGGATTGCAAGCTTCCGTGCCGCCTCAAAGACATTGTACGTGCTGAGAATGTTGTTCCTGAAGGTTACGGCGTTGGTATGTCGTCCCGGTGCCGGAATGGCCGCCAGATGCACAACAGCGTCCACACCCTTATGTCGCGAGTCGACTTCCGAGAGAGCCTCCAGGGCTTCGCCAAAGTCGGTCAGGTCTGCCTCGACGAAGGGGCAGAGCGCCTCACCCGGGCCGATCGCATCCACGTTGATGACCTCATAGCCATGTTCAAGAAGATCGCGGACGCACGCCCGGCCCGTCTTCCCGCTCCCACCTGTCACAAGAACCCGCTTCATCCCTCATCCTCCTCATCCTCTGGACACCCTATGATCGGCCGACGGCCAGCTCAACGGTTGTGCCCATGCCATGCTGACAGCCTCAGCGTAGCTGTTTGGATTGGCCCGCAGAAGCGGCTTCCGTCTCCATCCATTGGCCGATCACGTCCTACCCTAGACAATTTTGCCGCCATTTCGGTATCAGCGCCGCTTACCGCAGTGATGAACAGCCCTCATCGATATCGATGCGGCCGTCGCGACTTGAGGTGATCGAAGACGGCACGCTGAGACAACGTCTCAAGGGGGCCATTAGCCGACCTTTGGGGTAAATTACTAGGCAATCTTAATCTCGTGCCGGTGAACAGGACGCGTCACGAAAATTCGTCGATGCAACACAAAGAGGCGCATTACTTCAATAAAGTTGCGCCTCATCGCACTGCCAAGTTTAATTTGGCAATACGAACAAATAGATCAGCCTAATCCACGCCTTATACAAATAATGCGCACTCTATATTAAAGTTTTTGCCCAATAAGCTCATTAACATCATGATTAATTTCGTATATATTTATTTAGTATTCGATACTATAATCCATTAATAACTTAATACATTGGGATAAAGGATAAATACGTGGCACATTTGATCGGATTTCATCTTATATTGGGCAACTATTATTCAAAAACTTGTCCGTTAACACAGGTCAAACGCGCTGCACCGAGATAAGGATGTGGACCCATCCTACAATTCGAGCCTGCGTCATGGGAAATATGGACCTCGTGCGTCCGCTTGGCTTAGCGGGCATTCGTTGTGCGGTGGCTGCGCCCCATGGCCATCCGGTTCTCCACTCACGGTTCGTTTGCAGGACCGCCTCATGGGAGGAGGACGAAACCAATGCCGATGCCAGAATCGAGGCTCTGCTGCGTTTCGGTGCGGCGCAACGAGAGCCGACGGCGCTATTCTATGAAGGGGTTCCCGACTGCTTCTCATCTCCCGTCACCGAGAGCAACTCGCGTAGGTTTTTCGCTTTGTCATCGCAGACTCGGCGACAGTCGAGGATCTTACCAACAAGGCGCGATTTCAGGAACTCGCCGTCCGTCTGGGCCTTCCAGTCCCGGCCGCGTTCCTTATCAACGCGTCTAGCAGCAGACCCTCCGATAGTGAACTAAGATTTCCGGTCGTCATCAAGCCCAATCAGCATAGGGGATCCTGGGCGTCCATCGAGGCATCAGGCAAGGCGTTAATAGTCAACACTGCGGAAGACCTGAAGAAACTCTGGCCCCGATTGGCTGCGGTCGTTCTGGACCTGATGGTACAAGAAGCCATCCCCGGTCCGGAAAGTCGCATCGAGAGTTATCACGTCTATGTCGATCAAACGAACGCTACTGCGGCCGAGTTCACTGGGCGCAAGATCCGCACATTTCCTTTATCCTGCGGCCATAGCACAGCTCTCGAGACAACCGATTGCGCTGACGTGAGGGCGCTGGGACGAGACATCGTACAAAAGATCGGCCTGCGCGGCGTTGCAAAACTCGACTTCAAACGAGAGCCGAACGGAGAACTTCATCTCTTGGAGATCAACCCGCGTTTTAGCCTTTGGCATCACCTTGGGGCTATAGCGGGAGTAAACATGCCCGCCTAGTCTATGCCGATCTGGCGGGGCTGCCGCGGCCACCGGGAAGAACCGCCCGCGCTGGTGTGCGCTGGCGTAAACCCTGGGAGGACGTACGCGCTGCGCGGGCGTGCGGAATACCGACCTTCACCTGGTTGCTCTGGACTCTGCGTTGCGAGGCCAAATCAGCTATCGCATGGGATGATCCCGTCCCGCTGCTGTGGGGAGCCTTATCCTGAGGTGACACCGGCGAAGTGGTCCAGCCGCTGTGTTAGTCTGGCCGGCAAATTTCCTTGGGGGCTCAGGGAGGCTTGTCATGCGCAAGAAGCGCTTCTCGGTCGAGCAGATCGTGGCGCTCCGGAAGCAGGTGGTGCGCTACGTGCAAGCGTCCCACGGCTACAGCGAGCGGCGGGCCCGCGCCCTGATCCGTCAGCATCGGTCGACCCAGCGCAAGCCGCTGATCGGGGATCCACGTCTCGAGCTGCGCCAGCGCATGCATGAGATCGTGCGCACGCGGGTGGGCTATGGCTACCGGCGCGTCCACATCCTGCTCGAGCGCGAGGGCTGGAGCGTCGATTTCGTTCACGGTGCGCTCAGCACCGGCCAGACGTTTCGGGCTCTGACGGTGATGGACGTGTTCACGCGCGAGAGGCTGGCGATCGAGGTCGGGCAGCGGAGGCCAAGCGGATCATCGAGGCTTGGCGGAGGGACTACAATGAGAGCCGTCCTCACATGGCGCTTGGAAACCGAACGCCGCAGGAATATGCTGTGCGGATAAGCCCTTCGCCACTGGCGCACGGCTCAGGAGCCGGCGAAAGCTAACGCCCGGCCTGGACTACCCGCATGGGCAGGCCAAGGTTCGGGGTGTGGTAGCATCGTCACCTGGCCAGTGACCACGACTGATTCCCGCGCGACGCTACGGCGGCCCGGGGCGAGGGATGGAGGTACGGCATGTTCTCCAGGGCTTCCAAGGCGATCGTACCGGCCTGCGGCCTGCTGATCCTTGCGGGCGCTATTGCGGCCGTTTCCGACCCGCTGCCGCCGGACGCAACCTACAGGCCGCTTCCCACGCTCCCCTTCTCGGCCGTGAAAACGGCGGACGAGGCGCAGAAGCCGCAGGTCACACAGCAGCAGAGCGATCTGCTCAACCAGCGCTACGACCTCTCCGACCGACCCGTTCCGGGTGTGATGATGTCGGGCGGCCGCAAGCCCGTTCAAGGCGGCGTCAGGGTCAAGCTTCCGTCCGGCCTCACGTGGGACAGCCTGGCGGCCATGAGCCCGGAGGAGATCCGGCAAAAAGGCCTGCTGCCAGCCGGCTTCATGCCGCTGCCCCACGTCAAGCAGGCCACCGGCGGCCAGGTCTTTCCCACCAACCAGATCGACGAGATCGGTCGGCAGGAAGGACGGAACCTGAGGCGGTTCGACGTTGACTTCGACCTGCCGGACCGCTTTACGCCCGAGTTCCCGCCGCCGATCTTCCTCACCACGCATCCCGAGCTGGGCGACGTATCCCGAGGACAACTGCTCACGATCAAGAACTTCTACGAACTGATGGTGGGCGTGCTGACGCCGGTGCAGATCGAAGGCCTGCGTCTCCTGCTCACCCCCTTCCCGCAGGAGGAGTTCAACCAGACCGAAGATCGCAAGGTTGCCGAGCAGAGCCTCGGCGTGACGTGTCTCGACTGCCATTCGAACTTCCACACCAACGCCGCCTTCCACCAGACGCCGGACGTGCGTCCGCAGGCGGCCCGTTTCCGGCTCGACACGGTCAGCCTGCGCGGGGTCTTCAACCAGCAGATCCACGGATCGAAGCGATCCCTGCGCTCGGTCGAGGACTTTACCCAATTCGAACAGCGCACGGCCTACTTCAATGGCGATCATGTCAGCGCTCAGCGCAAGGGGATCAACAGACCCGACCGTGTCGATCAGGTGCCGATGATGGCGCAGATGCAGAACATCATCGACTTTCCGCCGGCCCCGAAGCTGGATCCGTTCGGGCGGCTCGATCCGGCCAAGGCCACCGAGCAGGAACTCGCAGGCGAGCGGGTCTTCTTCGGCAAGGGGCGCTGCGCCGAGTGCCATGTCGCCCAGACGTCGTTCATGGACAACAACATGCACGATCTCAAGCTGGAGCGGTTCTACCAGATCGGGCAGACGGTCAACGGCCTGGTGATGCTCCCGGATGGGCCGATCAAGACGATGACGCTGCGGGGCATCAAGGATTCGCCTCCGTACCTTCATGACGGGCGGCTGCCGACGCTCGCCGATACGGTGGAGTTCTTCAACCTGGTGCTCGGCGTGAAGCTGAGCCAGGAGGAGAAGGACAACCTGGTTGCCTATCTGATGACCCTATGACGGGCGGGCGGCTGCCACCGGCCGCCCCCGACCCGCTCGTGCAGGGCCGCACTGGGAGGGATGCCGATGCGCCGTCTCATCTTCGTCTCAATCTTCCTCCTGTTGCCGGCAGCTTCCGTCCCGGCGCAGATCGGCAATCCGGCGGGCATGCCGCCGGGCACCGCACAGACAGCCCCGGGAACTCCGGCCCCTCATCAGACCAACGCGCAGGACCGGCTGTTCGTCGACCAAGCCACCATCGGGGGCATGGCGGAGGTCGAGTTCGGCCGCTTGGCCGAGCGCAAGAGCCAGAATGACGCCGTCAAGGCATTCGCCCGGCAGATGGTTCAGGATCATACGAGGGCCAATGACCGGCTGGCGGATCTGGCCAGGCAGAGCGGCACACCGCAGGCGGGCTCGCTGGACGATGAGCACCGGGCGGTGCAGATGAACCTCGAGAAGCTGACGGGTCACCAGTTTGATCTCGCGTATGCTGACAGCCAGGTCCAAGATCACCAGAAGACCGCTCAGCTTCTCGCGTGGGAGATCGGATCGGGGCAGGAGATGGCGCTCAAGCAGTTCGCCTCCGAGATCCTGCCGATCGTCCTGCGCCATCTGGAGATGGCGCAGGACCTCAAAGGGCAGTTGACGGGGACCGGACCGCAAGGGGTTTCCGCGAGCGCCTCCGACACGCGGGCGGTTCCGGCCCGGCCGGGACAAAAGCCGTGAGCCAGTGGCGGGAATCCAGACCGATTGCTGTGGACGGAAGCGGACGTCAACGCGTCAAAAGCGATCCGGCATTCGGTGGCAAACGCCATCAGGCCGGAGGCAAGTGCTCAGTCGAATGGATATTTCGCCACTTTCCAACATGGAAGATCATCGACCCAGTCTGGGGATCGGCTTACGGCTCTCCCATGGGTAGCCCAGCCATTTGCAGACCTTCGACGATCCTCGGCAGAAAGGGCGTCTGGAACAGCGGGTTGCGCATATGCGCCGCGATCGTGAACTGGGGATATCGGCGCAAAAGGAGTTTGGCCGATTGGCGGGCCTCATCCAGCCGTCCTGCCTGGGCCAGGGATGGCGCCAGGATCCGATGGGCCCACAATGCGTCTGGCTGCACGTCCACACCTTTCTGGATAAAAGCCGCCGCGCGGTCATAGCGCCCGGCGGCAAAGTGCGCCGTGCCGATCCCCACGTAGGAATTGAAGTTGATCGGATCGAACGGACTGATCCGAAGCCCGCGCTCAAAGTGATCAATCGCCAGGTCCGAGAGACCCTTGTAGGTGAGGATCCAGCCGCTTCGCTGCCACGCCCAGGCTGAGTTCGGGTCCCGCCGCAGCGCCTCCTCGATGAAGGCGGCTGCACGATCGAGATTGCCCGTCAGGGTGTGGACGGCGCTCAGCGTCGTCAGAACGAGCGGATCGTCCCTGTCCAGGCTGGCCGCCGCGTTGGCCAAATCAAACGCCCTCTCTCGATCTTTCTGCGGATCGGCGGACCGGAGATAGGTGACGTGCTGGATGCGGATCCAGGCCGCAAGCGACTTGGCGAGGGCATAGCCCGGATCCATCGCGATCGCTCGTTCCAGCAGGTCAAGGGCCTCCTGGGCCGTGTCCTGCGCATTGGACCAGACAGCCGGCATCGCCCGCATGACGCAGTCATAGGCATCCATGCTGTCAGGGCGCTTGCGCCGCGCACGATCGATTTCCGATGAGCGGATGCTCGGGAGGATCGCCCCGACGATCGCTTCGGTGAGACTATCCTGGAGGTCGAACACGTCCGCAACGTCACCGTCGAACCGGCCGGCCCAGACATTCCCGCCGTCCGATCCGTCGATCAGTTCAGCCGTGACCCGTACGCGCGAACCGGCCTTCCTGACGCTCCCCACAAGGATGTAGCGAACCCCCAGATCCGCCGCGATCTGCTGAGGCCCGCGTTCGGTATCACGGAAGGAGAAACTGGAGTTGCGGCCGATGACCATCAGGCCTCGCACGCGGGACAGGGCGGCGATGATCTCTTCGACGATCCCGTCGACGAAATACTCTTCGGCTTGGTCTGCACTGAGGTTCCGGAACGGCAGAACCGCAATGGAAGTTCGCCTCGTCGGTGCCTCGTGGGCAGGCGGAGGCGTCGCCGGATCCAGGACGGGAACGTGGTCGCCAGCCAGGAGCGCGGCGGTTTCCTCCTCCGGTGCGGCGCCGAGTTCACGATGGAGCACTTCACGGCAGAGCTCGAACTGCCGGCGAGCCCGGTTGGGGTGGCCTGCGCGCATGTGGAGCCGGATCAGTGCCCTGTGGGCCTCCTCGGCTGCGCCGTCCTGCGCCAGCAGCCGGTTCGCCAAGTGCTCGCAGGCGATGGCCGCCGCGGAGCTGTCAGGACCGGCCAACTCGCTCAGCCTCTCGGCGAGTTGCAGCGCCGTCCGCCGGTATGCTCGCGTAATCGGCTGCGCCCATTGCTCGAACGGCTCGGGCCCGCTTGTCCCGGCAAGCACGTCTCCGGCGTAGAGATCGGC
Organism: Microvirga lotononidis; assembly: GCF_034627025.1. Classification (NCBI taxonomy): domain Bacteria; kingdom Pseudomonadati; phylum Pseudomonadota; class Alphaproteobacteria; order Hyphomicrobiales; family Methylobacteriaceae; genus Microvirga; species Microvirga lotononidis. The sequence goes on along the minus strand of NZ_CP141048.1, from coordinate 3,535,454 downwards.
CGCTGCCGTCAGGCTCTGTGGATCGCCGCGCCCGGCGAGATGGTCGAACTGCCAGAGATCGATCGCGTCGATCGAGCCCGCGAGCCTGACAAGCGTGGCATCGCTGTCCAGCTTGATGTCCCCCTCAGGTCCGGCCAGAGCCCGCCGCAAAGCGGTGAGGCCCTGGCGCAGGCTGCCGCGCGCTTGCGGCTCAGGCCGGTCCTGCCAGAACAAGGTGCAGAGCTGCTCGCGCCGCATGCCCCGTGGCCCTGCCAGCGCCAGGGCGGCAAAGAGCATCGCCACCCTGCGAGGCGCAAACTCGCCCTGTTGCGGAGTTGCGGGCCCGAACGAGAGCCCGCCGAACAAGCGGATCATCGTGAACTCTCACGCTTGGCGCTCCGCTCGAGGCTAGCACAGGCCGTTCGACGAATTCACGAAGAATTCACGCCAGCAACCGCCGATGACGCCGATCGCACAACGGAGCCCGAACGACGGCTTCACGCACTTGCGTTGAACTCCTCCTTGCAGCCGCCCCGACGGCCGAGAAGGAGAGCGTCATGATCCAGAGCCCGCTTGTTGCCACGGCCTCATCCCAAAAGGTTTGGTTCGAGACCGAGCGCCACTTCCCGAGGGTTGTCCGGTGGATCCGGCAGTGGTGGATCGCCCGCAGGACCCGCCGGATCGTTGCCGAACTGACGAATGAGCAACTCGCCGACACGGGCATCGATCCGAGCCTGGTGATCGGACCGGTATCCATTCAAATGGTGGAGCGTGGTTTCCACACCAAAGCGGCCGGCTGGCGCTGACCCTGATGAGAGTCCGTACCATCGGCGGCGGACATGATCGGATCGGGTCGGCGCGACGTGCGACTGGATCATGCAGGAGGCGGCGGGCCGGGACTGGCGTGAAGCCTTCCCCGTCCTCGCCTCGTGCCCCCGGGGAGCACAACGAGGCGATTACTACTTGTCAGTACTCCCCATTGAGCCCAGGCAGATTATGGTCCCAAAGCTGCCGCTGAAAGGCGGCCGATCCTTCCCGCACCGCCGTGACGATCGTCAGGTCGGAACTGCTCGGCGATCCTCCCGGAAACGGAGGCTCGGGATCATATTCCATGGAAAGCTGCACCCGCCGGGTCCGGTCTCCCCCGGGCAGGCTTGCCGCCAGCGTCAGAGCGAAGTCGATCCCGGAGGTGACCCCAGCCCCGGTCACCCGGTTGCGGTCCACCTCAACACGAAAGCCTGACTCCCCGATCCTTATAGTCTTTGGTTGTGTGGGCCGGTGGAAAGCGGTGGCGCTTGCAGCTGATGGGCTTGGTCATGCTGGAGCATTTTTCGGTGAAGTGGATCCGGTTCACCGTCAAAGAATGCGGCACAGCAAAGACAAGAGGTGATTCCACGCACGTGGAAACAGCTCTAGGTGATCGATGGGGAAGACTCGGGCGAGGCCGGACGAGGTCGGGTCCGTGTCCCCTCCCATATCGCCGCTGCCGGTTTCAGGGTTTTCCCTGATGGTCAGATGCGCCTGCAGGGGCGAGGCTTCTTGAAGGCAAGCCGATGCTCGAAAAGGCACGCAACGGGGGCGGCTCAGGCGGTTAGGTCTCGCGCGATGTCCCATGCAGAAACGTTCGGCAATCTGAAGCACGGCCTGTCCCGGCTGCTCATCGCGATGGGCGCCCTGTCGATCGGGTTTTCCTCCGCTTCTCTCGCGCAACAGCAACCGCCCGCCCCTGCCGGCGACACGCCGATCCTCTTCCAGAACGTCCGGATCTTCGACGGGAAGAGCCCGACGCTCTCGGCGCCCTCGAACGTGCTGGTGCGCGGCAACGTCATCGAGCGCGTCTCGGCCGATCCGATCGATGTCGCGGCACAGGCCGGGGCTCGTGTCCTCCCGGGGAACGGGCGCGTGCTGATGCCGGGCCTGATCGACATGCACTGGCATGCGATGCTCGTGCGGCCGACGCCCGCGATTCTGCTCACGAGCGACATCGGATATTCCACCCTGCTGGCCGGGGTCGAGGCCACGGCGACGCTGATGCGCGGCTTCACCACGATCCGCGACATGGGTGGGCCCGCCTTCAGCCTCAAGCGCGCCATCGACCAGGGATTGCTGCCGGGGCCGCGCATCTATCCGTCCGGCGCCATGATCACGGTCACGGGCGGCCACGGCGACTTCCGCCAGCTCTCCGACCTGCCGAGGACCATCGGGGGCATGCTGGCCCGTGTCGAGCAGCTCGGCGGCAGCATGATCGCCGACAGCCCCGACGAGGTGCGGCTGCGAACGCGCGAGCAGCTCATGCAGGGCGCATCGCAGATCAAGCTCATGGCGGGCGGCGGCGTGGCGTCTCCGTTCAGCCCGCTCGACGTCGCGACCTTCACCGAACCCGAGCTTCGCGCCGCGGTCGAAGCGGCGGAAAACTGGGGCACCTATGTCTGCACCCATGCCTATACGTCCGTGTCGATCCAGCGCTCGATCGCGGCCGGCGTGAAATGCATCGAGCACGGCCATCTGATGGACGATTCCACGGCCCGGTTGATGGCCGACAAGGGCATCTGGCTGAGCACGCAACCCTTCCTCGACATGAGCGCCGCCAGCGCATTGGGCCCGGCGGAACAGGCCAAGATGGCGAAGGTGGTCACCGGCACCGACAACGTCTATGCCCTGGCCAAGAAATACGGGATCAAGACAGCCTTCGGCACCGACGTCCTGTTTTCCGAGGCGCTGGCGAAGCGGCAGGGCGCCATGCTCGCCACCCTGGCGCGCTGGTACACGCCTGCGGAGGCGCTGGCCATGGCGACATCGACCAATGCCGAATTGCTGAAACTCTCCGGTCTCCGCAATCCCTATCCCGGCAGGCTCGGCCTCGTGGAGGAAGGAGCGCTGGCCGACCTGCTGCTGGTCGACGGCAATCCCCTGGAGAACCTCGACCTCGTCGCCGATCCGGAGAGGAACTTCCTCGTCATCATGAAGGACGGCAGGATCTACAAGGACACGGTGCCGAAGTGACGCCTCCGGCGACATGCGGATTTGAGGGCGTGGATGGCCGGGCTTGTCCCGGATCAAGTCCGGGGTGTGATGACAAGGTGGAGCTGTCGCGGCCCTAACCATACGTCGCGCGCCAGCCCTGTCACCTGCCACGTCATGGCCGGCCCTGTGCCGGCCATCCCGCTGATTTGAAGCGCCGCGCGCTACCGACCGGGATCACCGGGACAAGCCCGGTGATGACGTGGTGGGTGTGATTGCCCCTTCCCTCATATTGTGCCCCGTCTCTGCCGCCCTCCGTCGTCATGGCCGGGCCTGTCCCGGCCATGACGATAAGGAAAAGCGTCGCGCCTCGACGGATCGGGATCACCGGCACAAGACGGTGATGAAAAGCGACCGGCCCCCTCGCCTCAATGCCGCCGGATCGGGCCCGGCAGCGGCGCGTCCTCAAGCTCGCCGCCCTGCAATTCCCGCACCACGCCGCGCGCATACATCATCAGGCGCCCGTCCTCAGTCCGATAGATCGCGTAGAGCGGCTCGCCCTGCCGCTCGCCGCGCCGGAGCGCCATCGCGGCGATCTCCTTCACCGCCTGCAGCAGGCAGAGGCCCAAGCCCACCAGCGTCACCGGCACCATGACGAGCGAGAGCGCCTGGATCCATTCCGGCGCGGTGTGAAACTTGGACAGCGCATCGGCCATGACGGAATAGGCATGAGGGCTGGGCAACGGCTCCATCGGCAACTCCCTTGAGTGGAAGCGACCACCAGCAATGCGCTGGTGGCCGGGGAGTTGAGAAGCCGTGCTAGGACGACCGCGATGACCTTTAGGCTTTCACCCTGGACATGCGCCATCGCCTCCCCGACCGTAAGGTTGGGAAGGCATCGTTCACGGCCGATACCGGCCGCCTAACAAGGGGTTCTCACGCCCCAGAACCGGATGCGTCCGGCTCCGGCGACGAGGTAACACGCAACAGGGGTGCGGGGTCAATGGGGGAGGCCATGAGGTGAAGGAGTGCACCCATGTCATTCCCGGCCGAAGCGCAGCGGAGGGAAAGGGAATCCATCGCTCGGCGCCAGATCGTGGATCCCCTTCCCGCACTGCATGCACCGGGGATGACACCTACTCACGTCATGGCCGGGCTTGTCCCGGCCATCCCGCGTGTGTGAAGCGCCACGCCACAACGGATCGGGATCACCGGCATAAGGCCGGTGATGACGTGGAGGGGGTGGTTGGCCCTTCCGCACCGCGTGCACCAGCCCTGCCATCCTCCGTCGTCATGGCCGCACTTGTTGCGGCCACCCACGCCTTTGCCGTGGCTGGAAGACGTGGGTAGCCGGGACAGGCCCGGCCATGACGTGAGAGGGTGTGGACAGCGTGATGTTATGTTCTCACTTTGTTCTTGACAGATGATGTAACCTTGGCTATATCATTGCACAGCCTGATCCGACGAGGGGCGCGCTTCGCGAGGCGTCGCACGGTGTGGGAGCAGGCACGGTCCTGTCCGCCGGTCACGCAGCCGGCGGCAGGAGGCCCTTGGCAGCCTTGTGCTGGTCCAAGTCTAAACGCCTAAAAGAACCGTGCGTGACGAGCAGTTCGGCTCTCACATTCACCATTAGACATCGAGCCGGGCTGCCCGACGCGCCACCCTCGATCGCCTTCGAACTCCGGGCTCCCGCAGCCCGGAGACGAAGGCCCATGCCCTGTCCCTTTTTCATGTCCCGTTCGATTGCCGAAGGATCATTCCATGAAACGCTTTCACCCCATCCTGTCCGACCTGCCCGATTGCGACGATACCCTGCGCCGCCTCGCCGACGTGCTGCAGATGCCGGTCACCTGCCGCAGGTCTCGCTGCCGACGTGACGGTTCCTGCCAGGGCGGCTTCGGGCCGCCCTGCTATCTGGAGGACCGCCGGGCCTTCGTGACCGGCGTCGGCGAGCAGATGCAGGAATACCGGGAGTTCTGGCATGACCGGCACCGGGCGATCCAGGCCGAGGAGCGGCGGCGGTGACGCCGTCTCTCCGGAAAAAGGCTCTGGAGCCGTTTCCCCTGCATGGAACCGGCTCTCGTCGTTGCTTTGCCGCATTTCATCGACGGCGAACCGGATCCGGTTTACGGAAAAATGCTCTAGGCGCATGGCCCTTCGGCCATTATGGTGCCGCCGAATTTCATCCCTCGAGAGCGACGGCCATGGCTGACAAAGGCACACCCCATTTCCACAACGACCCGGGCGTTCCCGTCATTCACGTGGGCTCGAAGGAGTTCATGTGCATCGGCGCGACGCCTCCCTTCGACCATCCCCATATCTTCATCGACATGGGCTATGACAGCGAGACCGTCTGCTCCTATTGCTCGACGCTGTTCAAGTACGACCCGTCCCTGAAGGCCGACGAGGCCCGCCCGGCCGAGTGCGTGTGGGAGCCCGATTTCGCGACCGATCCCGCCTCGCGTTAAGTGCCTCATCTTTCCATTGCCATCGTCGGCGCCGGCATCGGCGGCCTGACGGCGGCCCTGATGCTGGCCCGGCAGGGCCACGCGGTCACGCTCGTCGAGCGCAGGACCGGGTTCAGCGAGGTCGGCGCCGGGCTCCAGCTTTCGCCCAATGCGAGCCGGATCCTCCTCGGTCTCGGGCTCGGCGCGGCCCTGCGCCGGGTCGTGACGGAGCCCCAAAGGGTCGTCGTGCGGGCCATCCGCTCGGGCAAGACCATCGGGCAGGTCGCCCTCGGGGCCTTCATGCGCGAGCGCTTCGAGGCCCCCTATTGGGTCGTGCACCGGGCCGATCTCCAGACGATTCTCCTCGACGCCGTCCGGTCCGAACCGGCGATCCGGCTCGTCATGGGCCGGACCGTCGAAGAGGTGTCGGACGGATCCGACCGCGCCCGCCTGACCTGGACCTCCGCCGGCGGCGCGCGGGAGAGCATCGAGGCCGACCTGATCATCGGCGCGGATGGCGTCTGGTCGACGGTCCGGCAGGCCCTGGGCGACCGGACGCCCCCGGCCTTTCGCGGCACCATCGCCTGGCGCGCCACCTTCGAGCGGAGCCTGGCCCCGGCCGAACTCGCCGGCGACGAGACCGGGCTCTGGCTCGGCTCGCGGGGTCACGTGGTGCATTATCCGATTGCCGGGGGCAGGCTCGTCAACGTGGTGGCCATCCAGAGGAGCCCTGCTCCCGTGGACGGCTGGGCCGCGCCGGGCGACCGGGACGCGATTCTCGGGCACTACGCCTCCGCCGCCCCTGCCCTGCGCAACCTCCTGGCGCAGCCGCGGGAATGGCTGCGCTGGTCCCTGTTCGACCACCCGGCCGAGCGCCTCGTCCAGGGCCGGATCGCCCTTCTCGGCGACGCCGCCCACCCCGTCCTCCCCTTCCTGGCCCAGGGCGCGGCCCTCGCCATCGAGGAGGCGGCCACCCTCACGGCCCTTCTGCGCCAGGACGGGCGGAGCCTCGGCGAAACCCTGTCGACTTACGAGACGCAGCGCCTCCCGCGAGCCCGCCGGGTGCAGAACGAGGCCCGCAAGAACGGGCGCATCTATCATGCGGGCGGCCTCGTGGCCTTCGGGCGCAACCAGGTCATGCGCCATCTCGGGCCCGAGGGCATGACCCGGCGCTACGACTGGCTGTACGGCTTCCGCACGCCCGCGTGACCTTGGGAGAGGAAACCTCTTGGCCCTTGCACTCCGGCCCCCGGCCCGATAACCCTCATCCCGATGCGGACGTGGCGAAACCGGTAGACGCAAGGGACTTAAAATCCCTCGGGCTATGCCCGTGCGGGTTCGACCCCCGCCGTCCGCACCAATCCAGACAGGGAGTGGATCCCGGGAAACCCGAGATCCGTGAGAGCGCCTTCCCCGCAGGTCGATGCTCAGGCATCGGCCCGGACCAGCACATGCCGCTTCTTGCCGACCGTCAGCTTCAAGGTCCCGTCGGCGAGATCCGCGGTGCCGATCCGCGCATCCGTGTCCTGCACCACGTGCCCGTTGAGCCTCGCCCCGCCGTTCGCCACCAGGCGGCGCGCTTCGCTCTTCGAACTCGAGAGGCCTGCAAGAACCAGAAGCTGCGCAACGGTGACGCCGTCATCGAGCTGCGAGCGCATGAGATCGAGGCTCGGAAGTCCCGAGGCGTTCTCCCCTTCCTCGAAGGTGCGGCGCGCGGTGTCGGCCGCGTCGAGCGCGGCGTCCTCGCCATGCGCGAGACGCGTCGCCTCGTGCGCGAGAACGCGTTTCGCCTCGTTGATCTCGGAGCCTTTCAGTTGGCCGAGCCGATGCACCTCGTCGAGCGGCAACTCCGTGAACAGGCGCAGGAACCGCGCGACGTCATCGTCCTCGGTGTTGCGCCAGAACTGCCAGAACGCGTAGGCACTGAGCTTCTCGGCATTGAGCCACACGGCGCCGCTCGCGGTCTTGCCCATCTTGGCGCCGGTCGACGTGGTCAGCAGCGGCGTCGTCAGCCCGAAGAGCGGGCGCTGGTCGATGCGACGGGCGAGCTCGATGCCGTTGACGATGTTGCCCCATTGATCGGAACCGCCCATCTGCAGCACGCAGCCGTGGTGGCGCGACAGCTTGAGGAAATCGAAGGCCTGGAGGACCATGTAGTTGAACTCCAGCAGCGTCAGCGGCTGCTCGCGCTCCAGCCTCTGGCGCACGCTGTCGAAGCTCAGCATCCGGTTGATCGTGAAATGGGTGCCGAAATCGCGCAGGAACGGGAGGTAGCGCAACGGGTCGAGCCAGACGGCATTGTCCACCATCACGGCATCGGTCGGGCCATCGCCGAAGGTCAGGTAACGGGAGAAGACCTGCTTCAGCCCCGCAGCATTCCTGGCGATCTGTTCGTCGTCGAGCAGAGGCCGGCTCGCATCGCGGAAGCTCGGATCGCCGATCTGCGTGGTGCCTCCACCGATGAGCACGACAGGCTTGTGACCGGACTTCTGGAGCCACCGCAGGGCCATGATCTGCACGAGACTGCCGACATGCAGGCTGTCGGCCGTGGCGTCGAAACCGATATAGGCCGCGACGGGCCCGTCGGAAAGCCGCGCGTCGAGGCCGTCCAGATCCGTGCATTGGTGGACGAAGCCGCGCTCGGAGAGCGTCTTCAGGAATTCCGATTTCAGGGTGCTCATCATCTTGTCTCCTCGGGATGGGCGGGAGCCGCTGCCCGGAGACCTGATCACCATATGAAGATGCCGCCGGAGAGCGGCGGCATCGAACGTCTGGTCGCAACCGAACGGAGCCGCCCTATGGGGACGGCGTAAAATAGTTCCTGAAGGTGGTGCGACCGGTGATCATGAGCGCATTCATATGAAGATGAGGCGGGCTCGTCAATCCGTTCCCGCACACGGGCAACAGATCGGTCGACCGTCGTCGGGCCCTCCCTTGCGCAACAATATCCGACTCGACCTGAGCATCGTCCTATTCCTAGGGAGTAATTCGCATCGATCCGTCGCATCACTCCACCGGGATCGGCTTACACCGAACGGGTATGAGTAAATTTGCAGCATTACCTCCATATGACAAAATATATAGTGCACCACCGACGTATTAGCTCCAGATAGAAATAACCTATACCGAACTCATCATGGAATAAAAGTGTTCTCTGCTCAACAATGAGTTCTGAAAACTACTTCAGTGAGCAGGAGCATCCATGTCGGTTCGCCTATGCGTTGGACTAATCGCCCTCTTATCTTCCACAAGCGCGTTCTCTGCTGATTATCCGAAGAGAAATACTTCACGCATTACTTCGTATGAAGCGTACACGGCTGCAGAAGCGCGACAACCCGTTGCCAGAGGCGCGAGACGTTCCGAGGCTGCGAACGCTCGATCCGCCACGCCGACAGCAAGCCGGAGCGTCGCTGCCAGGCCGGTCTACACCGAGAATGTGGATGCATCGTTCCGGCAATATTGCCGGCCCGTCACGATCCGCGGCCTGCTCGGTCCGCGCCAAGTGTGGGAATGCCCCACTGTCCCAAGCGCGCAATTCGCACCCGGCCTCGTCAACACCTTCCGCGACCGAGGTGAAGGCCCGCAGGCCGGCGCCAGCCTTGCTGCGTCATCGCCGTCCGGCCCGACTACCGGAGGTCCGAGCAATCCACCCGCTTCAGGCGGCGGATCAGGGGGAAGCGGCGGATCAGGCGGAAGCAGCAACCCGCCGCAAAGCGGCGGAGGCGGTCAGTCGCCCGGTGGCGGCGGTTCCGGCCCGGTCGGCGGCACGGGACCCAGCGCCGGCGGTGGAACGTCACCGGACCATAATGGCGGCACGACAAACCCAGGCGGTGGATCCAATCCGGGCGGCGGAACCAATCCAGGTGGCGGCACTGATCCCGGCGGCAACACCAATCCGGGTGGCGGCACCAACCCCGGTGGAGGCACGACCCCAGGCGGCGGACATCATGGGGGCGGCCACCACGGCGGCGGTCATCACGGCGGCAAGGACGGCCATGGCGGCAAGGACGGCCATGGCGGCAAGGATGGCCATGGTGGCAAGGGAGGACATCACGGCGGTGGCTGGTCCGGCGACCACGGCGGCAAGCCGGATCGCGGCGAGCATGGCGGCGGACGCGGTGGAAAAGGCCGTGACGGCGATCATCACGGCGGCAGGGATCACGGCGGCAGGGATCACGGGGGTAAGGATCACGGGGGTAAGGATCACGGAGGCAAGGGCTCCGACGATGGTCACGGAGGGCATCAAGGCGGCGGATGGTCGGGCGATCACGGCGGCAAGCCCGATCGCGACGGGCACGGCGGCGGTCGAGGCGGTAAGGGCCGCGACGGCGGCAGGGACAACGGTGGAAAAGGAAGCGACGGCGGTGGCCGCGGAGGTCACGAAGGGGGCTGGTCCGGCGGTGACCATGGCGGCAAGCCCGATCGTGGCGATCATGGCGACCGAGGCGGTAAGGGCCGCGACGGCGGTGATCGTGGCGGCAAGGATAACGGTGGCCAGGGCAACGGCGGCAAAGGCTCCAACGGCGAGAACGGTTCCAACGGTGGTGGCAAAGGTCCCGGGAGCGGCCAGGATGGCGGGCGCGGTGACGACCGTGGTGGCCCCGACGGAGGCAAAGGCGGCGGTCAAAGCGGTGGCGATCGCGGCAACAGCGGTGGTAGCAATCAGGGCGGCGACCGGGGCGGCAACGGCCAAGGCGGCAATGGCAACGGCCAAGGAAGCAGCAATGGTGGTGGCCAGGGCGGCCAAGGTGGAGGCGATCGCGGCAACGCCGGCGGCAGCCAAAACGGTGGTGACCGCGGCAATGGAGGCCAAGGCGGGGGCGACCGCGGCAATGGCGGCAGCCAAGGCGGTGGAACCGGCAATCAAGGCGGCGGTGACCGCGGCGGCAATGGCGGCAACGGCGGCGGCAAGCGCTGACCTGAGCCGGCTCAGTCTCAAAACGCAAAGGGGCGCTCCGGCGCCCCTTTTCGTTATGGCCTCGATCTTCAGATCAAACCGTCGCGTCAGGCCGTCAGAAATACGCCTTCAGGTTCTTGCGCACCCGCTCCAGCACCGGCACGTCTCTCGGCGGCAGCGCGAAGGTCTGGCCCGTAATGCGTTCGAAGGCATCGATATAGACGCGGGAGGTTTCCAGCACCACGTCCTGCGGGATCTCGGGGGTCTCGTCCTTGTAGGGATCGCAGCGGGCAATGACCCAGGTGCGGATGAAATCCTTGTCGAAGCTCTCAGGCCGCTCTCCGGCCTCGAAGCGGCTTTGATAGCTGTCCAGGAACCAGTAGCGGCTTGAGTCCGGCGTGTGGATCTCGTCGGCGATCATGATCGTCCCGCTCTCGTCCACGCCGAACTCATACTTCGTATCGACCAGGATGAGCCCACGCTCCCGGGCCATATCCCGGCCTTTCGCAAAAAGAGCCAGAGCGTAGTCGGAAACCGTCTTCCATTGCTCGGCAGTAAGCAGGGCGCGCCCGACGATCTCCTGCGCGGTCAGGGGCTCGTCGTGGCCCCCGTCGAAAGCCTTGGTGGTGGGCGTGATGATGGTCTGCGGTAGCTTCTCGTTGTCCCGCATGCCGTCGGGCAGGTGGATGCCGTACATCTCGCGCTGCCCTGCCTTGTAGAGAGACAGGATCGAGGTTCCGGTCGTTCCCGCGAGATAATCGCGGACCACGATTTCGACGGGCAGGATCGTGAGCCTGCGGCCCACCAGCACGTTCGGATCCGGGTACTCGATCACGTGGTTTGGGCAGATCTCCGCCGTGGCCTCGAACCAGAACTTGGCGGTCTGCGTCAGCACCTGCCCTTTCAGGGGAATGGCCGCGAGGTTCCGGTCGAAGGCGCTGATGCGGTCGGACGCGATGATGATCCGGCGCCCATCGGGCAGGTCGTAATTGTCGCGCACCTTGCCGCGATAATGGTTCGGCAGTTCCGGGATGGTCGCGTCCTCGAGGACGTAACCGGCATAGGCTCCAAGGGCTGCTTTATCCACCATGCTCACCTGCCAAGGATTTCGAAGGCCGTGCTCCGACGGCGTGCTGGCGGAGTTCTAAACCGAAATCCCATGCATGCTAGGCCCAAATCGCCGAAAAGCAGCACTTTCCCCGGGAACAGCCGAGCCCTTACTGACCTGCCTTCGCGTCCCGGCGATAGGTCGCGTTGAGGCCCGACAGGGTCACGGAGGTCTCATAGCCCTGGGCGTCGATGATGGTCCATTGCTTGAGGGCATTGGCACGGCTGTCGAAGCGCAGCGTGATCTTCGAGGTGCCGCCGAGAGTGGCGCTGTCGTCGAACCGCACCGTGACGATGCCGTCGCGTCCAACCTGCACGTCGCGGACCTTCGTGTCCCGCGACAGGTCGATATTGTCCTGAACCAGGAACTTCAGAGGCGTCTGGCTGACGGGATAGACGTCGTTCGTACCGAGCTTCTTGTCGCGGATCGCCACGTTGCGGCCGTCCGAAATCACCTCGAGGGTGCTCGGCGGGGAATAGGCGAAGTGGAACTGGCCCGGGCGGCGCATGGAGAGCGTGCCTTCGGCCTGCTGGCCGTTCGGGTTCTTCTGGACGAAATAGGCCGACATGACGTCGAGGCTGTTGAAGTAGGCATTGACCCGGTCGAGAGCCTCCTCGGGCGTACGTGGACCGGGCGGCGATGTCGGTGTCGGGGAGGACGGAGCAGCCACCGAGGTCGGAGCGGGTGCAGCCGGCTGGGCCGGGGTGGCACGGGCGGGCTTGGGCGGCTCTGCCACCTTGGCCGGAGGCGGCGCGGCGGGCTTGGGCGGTTCGGCCGCCGCCTGAACGGGCGTTTCGGGAGCAGGCTTCTGCGGCTCGGGGGCGGCCGGCTTCGCCTCGACTTTTGCGGGAGCGGGAGCAGGTTGCGTCTCGGGCTTTGCTGCCGTCTGGGGAGCAGATTGCGGCTGCGGTTTCGCGGCCCTCTGAGGCTGCGGCTGAGGCTTCTGCGCCGCCGCTTTCGGCTTCTGAGCCGGCTGGGGCCGCGCCTGCGGCTGGGCCTGGGCGCGCGGGGCGGCGGGAGCCGGGGGCGCCGCTTGCGGCGCAGCCGGGGGGACCGGCTGCTGGGGGGCACTCTCGGCCGGGGCCGCCGGTCTCTTGAACACGCCGTCGAGGAAGCGGGTCAGCGGATCCGATGCCTGTTGGGCTGCGGCGGGAGAGAGGCACGCAAGGGCGACAGCAAGACCGAGAATGCAACGCGAGGACGAATGGAGCATGACGCCAGAGCTAACCTGAAAAATCACCGATGGCCGTGCGCAAAAGCACGGTGCAGCAATGGTTTATGGCCTGGATAAGAGGCTGAATGAAGGCAGGAGCCTTGCAGGCAAAAGCGAGTCGTGTCCAGAGCGGCGGCCCCTTCCGGATCGTTTAAGCGGCATCCGCCAATTCGTCCTCGTCAGCCATGGGTCGGGCGGGCGCGGGCCGTTGCCTCGGCGCCCGTGGGCGGGATGGCTGCTTCTTCTTGCCTTTCGCGGGCTTCGCCTTGGCGTTCAGCCCTCTCCACCAGCCATGCCAACTCCAGGCGCCGGGGCCCATCAGTCCATAGAAGAGGAGACCGGCGAGAACACCGAGATGGGACAGGAAAATCGCCTGCTCGGCCTGGCGGTTCAAACCGCCATAATCCCAAAAGCGATGCATGGTCCCCGTTGTCACGACCAAGGCGGCGATGAGAACGGAAGCGCTCAGGCGCGGCGCGAAGCCGAAGATGAGAGCCAACGGGCCAAAGACCTCGGCGAGGACGATCAGGGTCGCCACCACGTCTCCGTAGGGCATGCCCTTCAGGGTCAGGGAGGCGGCAAGCCCGGAAATGTTCGACAGCCGCCCGATGGCGACCGGAAGAAAGCAGCCTGCCAGCAGCAGGCGATTCAGCAGCAGAACTCCATTGATGCCTGCTCCCCTGCCCTCGCCCATCCCTTCGCCCTCCAGCTCGCCACTTCAATGGCGCCGGGAATCGTCCCGGCGCGTGATGAGCATTTGAGGCAGAGGTTCTTAACTTGCCCTTATCGAGAGCCGGCAATCCACTGGACTTCAGAGCTTCAGGTTCCGCTCCCTGAGCATACTTTCCCAACGAAGGGAGTGATCCACGATCGTCGCGAGATCGTCATGCCGGGGTTCCCAGCCGAGCGTCGACCGGATGCGGGTCGAATCCGCCACGATGCTCACCGGATCGCCCGGCCGACGCGGTCCGATCCGCGCCTCGACCGGCTTGCCGGAGACCTTGCGCACGGTCTCGATGACCTCAGATACGGAATAGCCGTGCCCGTAGCCGCAATTCATGACGAGGCTCTCGCCGCCCTGGTCGAGATGGGTGAGCGCCTGCAGATGGGCCGCGATCAGGTCGCTCACATGGATGTAGTCGCGGATACAGGTGCCGTCCGGCGTCGGATAATCCGTGCCGTAGACCTCCATGTGAGAACGCATGCCAAGTGCCGTCTGCACGGCCACCTTGATCAGGTGAGTAGCGTTCGCCGTCGACTGGCCGTGACGCATCAGCGGATCGGCTCCCGCCACGTTGAAATAGCGCAGGACCACATAGCGCATGTCATGGGCTGCCGCGACATCGCGCAGCATGATTTCCGTCAGCTGCTTCGAACTGCCGTAAGGGGACAGAGGTCCCAGGCGAGCATTCTCGTCGATGGGTTTGTCGGAGGCGTCGCCGTACACGGCCGCCGTCGACGAGAACACGAACTTCTTGACACCGGCGGCAACAGCCGCCGCCATGAGAGAGCGGCTTTTGACGGTGTTGTTCAGGTAGTAGCCCAGCGGGTCGGAGACGGATTCCGGCACGATCAGCTTGGCGGCGAAGTGAGCAATCGCGTCGACCCGATAGTGTTGAAGCGTCCGGAGGACCAGCTCGAAATCACCCACATCGCCGACCACGAGGGGCACGCCTTCCGGAACCGACCAGCGGAACCCGGTCGAGAGATTGTCGAACACGATGGGATTGTGCCCGGCGTCCAGCAGGGCGAGCACCATGTGGCCGCCGATATATCCTGCTCCGCCTGTGACGAGAACGTTCATGAAATCTCCTGGAAGCCCAGCTCGATTGTCCACCATGCTGGCTTTATCAGTTCAAAGTTTCTAGATCGAGTTGATCCCGATGACAGGAAGGCTAGGGCATCGGGGGAAAAAGTGTATCGGGCATTTCGGTCACGCAACCTTTGCGCCATTCCAGACAATGCGCCGGTCAGAAGGACGAGTGACAGATCAAAGGTAGCTCCTACCGATGGACCTGATGCTCCGGCGGTGTGCGGGTGAGAGGGTGCAGAATGGACGATCGCAGGGAATATTGGTGGGTCAGCTATGAGGCCAGAATCCAGCCCGCCGAGGTCGATTTCGTCGGCGGCATCCCGGTGGGCTTCCGGTTCATCGGAATGGGCGGCAGCATTCCCGCCATGTCGGCCGAACTGATCGAGCGCCTGCCCGCCCCACCGGCACCCGTCATACGCCCTTCCGCGCCCCAGCCGGCTGCGGCCCAGCCGCAGCGGAGCGGATCCTGGCTCTGGTTCATCGGCATTCTTCTGCTGATCCTCGTCGCGCAGTGCTCAGGCCCGCTTTTCGACCTCATCAAGTGACCGGAAAGGACGGCGCGTCGTTTCGATCGGAGGGATCAACGTCATCGCACGGCCGCGAGCCGTACCGGCTCAGGGCTGCGGGTCTGCTCGAAGCGCTGGTTGAGCACGGCCGAGAGCTGCGCGGCTGCCGTTGAGGCCCGTTCGCGCACGGCGGAATCCACGAGCGTGCCGTCGATGAAGTTGCTCTCGCTCGCATAGACGGCGGTCGGGATGGTCAACGCCTCGAAGAAGCCGAAGAGCGGACGCAGGTAATGCTCGACCACCAGCGCATGCCGCAGCCCACCACCCGTGGCCGTCAGCAGGACGGGCACGTCCTTGAGGGCGTCGGGCTCGACGAGATCGAAGAGGTGCTTGAACAGGCCCGTATATGATCCCTTGAAGACCGGCGTTCCGACGATCAGGGCATCGGCGGTCTCGATATCCCGGAGGACGCGCGCGGCCTCAGGCGACACTTGCGCACGCGAGTAGGCGCCGCCGAGACCGGCCCCGATCTCCACCAGATCGTGGACGACGAACTCCACCGGCCTCGACCGCCCGACCTCGGCCCCGATGGCTTCGACGAGAGACCGTGTCTTGGAGGGACGGCGAAAGCTGCCGGCAATGCCGACGATCCGAGGGTGCGCCATGGAGGACCCTTTCTGGTGCGATGGGGGCAAGGCTTCGTTCCCGATGCGAGCCGGATCGTTCGGTCGCCCGCCTGCCGTGTCATGGAAGATACGGGAGGTTCTCCCGGTGAATCCGCTCTGTCAATTCGAATGTTCTTTTAAACGAACAGAAAAGAAGGATTTTCTCTTTTCCGGCCTAACGAGAGATTTCGGTTATCGGAGGCAGGTCGCATATGTCGTGCCTATCGAGAGCACCAAGTCCCTGGGACCAAAGGTGATGGATCGCCGTTGAGGAATGAGAACGGCAGGTGACAATCCGCCCGCGGGTCTATAAGGACAATCCTGTTTCACATCAAAAAAGAAACAAATAATCTATTCCACATCCGAAAGATGCAAAATGACTGCCCATGGTGCCCTGGACCTGATCGGCAAAACTCCCCTCGTTGAGGTGACCAGTCTGGACACCGGTCCATGCAAGCTCTTCCTCAAGCTTGAGAGCGCCAACCCGAGCGGCTCCATCAAGGACCGGCCCGCGCGCGCCATGATCGAGGCCGCGGAAGCCGACGGACGCCTGAAGCCGGGCGGCACCATCATCGAGGCGACGGCGGGCAATACCGGCGTCGGGCTGGCACTGGTGGGTGCCAGCAAGGGCTATCGGACGCTCCTCGTGGTGCCGGACAAGATGTCCCGCGAGAAGGTCCTGCACGCCAAGGCCCTGGGGGCCGAAGTCGTGATCACCCGTTCCGACGTGGGCAAGGGGCACCCGGACTACTACCAGGACCTCGCCCAGGCGATCACGAACAGGACGCCGGGCGCCGTCTACATCAACCAGTTCGAGAACCCCGCCAACCCGGCAGCCCATGAGGCGAGCACCGGGCCCGAGATCCTGGAAGGGATGAACGGCGACGTGGATGCCGTCGTGGTCGGCGTCGGCTCCGGCGGCACCCTGACGGGCATCGGGCGCTACCTCAGGAAGGCCTCCCCCAAGACCGTCATGGTGCTGGCCGATCCGGCCGGTTCGATCCTCGCCCCGCTCGTCGAGACGGGCGAGATGACCGAGGCCGGCTCCTGGGCCGTCGAAGGCATCGGCGAGGATTTCGTGCCGCCGAACTGCGACCTCTCGCTGGTCAAGAAGGCCTATTCGATCGGCGACAAGGAAAGCTTCTCGGCGGCGCGCGAGCTCCTGCGCCGGGAGGGCATCCTGGCAGGATCCTCGTCCGGCACTCTTCTGGCGGCGGCCCTGCGCTATTGCCGAGAGCAGACCGAACCGAAGCGGGTCGTGACCCTCGTCTGCGACACGGGCGCCAAGTACCTGTCGAAGGTGTTCAACGATGCCTTCATCGCGCAGGAGGGCTGGCTCGACCGCAAGACCACCGGCACCGCCCGCGACGTAGTGATCAATCCCTTCGGCGAAGGCGCGACCATCTTCGTCTCGCCGAACGAGACCTTGCGCTCCGCCTTCGCCCGCATGCGCTCCTCCGACGTCTCGCAACTGCCGGTGATCGAGGATGGCCGCGTGGTCGGCCTGATCGATGAGAGCGACATTCTGGATGCGCTCGTCGCCAACGAGAGCGCTCCCCAGGGCGTTTTCGACAAGCCGGTGCGTGACGTGATGGTGACGCGCCTTCGGACCATTTCAGCCGACGCTCCGGTCAAGGAGCTTCTGCCCCTCTTCGCCGCCGGCCTCGTTCCGGTGATCATGGATGGCGATTCCTTCGTCGGTCTCGCCACCCGCATCGACCTCATCAACTTCTTCCGGATCCATCCATAATGACGACCCGCAACCAGCTCGATTTCGCCACCCGCTGCATCCATGCGGGACAGTCGCCGGATCCCACCACGGGTGCGGTGATGATGCCGATCTACGCCACCTCGACCTTTGCGCAGGAGAGCCCCGGCGTTCACAAGGGCTTCGAATATGCCCGCTCGCAGAACCCGACCCGCATGGCCTTCGAGCGCTGCATCGCGGATCTGGAAGGCGGCAGCGCCGCCTTCGCCTTCTCGTCAGGCCTCGCGGCGAGCGCCACCGTGCTCGACATGCTGGACCACGGCTCCCACATCGTCGCTTCCGATGATCTCTACGGCGGCACCCGCCGCCTCTTCGAGCGCGTGCGCCGCAAGTCGGCCGGTCTCGACATCACCTATGTCGATCTCGGCAATCCCGACGCCGTGAAGGCGGCCCTGCGCCCCAACACCAAGCTCGTCTGGGTCGAGACGCCCACCAACCCGCTCCTGAAGCTCGCCGACCTCGAGGCGATCGCTGCCGCGACCCGCGGGCACGGCACCTGGCTCGTGGCCGACAACACCTTCGCCAGCCCTTGGGTGCAGCGCCCGCTGGAATTCGGCTTCGATATCGTGGTGCATTCCACGACGAAATACCTCAACGGCCATTCCGACATGGTCGGTGGCGTCGTGATCGTCGGGCAGAACCAGGAGATCCGCGAGAAGATCGCCTTCCTGCAGAACGCGGTCGGCTCCGTCTCGGGACCCTTCGACAGCTTCCTGGCCCTGCGCGGCCTCAAGACCCTGTCGCTGCGCATGGAGCGGCACTGCACCTCGGCGCTCAAGATCGCCCAGTTCCTCGAATCCCATCCGGGCGTCGACGGCGTGATCTATCCGGGCCTCGCCTCGCATCCGCAGCATGAGCTGGCCAAGCGCCAGATGCGCGGCTTCGGCGGCATCATCACCGCCCGCATCGCCGGTGGCCTCGACGGCGCGACGCGCTTCCTGGAACGCTGCCAGCTCTTCACGCTGGCGGAGAGCCTGGGTGGCGTGGAAAGCCTGATCGAGCATCCGGCGATCATGACCCACGCGTCGGTGCCGGCGGAAGTCCGCGCCGAGCTCGGTATCGACGACGGCCTCGTGCGCCTGTCCGTCGGCATTGAGGATGCGGACGATCTCATCGACGATCTGCGTTCCGCTTTGGCCTGAGGAACGGGTTCCCTCCTCGTCATCGCCGGGCTTGTCCCGGTGATCTCGATCCCTTGAAACGCCGAGGCTCACCGTATCGGAATAGCCGAGACGAGCCCGGCCATGACGTGGTGGGGGCGGTTTGCCCTCACGCCACCGGAGAGAAGCGGCCCACGAGCTGGTGACGGTCGCCGGGATAGGTGATGCGTGCCTCGGTCACGAAGGCGCCGGCCTGCCAGGTCCGTCGTTCGAGGACGAGACAGGCCGTTCCCGACTGGATTCGCAGCCGCTTCGCCATCGTGCCGTCCGCGTTGACGGCGCGCACGATGTGCTCCGCGTCCGTCCACGGCACGCGCCGCAGAAGCCATGTGCCCGGCGGATCTTCCGTGAAGGGCTCCTCACCGGCTTCGGGCACCGTGGCGAGGTTGATCAGGCGCTGCTCGAACGCCTGCGGCACGTCATCCATGATGTGAAGCGTCGAGAGGCAGAGCATCTTCGTGCCCGCCGGCAGGCCGATCCGTTGCGCCGCGGCCGCGTCGATCGGTTCAACGGCACGATGCAGGATCTTGAAGTGATAGTCGATGCCGGCGCGGGCCGCCTCGAGGGCGAAGTCCTGGATCTGGAGCACGGCCTGCTGGCTGCTCGGCTCGGCCACCACCGTGCCGGCGCGTCGGCGACGGGTGATAAGGCCATTGGCCGCGAGCGTCGACAGCACCTTGTTCACGGTCATGCGCGAGCAACCGTACTCGGTCATCAGCTCGTGCTCGAAGGGAATGCGGTGGCCCGGAGGCCACTCGCCCGACATGATCTTGGCCTCGATATCGTCGCGGATGCGCTGATGCAGATGTTTCATGCCGGACGACATTTCTCTCAAAGCAGGATGCGCGCCATGGCGTGCAAATAGCGGGCGCGGATCGCCTCGCGGTTGACGTGCCGCCCATTCCTTACCACGGCCTCGCCCGCCACGAACACCGTATCGATGGCGGCTTTGCCCGCGACGAACACGTAAGAATCGATCCAGCGGTCACCCGAGACGGCGGCGAGGTCCGGATGGGCCGCATCGAGCACCACGAGATCGGCGCGATGCCCAGCCTCGATGGTGCCGATGCGGCGGCCGAGCGCCTGCGCGCCGCCGGCCAGCGCCCTGTCATAGAGGCTGCGCCCGGTCGACTGCCCCTCGTGCTCGGCCAGGACGTTGCGGGCACGATGCTTGAGGCGCTGGCTGTACTCGAACTGCTTGAGTTCCGCGGGCGCGGAAATCTCGATGTTGGAATCGGAGCCGACCCCGAAACGGCCTCCGACCGCAAGGTAATCGGCCCCCTCGAAGATCCCGTCGCCGAGATTGGCCTCGGTGATCGGGCAGAGACCCGCCACCGCGTGGCTCGACGCGATGCCTTTGACCTCCCGCGTATCGAGATGGGTCGCATGGATCAGGCACCAGCGACGATCCACGGGCACATGATCGAGCAGCCATGCGACGGGACGCTGACCGGACCAGGCAAGGCAATCCTCGACCTCCTTCACCTGCTCGGCAATGTGGATGTGGACCGGCCCCTCGCCTGCCATTGCAATCACCTCGCGAAGGCTTTCGGTCGTGACCGCGCGCAGGCTGTGCGGCGCGATCCCGACGACCGCATCGTCCAGACCCGCCATGGCCTTTCTCGCCCCTTCGAGAAGACGGGCGTAGCTCTCGACGTCGTTGACGAAGCGCCTCTGTCCTTCCGTCGGCGCCGCGCCGCCGAAGCCGCCCTGCGCATAGAAAACCGGCAGAAGCGTCAGACCCATGCCGGTTTCATGGGCGGCAGCCGCGATGCGGCCGGAGAGTTCCGCGATATCGGCATAGGGGCGACCGTCGGCATCGTGGTGCAGGTAATGGAACTCGGCGAGCGCCGTGAAGCCGCCTTCCAGCATTTCCATCATGGCGAAGGCAGCGATGGCCTCCACGTCGTCGGGCGTGAGCGAACCGAGGAAGCGGTACATCACCTGCCGCCAGGTCCAGAAGCTGTCACCGACCGGGCCGCGGGTCTCGGCGAGCCCCGCCATGCCGCGCTGGAAGGTGTGGCTGTGCAGGTTCGGCAAGCCGGGAAGCGCAATCCCGCCGACACGCTCGCGCCCCTCGGAAGCGGCCTTCGGGTGGATGGCGGCGATCGTCCCGCCCTCGATGTCGACCCCGACATCGTCCGCCCAGCCATCCGGCAGCAGGGCGCGATCGAGAATGAGCCTGCGCATGCTGTTACCTTCCCTGTCCATCACCCGGAGACACAGCCGCCAAAAAGCCATGCCGACGCCGGACCATCGAAACCTGTCGAATACGTCTAGACATTATCGCCATTTCACGATTATGTATAGACATTATCGCAACCTATCCGGAGCAGGAACATGCGCTTCGATCGGGTCTGGTTCAACGCTCGCCTTGCGACCCTCAAGGGCGACGGTCTCGGGACCGTCGAGAGCGGAGCCGTTGCCGCCAAGGATGGCCGGATTGCCTTCGTGGGACCGGAAAACGATCTCTCGAACGGCTGGGAGGCGGCCGAGCGGATCGACTGCCAAGGCCGTTGGATCACTCCTGGGCTCGTGGACTGCCATACCCATCTGGTGTTCGGCGGCGACCGGGCGCATGAATTCGAGCTGCGCCTGAACGGCGCCAGCTACGAGGAGATCGCCCGGGCGGGTGGCGGCATCGTGTCCACCGTGAAGGCGACGCGTGCGGCGAGCGAGGACGAACTCGTGGCGAGCGCCCTGCCCCGCCTCGATCACCTGATCGCCGAGGGCTGCACGACCATCGAGATCAAGTCCGGCTACGGCCTCGATCTGGAGACGGAAGCGCGGTCCTTAAGGGTTGCGCGCCGCCTCGCAGAGGAACGCCCGGCCTCCGTCGTCACGACATTCCTGGGCGCCCACGCCCTGCCGCCGGAGGCGAACGGCGACAAGGACGCCTTCATCGACAAGGTGTGCCGCGAGATGCTGCCGGCCCTCGCCCGCGAAGGACTGGCCGATGCGGTCGATGCGTTCTGCGAGGGCATCGCGTTCTCGCCCGAGCAGACCGCGCGCGTGTTCGACGCTGCCAAGGCGCATGGCTTGAGGGTCAAGCTGCACGCCGACCAGCTCTCCAACCTGCACGGCGCGAAGCTCGCCGCAGAATACGGTGCGCTCTCCGCCGACCATCTCGAATACACGGACGAGGACGGCGCCGCCGCGATGGCGAAGGCCGGCACGGTCGCCGTGCTCCTGCCGGGCGCCTTCTACATGCTGCGCGAGACGAAGCTGCCGCCGGTCGCCGCCTTCCGCCGGCACGGTACCCGCATGGCGCTGGCGACCGACTGCAATCCCGGCACCTCGCCTCTCACCTCGCTCCTGCTCACCATGAACATGGGCGCAACCCTGTTCCGCATGACGGTCGAGGAATGCATCGCGGGCGTCACCCGCGAGGCCGCTCGTGCGCTTGGGCACCTCGACGAGATCGGCACGCTGGAAACCGGCAAGTCGTGCGATCTCGCGATCTGGAACATCGAGCGCCCGGCTGAGCTCGTCTACCGCATCGGCTTCAACCCGCTTCACGCCCGCATCTGGAGGGGACAGTGACTCAAGACGTAACGCTTCAACCCGGCTCCGTCGCACTCGCCGATTGGCGGCGCGTCTATTTCGGCGCGCAGGTCGCGCTCGATCAGGATTGCCGCTCCACCATCGAGTCGGGCGCCAGGACCATCGAGGCCATCGTGGCCAAGGGCGAACCGGTCTATGGCGTCAACACCGGCTTCGGCAAACTCGCGAGCGTGCGCATCGGCTCCGGCGATCTCGCGACGCTCCAGCGCAATATCGTGCTCTCGCACGCGGCCGGCGTCGGCGATCCGCTGCCGGTGGCGGTGGTGCGTCTCGTCATGGCGCTCAAGCTCGCGAGCCTCGCCCAAGGAGCGTCGGGCGTGCGCTGGTCCACCATCGAGCACCTGACGGCATGCCTGAAGGCGAACCTCGTTCCCGTTATTCCGGGACAGGGATCGGTCGGCGCCTCGGGCGATCTCGCGCCGCTGGCCCACATGACGGCGGCCCTCATGGGGGTCGGCGAGTTCTTCGTCGACGGACGCCGCGTGCCGGCGGAAGCGGCGCTTGCGCAGGCAGGGCTCGCGTCGCTCGCGCTCGGCCCGAAGGAAGGCCTCGCGCTTCTCAACGGCACGCAGGTCTCGACGGCGCTCGCCCTGGCGGGATTGTTCGAAGCCGAGCGCGTGTTCCAGGCGGCCCTCGTCACGGGCGCGCTCGCCACCGATGCCGCCAAGGGATCCGATGGCCCCTTCGATGAGCGCATCCAGAAGCTGCGGCGCCATCGCGGCCAGATCGAGGTGGCCGCCACCTTGCGCGCCCTGATGCAGGGCAGCGCCATCCGCGCCTCGCATCTCACCAACGACGACCGCGTGCAGGATCCCTATTGCCTGCGCTGCCAGCCGCAGGTGATGGGCGCGGTGCTCGACCTGCTGCGCCAGGCGGGCGAGACGCTCGGCACGGAAGCGAACGGCGTGTCCGACAACCCGCTCGTCTTTTCGGAAACCGGAGAGGTCATCTCCGGCGGCAACTTCCACGCGGAGCCGGTGGCTTTTGCCGCCGACATGATCGCCATGGCACTGTGCGAGATCGGCTCGCTGGCCGAGCGGCGCATCGCCATGCTGGTCGATCCGGCCCTGTCGGGCCTGCCCGCCTTCCTGACGCCGAAGCCAGGGCTCAATTCCGGCTTCATGATCCCGCAGGTCACGGCGGCCGCTCTCGTGTCCGAGAACAAGCAGCGCGCTTATCCGGCGAGCGTCGATTCGATCCCGACCTCCGCCAACCAGGAGGACCACGTGTCCATGGCGACCCATGGCGCGAGGCGGCTCCTGCCCATGGCGGCGAACGCCGCCAACGTGATCGGCATCGAGCTGCTGGCCGCGGTCCAGGGCTGCGACTTCCACGCGCCCATGGCATCGAGCGAGCGCTTGGAGCGCGCCCGCGCGCTGCTGCGCATGAGCGTTCCGCATCTCGACGATGACCGGCACATGGCGCCCGACATGGAACAGGCCACGGCCCTCGTCGCGTCCGGCGCCCTCGCGGAGGCCGCCGGCGCCGACGTCCTGCCCTTCGTGACGAACGAGGCACGGGCATGAGCGCGCATCCAGACTGGCTCACGGTGTCCCGCGGCGACGCGCCGCTCGTGGTGAGCCTGCCGCATACGGGCACGGAGATTCCCGACGCCTACGCACGCGGCCTCGTCTCGCCCTGGCTCGCGCGCAAGGATGCGGATTGGTGGATCGATCGGCTCTACGACTTCGCTCCCGATCTCGGCGCCACCGTGATCCGCACCGCGATCTCGCGCACGGTGATCGACGTGAACCGCGATCCGTCCGGCGTCTCGCTCTATCCAGGACAGGCGACGACGGAACTATGCCCGACAACGACCTTCGACGGCGAGCCGCTCTATCAGCCGGGCGCCGAGCCGACGGCTGATGAGATCGCCGAGCGCCGCGCCCGATTCTTCGATCCCTACCATGCCGCCCTTCGCGCCGAGATCGAGCGCCTGCGGGCGCAGCATGACAGCATCGTCGTCTACGACTGCCACTCGATCCGCTCGGTGATCCCGCGCCTGTTCGACGGCACCCTGCCCCATTTCAACATCGGCACCAATGGCGGCGCCTCCTGCGCGCCGTCCTTGAGCGAGGCCATCGAGAGCATCTGCGTGGAGAGCGGCTTGAGCCACGTGCTGAACGGCCGCTTCAAGGGCGGCTACATCACGCGCAGCCTCGGCCGGCCCGCCGAGGGCGTGCACGCCGTTCAGATGGAGCTTGCCTGCCGCGGCTACATGCACGAGCCGCTCGGCCCCGTCCCCGAGGGCGAATGGCCGAGCGCCTATGACGCGGCTTATGCCGCGCCCATGCGCGCGACGCTTACCCGCATCCTGCAGACCTGCCTCGCCTTCGACCCATCCAAAGCCTGACCCGAGGATCCGTCCCATGACCCGCATCGACAACGCCCGCGTGATCCGCGCCGCCCACGGCACCGAATTGTCGGCCAAGAGCTGGCTGACCGAAGCGCCCCTGCGCATGCTGATGAACAATCTCGATCCCGATGTCGCCGAGAGGCCGGGCGAGCTCGTCGTCTATGGCGGCATCGGCCGTGCCGCGCGCGATTGGGACAGCTTCGATCGCATCGTCGCCGCGCTGAAGAATCTCGAGGCCGACGAGACGCTCCTCGTGCAGTCGGGCAAGCCGGTCGGCGTGTTCCGCACCCATGCGGATGCCCCGCGCGTGCTGATCGCCAATTCCAACCTCGTGCCGCACTGGGCCACCTGGGACAAGTTCCATGAGCTCGATCGCAAGGGGCTCATGATGTACGGCCAGATGACGGCCGGCTCCTGGATCTATATCGGCACGCAGGGCATCGTTCAGGGCACCTACGAGACCTTCGTGGAAGTGGGCCGCCAGCATTACAACGGCGATCTCTCCGGCCGCTGGATCCTCACCGGCGGCCTCGGCGGCATGGGCGGCGCGCAGCCGCTCGCCGCCACCATGGCGGGCGCCTCGTGCCTCGCCGTCGAATGTCAGCCGAGCCGCATCGAGATGCGCCTGCGCACCGGCTATCTCGACCGCCGCGCCGACACTCTCGACGAGGCGCTCGCCATCATCGAGCAATCCTGCCGCGACAGGAAGCCGGTCTCCGTCGGCCTTCTCGGCAATGCCGCCGAGATCTTCCCGGAGATCTACCGGCGCGGCATCCGTCCCGATGCGGTGACGGACCAGACCTCGGCTCACGACCCGATCAACGGATACCTGCCGAAAGGCTGGACGCTCGCCGAGTGGGAAGCCAAGCGCGAGAGCGATCCGAAGGCCGTGGAGCACGCCGCCAAACAGTCCATGGCCGAGCACGTGCGCGCCATGCTCGACTTCTACAAGGCGGGCGTTCCGACCCTGGATTACGGCAACAACATCCGTCAGATGGCGAAGGAAGAAGGCGTCGACAACGCGTTCGACTTCCCGGGCTTCGTCCCGGCCTATATCCGGCCGCTCTTCTGCCGCGGCATCGGGCCGTTCCGCTGGGCCGCGCTCTCGGGCGATCCCGAAGACATCTACAAGACCGACGCCAAGGTGAAGGAGCTGCTGCCGGACAACAAGCACCTGCATAACTGGCTCGACATGGCGAAGGAGCGCATCAAGTTCCAGGGCCTGCCGGCGCGCATCTGCTGGGTCGGCCTGGGCGACCGCCACCGCCTCGGCCTCGCCTTCAACGAGATGGTCGCCAAGGGCGAGCTGAAGGCCCCCATCGTAATCGGCCGCGACCACCTCGATTCCGGCTCGGTGGCGAGCCCCAACCGGGAAACGGAGGCCATGAAGGACGGCTCGGACGCCGTGTCCGACTGGCCGCTCCTCAACGCCCTGCTCAACTGCGCATCCGGCGCCACCTGGGTGTCGCTGCACCATGGCGGCGGCGTCGGCATGGGCTTCTCGCAGCATTCCGGCATGGTGATCGTCTGCGACGGCACGCCGGAAGCCGCCAAGCGCATCGAGCGCGTGCTCTGGAACGATCCGGCGACCGGCGTGATGCGCCATGCGGATGCGGGCTACGACATCGCCATCGACTGCGCCCGCGAGCACGGCCTCAACCTGCCGAGTCTTCGGTGATGCAGGCGCGCGTCATCCGCAACCACGACCTCATCCGGGTTCCCTGGAAGAACGGCGGCGGCACCACCGCGGAGGTCGCCGCCTTTCCGGAAGGCGCGACCTTCGAGACCTTCGGCTGGCGCGTCAGCATGGCCGACGTTGCCTCGGACGGTCCCTTCTCTCTCTTCCCGGGGATCGACCGCACGCTGATCGTGGTCGAGGGCGACGGCATCGAGCTCGATGTGGAAGGCATCGCCTACACTTTGGACAGCGCGTCTCCCAAGCTCTCCTTCTCGGGCGACGACATCACCACCGGACATCTTCTCTCCGGGCCGATCCGCGATCTCAACGTGATGACCCGGTGCGGACGGTTCCGGCACCGGACGCGCTTCGTCGAATCCGGCGTGGCGCTGCTGGCGGAGGAGACGACCGTCGCGTTCCTCGTCCCGCTCGACGGCCCCTTCGACGTGACGCTCGATTCGACGATCCATTCGCTTGAAGCACTCGACACGCTGATGCTGGACGCCATGCAGGAGCTGATCCTTTTGTCCGGCACCGGCCGTGCGGTCCTCATCGAGCTCATGCCGGATCACTCCTGAAAGTCTGGATCGTGAAGCGATGCTGGAGCTCTCCTCCCCCTTGTGGGGAGGAGGTGGAGGCGGGTGTGTGAGCGCATCGCTGGTCCAGTTCAGCGCCGGCACCCCTACCCTTAACCCCTCCCCACAAGGGGGAGGGAAAGGCGCGCGAGCCTTTATGAGCAGTCTCTCAGAATGAGCGTTCCGAGACAGCATTGTTCCCGGCCGGACGTTAAGCAGCGCAACTTTTAACGCGGAATGCCCAAAACAACGGCACGTCGAAATGTCTATACATTTGACATTGACGCTCCGTCATGGTGCCATTCGCCCGCTCGCACAGGAGCGCCGGCGGAGACGCAAGAACTTCCAGGAAAACGGCCGGCGGAACGAGCCAGGGAATTGGACAGGACGGAGGCAGCAATGAAGGCGGTATTGAGTGGTTTGGCCGTGTTGGCACTGGCGGCGGGTTCCGCCTCGGCGCAGGAGACGAAGGTGGCCATCGGCATCTCGGGCTGGACGGGCTTCGCGCCCCTGACGCTCGCGAAGGAGGCCGGCATCTTCAAGAAGAACGGCCTTGACGTCACGATCAAGAAGGTCCCGCAGGCAAGCCGCCACCTCGCCATCCAGTCCGGCGACATCCAATGCGCGGCCACGACCGTCGAGACCTGGATCGTGTGGAATGCCAACGGCGTCCCCACCAAGCAGATCTTCCAGCTCGACAAGAGCTACGGCGCGGACGGCATGGTCGTGAAGAACGACATCGCATCGATCAAGGATATCAAGGGCAAGCAGGTTGCGGCTTCCGCGCCCGGTACGTCGCCCTATTTCGCGCTCTCCTGGATGCTCAAGAAGAACGGTCTTTCCGTGAAGGACGTGACCGTCGTCAACATGGAGCCGGGCCCTGCCGCCCAGGCCTTCATCGCCGGGCAGAACGACGCGGCCATGACCTACGAGCCGTATCTCTCTTCCGTGCGCGCCGCGCCGCAAGCCGGCAAGATCATCGCCACGACGCTCGATTATCCCATGGTGATGGACACCTTCGGCTGCACGCCGAAATTCCTCGCCGACAATCCGAAGGCCGCCAAGGCCTTTGCCGACAGCTATTTCGAAGCCCTCGACATGATCGCCAAGGATCAGGCAAAGGCCTACGACATCATGGGCGCTGACGTGAAGCAGACCGGCGAGGCCTTCGGCAAGTCGGCCCAGTTCCTGCGCTGGCAGGACCGTGAGGCGAACAAAAAGTTCTTCGCGAACGAGTTCAAGACGTTCTCGGCGGAAGCCGCCGACCTGCTGCTCGAGACCGGCATCATCAAGCAGAAGCCGGACATGGATGCGCTGGCGGATACCAGCTTCATCCAGTAACGCCGTTGCCGTGGCCCTTGCCTGCGCGGAAGCGGGCAAGGGCCTCATCTTTTCCTCGAGAACACCATCCGGCACATGACAGCCGAATGGCAGAACAGATCCTCCATGCCTCGTCCACTTGAACCCGTCAGCCAGGGCACGCGCATCACGCTCGGCATCTCCTTCTTCGTCCTCTTCTTCGCAGCCTGGGCCTTCGCGACGCTGGGCGGCTTCGTCTCGCGCACGTTCCTCGCCGATCCGATCACCATGGTGCAGGACGGCTGGCTGCTGCTCACGCGGTTCGGCTTCCTGAACGATATCGGCGTCACGGTCTGGCGCGTGGTCGGCGGCTTCGTTCTTGCCGCCCTCGTGGCGGTGCCGCTCGGCATCATGATGGGCGCCTACAAGTCCTTCGAGGCGTTTCTCGAACCCTTCGTGTCCTTCGCCCGCTACCTGCCGGCCTCCGCCTTCGTGCCGCTTCTCATCCTCTGGGCCGGCATCGGCGAGATGCAGAAGCTGCTGGTGATCTTCATCGGCTCCGTCTTCCAGATCATCCTGATGGTGGCGGTGGCCGTCGGCAACACGCGCCGCGATCTCGTCGAGGCCGCCTATACGCTGGGCTCCAAGGATCGAGGCGTGGTCAAGCGCGTGCTCATCCCCGCCAATGCGCCGGAGATCGCCGAGATCCTGCGCCTCGTGCTCGGCTGGGCCTGGACCTACGTGATCGTCGCGGAGCTCATCGGCTCCTCGTCGGGCATCGGCCACATGATCATCGACAGCCAGGCGCTCCTCGCGACGGGTCAGATGATCTTCGGCATCATCGTCATCGGCATCATCGGCCTCATCTCAGACTTCCTGTTCAAGGCCCTCAACCGTTCGCTGTTCCCGTGGAGGCTCGCATGACCGGCACGATCCTCCAGATCGAGAACGTCTCGCGGGTCTTCCCCGGCGTGCGCGGCGGCGCGCCCGTGCGGGCGCTGGAGCCCACGAGCCTGCAGGTGGCGCAGAACGACTTCATCACCATTCTCGGGCCTTCAGGCTGCGGAAAATCCACGCTCCTGCGCATCGTGGCGGGGCTTGATCGCCCGAGCGGCGGGCGCGTGATGCTCAACGGCCGCGAGATCAAGGGCCCGGGCGCCGACCGGGGCATGGTGTTTCAGTCCTACACGCTTTTCCCCTGGCTCACGATCGCCGAGAACATCGCCTACGGGCTGCGCGAGAAGGGCATGCCGAAGGCGGAGCGCCAGGAGATCGTCGCATCCTATACCGAGAAGGTCGGTCTGCGCGGCTTCGAGCACCATTATCCGAAACAGCTTTCGGGCGGTATGCAGCAGCGCACGGCCATCGCCCGCGCGCTCGCCAACGATCCCGACATCCTGCTCCTCGACGAACCCTTCGGCGCCCTCGACAACCAGACCCGCGGCCTGATGCAGGAACTGCTGCTCGGCATCTGGGAGCGCGAACGGAAGACCGTTCTGTTCGTGACCCACGACATCGAGGAAGCGATCTTCCTGGCCTCCCGCGTCATCGTCATGTCGGCCCGCCCCGGACGGATCAAGGCGGACATCCCCGTCGACCTGCCGCATCCCCGCCATTACAGGATGAAGACCACGCCGGAGTTCTCAAGCCTGAAGGCCCAACTGACCGAGGAAATCCGCGTCGAGGCGATGCAGGCGGAAGGGGTGCATTGAGGCAGGCAGGGCCGTGCGAAGTCCCGCTCGCGTGCGGGCGGCGGCTTTCGCTTCCGAAGAGACTGAGCATCAATGATCCGGCCCACCCCTCGTAAGCAACCTTATGGGCCGTCGCACCGCAGGCGGCCCGTTCGCATCGTCTTGGCCCCGCGACACGGGCTATAAAGGCTCGCTTCGCGCAAGCGAGGTGGTATTTGCCGTACTCTTCCGGGTGAATTGACGCTTCACTCCCCTTCGGGCGACGCTTTGTGTCTCCGAAGTGGGAAGGCACGATGCTCAGACGCCTGTTAGCCGGAACCATCCTGATTGCCAGCGGCAGCATGCCTGCCATGGCGGATATCCTCATCGATCAAGCCATGATCACCGCCGGCGAGTTGCGTGTCGTCGGGCGATTGAGCAAGCCGCGTCAGATATCGATTTTCCTCGACGAGCGCTTCGAGACGAAGGCCGATGCCAACGGCCGGTTCACCTTCCGGATTCCCTATCATCCCGCCTCATGCATCGTGAATCTTCAGGCGGAGAACGAGGAACGGCAGGCGGTTGTGGGCTTCTGCGGACAGCGGGGCCCGGAAGGATCGGGCGCGGCCCCGCAGGACGCGGCTGCTGCCCCGGCGCAGACCGGACCTGCAGGCCCGCCCGGGCCGCAAGGAGAGCCCGGTCGCGACGGCGCGCCGGGACCGCAGGGCCCTGAAGGCCCTCCGGGCCCGCAAGGAACGGCCGGATTGCCGGGCCCGCGCGGCGAGCCTGGCCCAGCCGGCCCGATGGGGCCGCAAGGCCCCGCCGGGCCTCCAGGACCGCCTGGGACTGCCGAGGCACAAGCAGCCCCGGGAGGGCAGCCGGGACCGGCCGGCCCGATCGGCCCCGAGGGCCCGGCGGGGCCGCCCGGGCCACAAGGCCCGCAAGGTCTGGCGGGCTATCAGGGCCCACAGGGCCCTCAAGGAACGCCAGGGCCGCGCGGCGAGCCTGGACCGGCCGGACCGCCGGGGCCTGTCGGAGCCGCAGGTCCCGTAGGAGCCGTCGGTCCCGCCGGACCTCCGGGCCCTCAGGGCATCGCCGGAGAGATCGGCCCCATCGGCCCACCCGGACCTGTCGGGCCGATCGGCCCAGCGGGCCTGACGGGTCCCGCAGGACCTCCCGGGCCTGTCGGCCCGGAGGGAAAGATGGGCCCCGAGGGCAAGCCGGGTCTCGCCGGCACGATCCTGAGGGTCTTTGTACAGGAATGCGCGACCCAGGGCCGGTGCATGGCGCGCTGCAACGAGGATGAGTATCCGGTCAATGGCACCTGCAGCCGGGGCGACCGTTTCGACATGGATGAAACCGGCGTCTATTGCTTCTCTACGAGTGATGGTTCGAAGACGATGATCGCCCGGGCGATCTGCGCGAGGAAATGAAGGGCAGCGGATCGCAGCCGCTTGCAACGGATGGCCTGGTGAGGCGGCTGAAAGGCGTCGTTGGAAAGTTTCCTAAACCGCCGTTGCGCAAAGGTGGTAGCGGGCCGAAAGATTTCCGTGACTTAGCTCCCATCGCCAGGATTAACTCCAAAGAGATACGGAACGAATACCTCTCCCATTACCTATCTGGTTAACAGGTGCAGGGAGACTTGCATGACGCCGAACCAGGTTGAACGTGTCGCGCGGGCATTCTACGCGACCGAGCATTCAGGCGATTGGGACGAGGCTCCCCCGACTCTGCAGGAAGAGTTCAGAGGACTGGCGCGCACCGCGATCTCTCTCGTGCAACGGCAGACCGCTCATGGCCTATCATCTCTGATAGCGGCCGAAGCCTCGGATGCCGCCAGCAGAACGGGCATCGCCGAACAACGATGGCGATACTCCCGTGTGACGGACCGTTGGGACTGAAGGCTGCTCCTCTCGATTGGGCCTCTTGCGTAAGCAGGCAATGCCCCCTACCCCACTTCGCACGATGACGTGCTACGATCATCGCGAGCAACCACGCCATGAACCTAAGGCTCACGCGAAGAAAGAGCGATGACACAGGACCTGACGAAGACCCATCTCGACTGGCGCCAGCTGCCGCTTATCATCGTCACGGGGCTTGTGATCGGGGGCCTGTTCGGCCAGATCGGCGCGGCCTTGGCGCAGTACGAGTATAGCAAACTCGACAATCTGAAGCTGCACAGAGCCGCGAAGAGAGCGGGATAGGGATGCAGCGCCGCACGCCCTCGAACCATCGTGAGCGATACCGATGGGCCTGGAACTCGGTGACGTTAGGGTAATTACTGGCCATCAAAAACTGCAACGTAATTACTAGACGGATCCCGGAGATAATGACTATAGGTTGCGTCTAAGAATATATCCCGTCTTATGGTCGACGCCTTCCTATGTCAGCTCGGTTTACCCCCTCGGTTTCATTCACTCCCGGCACGCCTGGCGATGATGTCTTCACCGCCACGGAGGGGGATATCGAGGGCAATGTGCTCGACGGCCTTGGCGGCAACGACACCCTGCAGTTGCTTGGCGGCGGCACGTTCGACCTGACCCGGCTACAAGTGTTTTCCAGCATCGAGACCATCCAGGGTTCGGGCGAGCACGACACGATCATCCTGAATGCCGAGCAGGCGGCGGGTGTCGTCACCTTCAATGGCGGGGCCAATCCCGCCTCGCACTGGGACGAACTGCAACTCATCGGCAGCGCGTTCGATTTCACGGCCAAGACCCTGATCGGGATAGACCGGATCTCCCTGCAGACCGACGGCGCCGTACTGACCGTGGGGAATGCCAATACTGCGCTCCTGGCTTCGGGCATCGCGAGCCAGAACGACAGGCTCGTGGCGACGGGTGTCACGTTCACGGCCGCCGAGATCCGGCTCCTGCATCGGCAGGGCATCGATACCGTCATGGACGCGGCAGGGACGCACACCAACCTGGCCCCGGTCACGGAGCACCTCAACGGCGATCACTTCGAGGCCGAGGCCGGCGAGCGGGTGTTCGTCGACGAGGGCCGGGATGCGGTGCTGTCCGAGGATGACGGGCTGCTGACCCTGCTGAAGGTAGAGGCGCCGGTCGGGCTATCGGCGCCCGGCAAGCTGCGGATCGATCTCTCCGGCAATGTGGCGCTGGAATCCGGCTATGCCTCCGGCAGCACTCTGCGGGTCGGCGGCCTCGACATCGGCATGCTGTGGGATGCCTCGGATTCAGGCCTGAGCGTCATCTTCAACGCCAATGCGACCCCGGCCCGCGTGCAGGAGATCCTGCGTGCCCTGACCTACACCATGGCCGATCAGGTGCCGGAGACGAGCGTTCAGCAGCAGATCGTCATCACGCTGACGGACGAGGGCGGCCGGCGTTCGACCTCCACCGTGAGGATCGACCAGACCGTTCAAGTCGAACCGCCGCAACTGCTCCTCAGCCACGCGGCCGTGCCGGAGCTGTCGCTCGCCGGCACGCTGGTCGGCCTGCTGACCGCCAAAGCGCCCGGGTTGAGCGGCTTTTCCTATCAGCTTCTCGACAGCGCCGGAGGGCGCTTCGTTCTCGACGGCGACCGGCTGCTGGTCGCCCCCGGAGCCAAGCTCGACTTCGAGAGCCATGCCGCGCACCAGGTGAAGGTGCGGGCCACCGCCGACGACGGCACGGTGATCGACCACAGCTTCACCATTGCGGTCGAGGACGTGTGGGACGAAACACTCGTCTGGTCGGACGGGTCGGTCGCGGGCACGGACGGCAACGACACCCTGATCGGCACCCGCGGGCGCGACAAGCTCTCGGGCGGCCTCGGCGACGACGTGCTCTACGGCAGGCAGGGGCATGACAGCCTGACGGGCGGAGACGGCAAGGACACCTTCGTGTTCGACACCAAGCCCAGCGCGTCCACGAACGTGGACCGGATCACCGACTTCAGTGTGCCGGACGACAGCATCTTCCTCGACAACGCCGTCTTCAAGGCGTTGGGGTCGAAAGGCTCGTTCACGAAGCCCTCAAAGCTTAGTCCGTCCAAGTTCTGGAAGGGCGCGAAAGCGCACGATGGAAATGACCGGCTGATCTACAATCCGAAGACCGGCGTGCTGTCCTACGATCCCGACGGCACCGGCAAGGCTGCTGCGGTGAAGATCGCCGTGCTATCGAAGAAGCTGGCGCTCAGCGCCAAGGACTTCTTCGTGATCTAGGAGGGGTTGAGCATGACGATTGTGATGACTTTCCGAACCGTTCTCGCGGTCCTCATCTGCGCTCCCCTGATTGCATTCGCGGGTGGCCTTGCGTTCGTCTTTTGGAACGTTGGGTCTTGCAGCAATCTTCAGAAGATTGACACCTCAGAAGACGCTCTCGAATTTGGCAAGTATTGGCTACGTCGGGATGAACGGTTCTGGCGCGCCAAAGGCGTCAAGTCCCTGACTGACCTTAACTTAGAGCTTGAAAAAGTAGGCTGCTGCACTGTCGAGGAAATCGTTCCATCGGAGAATGATGGACGTATGTGGTCTACGGCATTGCGACTCGGTAAGGCCAGCAACGATCTTGAGCGATATGAGGTTCAGTTTACTTCATGTCGATACGAAATTCTCACCAAGATCACGCATGAGGAGCACTGAAATGCACGTGTCCCTCACCCGAGTTATCATAGGGATAACATTTGCATGCTGGATTGCGCTGCTTGCTTATGGCTGGTGGGTGATCACGTGGCGGCCGAGTCCCTGTGAAGACAGCGTGAAGATCACCACAGAGGCCGACGCGTTTGAATTCGGCAAATACTTCCTTCGTCACGATGCCTGGTTTTGGAGAGACACGTTCCAATCCGTTCGGGACCCGGATCGGGAATTGCGGAAGGAGAAGTGCTGCTCCGTTCAGCGCGTCGATCCTCAAGACAATGAAGGCAGGGAATGGAATGTCGCCCTGAGGTTCACGTCTCCCAGAGGGGACTACGAATACGGGTACAGCGTCCAATTCACGTCCTGCCGATACGACATCGTTACCGATCGTTGGACCGAACGGCTCTAGCATGCAAAATCATACCAAAACCGCGCTCACGATCCTTGTCTGCGCTCCGCTGATCGCCCTGGCAGGGTATCTTACGGTCTTCTTCTGGCTTATGTCACCATGCGAGGCCAGTGCCATCAGCACGGAAATCGATGCTGTCGAATTCAGCAAATACTGGCTACGAAGAGATGATTCATTATGGCGCGCCGATGGTATTCAGTCTCTCACCAATCTGAACCAAGCTCTGGAGAAGAACGACTGCTGCGTGGCTCGCGCGATTAATCCAGAGGCAAACGATGAGCGAGAATGGGTCTCGACTGTGAAGTTGGTTCGGTCAGGCGAAATCGTTGGTCTTTATGAAGTTGCATTCACTTCCTGCAGAAGCAAAGTCCGGACTAAAATCGTGCGCAGAGGGAACTGAGATGCAGATAAAACTCAGGCACGTGATTATTGGTCTTACATGTGTGGCTTGGATTACCGCTCTTGCTTTCGCGTGGTTCGCCCTGAAATATGATCCATCTTGCATCGGCAGCGACAAGATCATGAGAGAGGCCGACGCACTCGAATTCGGAAAATATTATCTTCGTCGCCATCGCTCCATTTGGGAGGATGAACTTCACTCCGTTGCGGAACTCGATCAGATGCTGCAGACACCAGGTTGCTGCAATGTTTCTCGGATCAATCCTGACGAAAACAATGGCCGCGAATGGTTTGTTTCACTGAAAGTTGCGAAGCCGCCGGGGCGATATTTCTACTTCTATGATGTCCAGTTCACGTCATGCCGATACCGGATCGAGGAAGACGGTCTTTCCGTGAGAGAATGACGTAAATATTTATCAACCACAGCAACGATCACAGAAATACGTACGGCGCCAAAGCTGCGTCCGGTTCGGGGGCTGATATGCAGGATCATATTAAGACACTTAATGCGGGCTGGGTCAGCATGGAACAGTTGGAGCGCGATGCCCTCGGTGGCAAGCCTCCCAAGTATCAGATCGATGTTGACTGGTTTATGGAGCAGGGACCTGGTAAGTATTTTGATCCAACCAAAATCCCAGCACTCCAAGACCTATTTGGCGGCAAGCTCGGTCTCGCGCCTGGCGTATATGATCTGGTCACGAAGGATCCGTATAATACCTCTGGCGTTTTCTACACGGGTGATGAAGGTCCGAACGATAAGGTTCGTATAACAGGGGTTATCAAAAACTATACGACAGATGTCTGGGGTGATGATCACATTCTCCGGTCTTGGGTGTTTGGCACAACCGCTTACGCCATTAGCGGGGGCAAAGTCCACGTTGACAAAAACGGTAACATTGAAATCCGCGACCTTCAAATTCGGCCGCGGGATGACAGATTTGATTTTAATACTAAAGGCAAGGATTGGTATGTCCAAATTTACAATTCTACTTCGCTTGCAAGGCACGGAGTAACAAAGGTTCCTCCACCAATTGAATTGAATTTTACCTATGGTGGAAAGACTTACAGCAAGGTGACTAAGGACAATTTCAGCGCCTTACGCCCTGAAGATAAAGATTATTCCCTGATTGAAACTCTTGCCATTTTTGCAGCAAAGGAAGTGTTTTACGCAACTATTGCTATCGCGGAGAAACTGCAGGACATCTTCGAAGCCGCCAAAGCTGCCATTGCCGAAACTGTCAATCCCGCAGGCCCTGTCTCAGGCCAGTCTGGCAACAATCTTCCTGACAGCCCAACCAGTATTTCGGGCGGCGGTACCACAAGCGAACCGGGCCGAAATAGCGGCGAGCCGGGCGAAGGCTATGATAAGAATCCCCACGACGGGACTTCTACTGGAAACGGCCATCATGGTAATGGCACCAGCATCGGATCTGGCATACCTGGAGTTGTTGGCACAGGGACTGGTTATGGCGATAACGGCACTGTTGAATCTTGGGGAAATACTGAGGGTGAACCCGAGTCAAAACCTTTGGAACTGACCGTGCATCCGTCTGGATATGAATATCCTCCGGTGTTCGTCGATCTTGATGGCGACGGCATTGAGATCGTCCCGCTGCATAAATCCTCCGCATTCTTCGACCTGAAGGGAGACGGTAAGCTCAGACGGACCGCATGGGTCGGTGGCGGCGATGGCGTGCTGGTCATCGATCTTGGCCCTAACGGCAGTTTTAAACCGGATGGCGTGATCGACCAAGCTGCCGAGTTCGTGTTCTGGCACTGGGATAGAAGTCAGAAGACCGATCTTGAGGCATTGCGGAAACGGTTCGATACCAACCAGGATGGCTTTCTCTCAAAGGCCGATGAGGCCTTCCGCTATTTCCGAATTTGGATCGATGGGAACAGCAATGCCGTTACTGAGCCTGGTGAACTCAAGACGTTCGATGAAATCGGCATGACCTCTATTCCGCTCACGACGGATGGCAAGACCCGGCGATACACCGATGGATCGCGCAGTGTTGGCAAGGCGGTGTTTAAACTTGCAAACGGCAAGAAGGTGGCAATTGCCGATATGATCCTCAAAGCAGGACAGAATGATGCTTCTATCGTGAAAAGTAAGAGCGGCATCGATATTGATCTCGGGGACGGCACGAAATACAAAATCTTCAAAGGTAAAGGCGAGCGCAGTCGTGCCTTAAAGCTCGGCCAATCCGGCTATGGCGCGGCTCTACTCACAAATAAAGCCGGGAAGACCCTGAGTGCAACCTACGATGCGAAGGGCAAGATTTCCGCCCTTTTCACCAAAACTGCAAAGGGAAAGGTCATCTCATACGAAGGTTGGGTCAAAGGCATTCACCTTACGCTGAAGTTCGATGCCAAGGAGAAACTGGTCCACCAGCACATCACGGGTAACCTAGAGAATAATACCCTCCTGGGATCAGATGAAGAAACCGTTTTGGAGGGGCTAGACGGCAACGACGCATTATATGGCGGCGCGGGCGCGGACACGTTGAAAGGCGGCATGGGCGACGACCGTCTCGACGGTGACGAGGACGCCGACTGGCTCGACGGCGAGGCGGGCGATGATACCCTCCGCGGGGGCGAGGGAGCCGATACGCTATTCGGCGGCGACGGCTACGACGACCTTTATGGCGGCGCGGGCAACGACCTGCTGAGCGGCGATGCGGGCCGCGACTACCTCGAGGGCGAAGCCGGCGACGACACCCTCAAAGGGGGCGCCGGCATCGATGAGCTGCATGGCGGCGCGGACAACGACCGGCTCGAAGGCGAGGCCGGCGACGATCTGCTCTTCGGGGACGAGGGCGACGACAGCCTGGATGGTGGCGCAGGCCGCGACGAGCTTCAGGGCGGGGCAGGCAAGGACACCCTGGACGGAGGTGCCGACCGCGACTGGCTCGTCGGCGGCGATGGCGCCGACCTTCTCCTGGGCGGCGACGGCGACGACAAGCTGATCGGCGGGGCCGGCGCCGACCATCTCCTCGGCGGCGCGGACCGCGACACGCTCGAGGGTGGCGACGGCCATGATACGCTGGAAGGCGGCACGGGCGACGACCGCCTGCGCGGCGAAGGCGACGACGACGTGCTGAAGGGCGAGGACGGCGACGACGATCCCAACGGCGGCGCCGGGGACGATCTGTTGTATGGCGGATCCGGCAACGATGCGCTGATCGGGGAATCCGGCAACGACGCGCTCTATGGCGGAACCGGCGACGACGCGCTCGTGGGCGAAGCCGGTGACGACCAGCTCTATGGCGAGGCGGGCCGCGACATGCTCAAGGGCGGCGCCGGTCACGACCTTCTGTCCGGGGATGCCGGGGCGGATGTCCTCTATGGCGGCGCGGGCAACGACACCTTGCTTGGCGGCAGCGAGGACGACCTGCTCTATGGCGACGAGGACAATGACAGCCTCGACGGCGGCTCGGGCGACGACAAGCTGTGGGGAGGCATAGGTGACGACACGTTGCTCGGCGGTGATGGACATGACGTGCTCACCGGCGACGGAGGCGCGGACAGCCTCGACGGCGGCCTCGGCGACGACAAGCTCTCGGGCGGGGCCGGCAACGACACCCTGGTCGGCGGCGGCGGAGCCGATCAACTTTTCGGCGGCGAAGGCAACGATATATTGGCTGGAGGTCCTGACACCGACTACATCGACGGCGGGACCGGCACCGACACCATCGTGCTCACCGGCAACCGCACGGATTACATGATCCGCTTCAACACCGCGATCGGGCGCTACTCCATCGTAGACCTGCGCTCCGGCTCGCCGGACGGCACGGATCTGGCCGACATCGAGATCTTCCGCTTCGCCGACGGCGATCTCACGATTGCCGAGCTGAACTACGTCACCGCGGCCGATGCCGCGATGGCCTATGACGTGGAGAACAGCGACGGCTCGAAGAGCCGCCTCGGCTGGCGCCCGTCCGCCGACGATCCCTCGATCATCGAGGCATACGTCCAGCGCCGCAACATCGCCGGCGTCCTGATGAGCGAGACGGTGTTCCATCCGGATGGAACACGCCTCGCCAAGGCCTGGGATCTCACTGGCCTGCTGGCCTGGTCGTCCTATGTTCAGACCTACGATGCGCAGGCCAACGTGATCAGCCAGGTCGACACGAACCGCAACGGCACCTACACGAAGTGGGAGTTCGACCCTGAAGCGATCGATCACCACAACTGGGTGAACCGCGAGAGCACTTACGACAGTCTTGCCGATTACGAGGCTGGCATCGCTTCACGGCAGTTCGACACCATCGACGACGGCGAGCTCGGGCCGGTGGACTTCATCGAGCGCCTGAACGACCGCACCGGGCAGACTTGGGACACCAAGCTCAAGGAGCTCAACGCCGCCGAGCAGGTGCTCATCGAGACCATCGTGAACGATGACGGCTCCAGCATCGTCAGGGGGAAGGACTACAGCCCCGACGGCTACAACTACCGTGACGGCGTGAACGCCGCGCAAGTGGCCGGCGAGGAGTGGGTCAACTTCGAGGAGCATCGCGACGCCGGTAACAACAAATTCTGGGAGGTCTACAAATACTACGGCCCGACCGTGCAGCAGGAGCGCACCGTCGAGCGCGGCTGGGACTTCAACGGCCAGCCATGGACGCGGTACGAACTGACCAGGGATGGCCTGTTCAAGGAGATCCAGCTAAAGACGTGGTTCGATAATGGCACGCATTCGATCAAGGATTGGAACTGGTCCGGCCAGGGCTGGGCTTGGCTTGACACGCTCTACAGCGGCAGCACGCGGCTGACGCAGTGGGAGCAGTACGATGAAGGACAGCGGCATATTTATCGCGAATGGAATGGCGGAGCCGCCTTCGACGAGCGCGAGACGCAATACAACGCCAGCGGCGTCATGACCTATCAGCACGTCATCATCGGCAATACCACGACGGTCCACCTGTGGGATGTAGCCGGGGAATATGACTGGGCTGAGCAAATCACAACCACGGTCAACGGCACAATCAGTAAGATTGAAACGACCTATGCCGACCACAAGATGGTTGAGATCTTCGATCATGCCGGAACTGAAGGCTGGACACACCACGTACAGGAATGGCGCGGCTCGAGCTTCCAAAACGAGGTTTCGGATAAGTACTATAACGGCGAAACGCTTATCAAGGAATTCGGCTGGGATTTCAGCGGCCGATCCTGGGATCATTTCGAGAAGCGCTATCACAATGGCGGTCAGGTCTACCATAAGCGCGTCAACGATGATGACACCTACACGATCGACAGGCTCGACTATCAAGGAGAGGATTGGGACACGATCTCGATCAGGGGCAAGATCATCAATAACGTGGAAAAGATATCCTGGAAGTCGACGATCTATGACAACACCCTAGGCATTATCGAGGAGAAGGACCTTGGTAATGAAAATTGGGACACCAAGATATCGAAGTCGCGTGAATATGGCGGCGTTCGGCTGACCTTCCACGAGAGCGTCTCCTACGACACGGCGGTGACGAATGGCAGTCGCACGTTTACCGATTACCTCATAGTCTTCGACCGTCCCGATATCGGGGACTGGGCTGTGTATGGCATGTACGGCAATGGTGCTCCTTCCTGGGGTGGCTGGATCGAGGATGATTCTGGCAGCGTAACCGAAACCTCTTTCATTTCTGGCATTGTGAACCTGTTGCGTAATTGGGACGGCATCAGTCCGTTCACTTGATTCAATCGTCTAATACAGAAGGCGTTCATCGCTCCGACGCGAGGCAGCAGCGAATTGCTGCTCCTCGCCTCTCCACCGCGACATTGTCCGGGTCATCACCAATGGCGGCTTTCTCCACTATCTTGATTACCCGATGCCATCTCAGTCTACGATGCAAAAAGACGTTGCAGGCAACAAGGCAGGACCGGCCCCGGATGCGGCACTTGAGCGCCAGCGGTGGCCGGCATAGCAGCATCACGTAGATAGCGCCCGCTCGTGTTATTGGACGAAGCAGGCGAATCACGGTGGCGTGCCACTATGACTGCGTCCCTACGGGCGAGCGCATGATGGACACCACGGCATGGAGACATTGGAAAATCTCCACCGTACTCACCGGGCTTGTCCCCGGTAGAACAGGACTTTGCCCAACTCCGATCGTTGCTGCACAAAGTCTTCGCGCAATCGAACAATGTGCTCTGGCACACCATCGGAGAAGTGCTCGGTAGCTTCCCGTCAAGGAGTGATGGAACTACCTAGCAGGAGCGGATATGAATCCGGCGAGATCAAGAAGACTTTGAAAGAAGGGTCGTGGTCACCCTTCTCCCATAGCGAAATTAGTACTATGCCGCCTCCTTGTTCTCATCACTTAGCTTGAGCGATAAGTGATGCCGGATCCTTTCTGCAATCAGATCCTGTACGGCCGGCGAGAGCACGAAGTTGCGTCCTGAGATTATGCTTTCCCACATATCGGCGAAATCGAAGTCATCGAGCGCCCGAAGCAGTGCCTCACCGGCATCGCGCCAAATCGGCATGGAATGCAGAACATCGCATAAGGCCTCTATGATCGTTGCTCGGACTTGGCCTGGATTGCCGTCACCGGTCTGCGTGATGCACTGCAGTGCCGTGATCACCGTGTCCCGCCCGTAGCGATCGAAACAGCGTGTGATAGCCCCGATTGCTTGAGTTCTTCCCGGTTTGGGATTCTGAGATGAGAAATTTCCTCGAATTATTTCGACGCCGCCAGCGGCACAGATTTCAGCGACGGCCAAGGCCGCCTTGTCACGAGCGGCAAGCTTCGCATGAAATAGTTGTTGAGGCGTGGTCTTCGTGACGTTGCCATTGACCGCAGCGTAAGCCTCCGCCTGCTTTGCTCTGTCGACATAGACGATCTGACACAGGACCTTTTCGATTCCACGCAACAGGGCTGCCGTCGTACGGTGCTGCCCATCCACGATGGCGAACAGCCCTCCCTCGAGCGGAGCGACTACGACTGGGGCAAATTTCGACCATTCGAAGCCTTCCACGATGCGATTGACGTTCAGCCTCCCCTTCTTTCCGATATCGCGCTGGTACGATGGATCCACGACAAGCTGATTGATCTCGATCCATTGGAGTTGTGGTGCTGGACCGGGCTCATGGGGTGATGTCGGTAGAGGATAGCCGTGTGTCGTAATCGTCCTGTACTCGGCGTGGCTCTGAATCATGTCTTTCTCCCTGGCACAACAATGTGCGCAGCAGTTGTGACACGGTTTATAGTTATAACATTTAGTTGTGCGATTTATGGTTAATACCCAGCCAGGGAATTGCTGACTCGGATTTGCGTCGGGGCGCCTGACGTGATTCACTGCGGAGCGGGGGCGTTGTTGAGGGGATCAGCATGGCTGCCCTCCGGATCCGCCAGGACTACTCACCATCCGACTTACGCCAACGGGCTGCTCGTGAGAGGGACACCCGGGCCAGCCTGCGGTTGCTGGCCATTGCCAATGCGCTTGAGGGCATGACCCGAACGGAGGCCGCCCGGCTGGCCGGCATGGAACGTCAGGCCCTGCACGATGCCATCCAGCGCTTCAATGTCGAGGGACCTGACGATCTGCATGACCGGCCCCGCTCGGGTCGCCCGGAACAACTCAACCCTGGGCAGCAGGCCGCGCTCAAGGCCCACATTCTGCACGGGCCGGAGCCCGAGCGCGATGGAGTGAGCGCCTGGCGTCTGGTCGACCTGTGTGAGCATGTCGAGCGGACGTATGGCGTTCACTACAGCGAATGGGGGCTCTCGTGCCTGCTCAAGCGGCTGAACCTGTCGCGCCAGAAGACCCGGCCTTCGCACCCGAAGGGCAATCCGGCCGCGCAGGCGGCGTT
Organism: Microvirga lotononidis; assembly: GCF_034627025.1. Classification (NCBI taxonomy): domain Bacteria; kingdom Pseudomonadati; phylum Pseudomonadota; class Alphaproteobacteria; order Hyphomicrobiales; family Methylobacteriaceae; genus Microvirga; species Microvirga lotononidis. Next base: position 3,492,589 of record NZ_CP141048.1, on the reverse strand, counting down.
CAAAAAAGGAACTCCCGTCAAAGCTGCAGGCCCTCGCGACCGAGCACCCTGACGCCCGTCTTCAGCTCTGGTGCCAGGACGAAGCGCGCTTTGGCCAGAAAGGCCGGACAACACGGGTCTGGTATGAACGCGGCGTGCGTCCGCCCGGCGTGGTCGATCAGCGCTTCGAGAGCTTGTACCTGTTTGCCGCCTGCCGTCCCGGCACGGACGAGACCTTCGCGTTGGCTCTGCCGCGGGTGAACACCGACGCGATGATGATCTTTCTGGAGCAGTTTGCCCGGCAGCTCGAACCCGGCGTACATGCAGTGCTCGTGCTGGATCAGGCCGGCTGGCACGACGCGCGGGCCTTGCACGTGCCAGAGACGATCACGCTGTTGCCTTTGCCGCCGGCGTCACCCCAGCTGAACCCGGTGGAGCGGGTCTGGCTCTACCTGCGTGAGCGCTATCTCTCGCATCGGATGCTCGACGATTATGAAGCCGTGTTGGACGCGGTCTGCCGCGCCTGGAACCGGCTCCTCGACGAGACAGGCCGTCTCACAACATTGACGGCCTACCCGTATCTCACTGCGTCAGGAATTCCATGAGCGGGTATAACACGGCTTAATGGTCACGAGGACTGGTTCTCATCGAAAATCCCGTGTCTTGACCTTGATGCTGCTGCCGAGGGGTATTTGTAATGAATTCGTTCTGCGGAACTGCAGCACTTCCTAATTATCTGGCTTTTCGCCCTAACCGCAAATTGTGATAGTTTATATCCAATTCGGACATTCCGGGTTGCACACAGGTACCAATATGTACGTGAAAAGCTTGCAGGTTACTGACCTGCGGTCAGTTGCCGAGGGGCGCCTTGATCTCGTCTATCCAGGACGTGATCAGGACGAGCCATTCGCCGGCAATTATAATTGGCCTCCGCGGCTTCCGAACGTCAACGTACTACTTGGCGTGAATGGAGCCGGCAAGAGCACGATGCTTGACGCAATCGCGCTAGCCGCTCTTTCACCGGTCATCGCGGATTCCTCAGGTTATCGGCCCTATGCTCTCATCCGGAGGGTAGCAAGAGGCAAATCTCCGCGCGCAGCGAGTATGGAGGCCGAGATAGTCATTCACGGTCAGGACGTCGATGGCAGTCCTGGGAGAACGGATCAGGTTCGAACTATCTCTGCTAATGTAGAAAGACGTGGTGATCTGGAGTCCCTGAAGGCTGCCGGCTCGATCGATCCGATCTGGGATGGCATGTTCCAGGATCGATCCCCGGCGTTCCTGATGGTAGGGTACGGTGCAACCCGAAGGGTGGAAAGCGTTTCCTCCATTGACGAATCGACGCGTTCCAAGACACGGCAGCTTCGGTATGAACGTGTTGCCTCCCTCTTTGAAGACCATTTTACACTTCGCCCTCTCGCCAGTTGGTTGCCAGAGTGGCAAAGCATCAATCCCGGCAGGCACAAACAGGTCGTCAATCTTATTAACCGTCTATCTCGCAACGACGTGGTATTCACGGGACAGAGGGAAGGCCGTGAATATCTTTTCCGTGTCGGGAACAATTTGGTCCCATTCAGTGCTCTTTCCGACGGATACAAGGCATATATCGGATGGGTAGGAGATCTGCTCTTTCACGTGTGCATGGGATGTCCACCAGGCAAGAAGCTGGTGGACAACAAAGGCGTCGTTTTGGTGGATGAGATCGACCTGCACATACATCCTGAATGGCAGCGCACCATGATCCCAACCCTAGCCCAAGCGCTACCTAACCTGCAGTTCATTTTCACCTCTCACAGCCCGCTCGTTGTTGGAACGCTGGAACGAGCCAACATCATCCATGTCGAAACTGGGCCTCGCGGTCACGCGATCATGAAACGTCCAGGAGAAGAGGTATACGGACTGACGGCCGATCAGATCCTTCGTTCAGAGATCTTTGGTCTCGATTCCACTCGCGACCCTGGTTTCAAAGCACACCTCGATAATCTGGCTAGCGAAGCGGCTTCAGGCAACCGGGAAGCAGCCCGTCTCTTCATGCGCCAAGCGGCCCGAGGCAGCGCCGCTGCCGAGGCCGTATCAAGCGATCGACCTGAAATGCCGGAATGGCTAACGTCACTTGCATCCAGAAAATTCGAGGAATGACGGACCAACATGATCCGCTATCCGAAAGCGACTCTTGACCTCGTGTGCGAGTTGGTCGACGAGGAAGTCTCAAACTGGCGAGCGGAAGCGAAAGCGCGAACCGCGGCCATTATTGCCGCTGGAGCCTATAGCGAGGGCCGTCCATCGTGGAGCGACGTCAAGCCGGTCTTCATGCGGTTGCAATCCAACAAATGCGCATTCTGCGAGTGGCCGCTTGGCGGTGAATTCGCAGGGAAGGCCACCCAGGACGTGGAGCATTTCAGACCCAAGAACGCAGTTAAGGAGTGGCCCAAGAAACCAAAGAAAGGAACGCCTCCGACTTATCCCTTTTCTACTGGCGGAAAAGGCGACGGTTACCATTGGCTCGCTTATGATCTTGGGAACTATGCGGCTGCGTGCAAAGCATGCAATACGGCACGCAAATCAAACTATTTCCCCATCGCCGGCGCTGCACGAGGGGCCTCCGGAGCGGACATAGCTACTCTCAATGCTTTGGAGCAACCTTTTCTCATCTTTCCTCTTGGGACGGTTGATGATGATCCGGAGGATCTGATCACATTCGAAGGCATCGTCGCGAAACCCACACGCGACGATGACAGTCACGAGCGCCGACGCGCCACTGTCACCATCGATTTCTTCGCGCTCAATTCGCGAGAAGAGCTCTGGGAAGACCGTTTCCGAGTGATTAGAGAAGTTTTCTACGCCTTAGGCCAAGCGAAAACCGCCAAGGATGATATGGCTGACGCTGCTCTGCGAACCATTGCCGATGCCATTAGCGAATCCGGCCCCCAGGCGTCTTGCGCCAGGTCATATCTTAGACTGATAGAGGACGATCCGGAACTCGCCTGGGAGGCATATCTAGCGGCCGAGGCTTCCGTTGGCCGTGAGCGTGACAAGCGGAGGCAGAAAACCCAGGGAAAGCGCTAAGCGATTGGCTTGATTCTAAGTCTAGAGCAATGGGTGAGGCAGCATGAAGAATGTCGTCGTCTGCTGTGATGGTACCGCGAACGAGTTCGCTGGTAATAAAACGAACGTGCTGCGAACGTACTCCGTCATCGCGCAGTCCGATCGGCAGGTGGCTGCATACCTTCCGGGGATCGGTACGATGGAGCCACCGGGAGCACTAAGCGATATCGGACGAAGGTTCGTTAGGTTCATGGCGAGGGCGGTCGGGTATGGCCTTGAGCACGAAATCCGTAAGGCATATGCCTATATTTCACGAGCCTATGAACCCGGGGATAAGCTCTATCTCTTTGGTTTCAGCAGAGGCGCCTACACCGTGCGCGCAGTGGCATCGTTGCTCCGGATGTATGGTCTGCTGCACCGCGATGCCGAGGATCTGGTTCCGTATGCCATCCGCTACCTCATGGCAGCTAGTGAGGACACATCTTCTTTTGCGAAGGCGTTCAGAACTGCCGCCGACTTCAAGCGGACCTTCTCGGTTGGGCAATGCCGGCCGCATTTTGTGGGCGTGTGGGACACTGTAAGCTCCGTTGGCTGGCTCGCAAATCCGCTCCGTCTGCCGTTCACGGCATGGAATGACGAGATTGAGCATGGCCGCCATGCAATTTCGATTGATGAACGGCGGGCATTTTTCAGAACCAATCTCTGGATCCAGCGAGCTCCGGTCACGAGAGGAGACTTCGTCCAGGTCTGGTTCGCGGGTTGCCACTGCGACGTTGGAGGCGGCTACCCCGAGAGCGAAGCGGGCCTATCAAAGATTGCATTCACCTGGATGCTGGACGAAGCAAGTGCGTTGGGATTGCACGTCGACAAAACAAAGCTAGCCCACGAGCTTGGCGGAGCACCTGGCAGGTCGAAGCCCGATCCCGATGCAAAAATCCATCAATCCCTGGATTGGCGTTGGTGGCCCGCAGAGTTCATTCCGAAGAGCCGATATGAGAATGGACGGATCAGGTACCTCATGAATCTCGGCGCCCGTCGGCGGATCCCCGAGGGAGCTCTCATTCACCACTCCGTGCGCGACCGGAAGCAATACAAGCCACAACTTCCTACAAACTTCAGCTGGATTTAAAGTAGCATATTACTTTGTTGGCTATTGGTAATGCCTCGCACTCTGGTCAGCATGATTGCCGGCAGATCGGTGTGTCTTAACCTGCCTAACGAACTTACGTCACAAGTCATTCCTATTTGAGATGTCACTTATAGTACCGATCACGGACATCGATAATTGTCTCTACCTCTTCTTAGGCTGAGCCAATATCTACACATTTTGGTAGAGTAATACGATCTGGCTGTTACTGCGTCTGGTGACCTCATCCAAGGGGACCTCCGATGTCGAACAACTACGCTGGTCTGCGCCGCGCTCTTGAAGGCGAGGCTGGAGTTGCCAAACGATGCGCTGAGAGGCTCATCGCTATGCGGAAGCGTCTGGATCCGATCCGTCGGCGCCAGCGCGACAACTCTTTGATGCTGGCCACCTGGAATATCCGGGACTTCGATTCCAACAAGTTTGGCTTCGGTCCCCGCCTGCCCGAGACCTTCTATTACCTAGCTGAGATCATTGCTTGCTTCGACTTGGTTGCGGTTCAGGAGGTCAACAGGGATCTTACCGCCTTGGACCGGCTGATGCGCATTCTCGGCCGGGAGTGGGATTACATTGTGACCGACACGACTGAAGGGCCAAGTGGGAACGGAGAGCGAATGGCCTTCCTATACAACAAAGAGAAGGTCTGGTTTCGAAAGATCGCCGGCGAGATCGTTCTACCCACTGGCCAACTTGTCGTTTCGCAGGAAAAGGTTCGATCGCGAACCGGAAGTTCCGAAGAAGCCTCGGCAGGAGCGAAAGGTAAGAACCAGTTTGCACGAAGCCCTTTCCTGGTTGCATTTCAATCCGGCTGGTTTCGTTTCAGCCTTTGCACCGTCCATATCTACTACGGCAAGGAATCGGGACCGGCGCTCGAGCGGCGCATTGATGAAATCCAACGGCTTGTACACTTCTTTGCCGAGCGCCAGGATGAGGACAGCAAACAAGAGAAGGATAAATTCGGCCAAGTAGAAAACTATATCTTGCTTGGAGATTTCAACGTCGTAAGCCCGGAACATAGGACAATGGAAGCTCTCAAGAGCAGGGGCTTCACGGTGCCCGCGCAGATCGATGGCGACGCGGTCCGCAGAAAAGGCGACCACTACTACGACCAGATAGCTGTTCGGGTGAAGGATCCACGCTTTCGCGTTCTCAGCGGCGGTTTGATCGATATCTTTGCTGACGTCTTCAGAGACAATGAGGAAGACTGCGATCTCTACATGTCATACATGCCTTCGGAGGATCCGGAAGGGAGTAGCGATGTAAACGGCATATCGCCTGAGAAGCTCTATCGCAAATGGCGTACTTGGCAGATGTCGGATCATTGCCCGCTATGGATCGAAATCGAGACGGATTTTGCCGACGATTATCTGAGGAGGATCGCGGCTCCGACTGATTGATCTCAGACAACCAAATTAATGCGTATCGAAATCATTGAGAGGCGTGCTCAACGCGATCGAGTAGTAGATCTCGAGGAACGCTTGGCGCTTCGGATCCGCTTTTTCTACAAACCGGAACTCCATCTCCTTAATTCGGGCTTTGGCCGTCA